>CAXUEB010000140.1:2781-6778 GCA_964249775.1 uncultured Spirosoma sp.
ATTTTAACAATCTGTTGCAGAACCAGTTGAACGTAGTCGTTTACAACTTCGTCGACATGCTCAGCCACGCCCGCACCGACATGGCCATGATTAAAGAACTGGCCCCCGACGAGTCGGCGTACCGCAGCATTACGCGGTCGTGGTTTTTGCACTCGCCCCTGCTGGAGTTGATTCAGAAGATCGCGGCCAAGGGTGGACGGCTCATCGTAACCACTGATCACGGCATGATTCGGGTGCAGAAGCCGGCTAAAATCGTTGGTTACCGCGAGACCAACACGAACCTGCGCTACAAGCAAGGCAAGAACTTAGGCTTTGAAGACAATCACGTGTTTGTGGGCCGCAAGCCGGAGCGTTTGTTTTTGCCCAAGCCGCACGTTTCAACGGCCTACGTCTTCACGCTGGAGGATTATTTCTTTGCCTACCCCAACAACTACAATCACTACGTCAATCACTACCGCAACACGTTCCAGCACGGGGGCGTGTCGTTGGAAGAAATGGTGATTCCATTTGCCTACATGAAGGCGAAATAAATGAGATGAGGGGTAAACGGGGTAGGGTGTAAGGGGCTGACGCCAGTGTTGTTTTCGCGTTAGCCCCTTACACCCTACCCCGTTTACCCCTTTACTTCCACTACCTGCCCGTCCTCGCAGCGCAGGACGCGGGCGGGGTATTTGTTTAACAGGTCGTAATTGTGGGTGGCCATCAGCACGGCGGTGCCGGCGTTGTTGATGGATTGGAATACCCGCATAATCTGATCCGAAACGGCCGGGTCGAGGTTGCCCGTGGGTTCGTCGGCAATCAGAATCTGCGGTTCATTGAGCATCGCCCGCGCGACCACGACGCGCTGCTGTTCGCCCCCCGACAATTGGTGGGGCATTTTCTTCTGCGCCGTTCCCAGTCCAACCTGCATGAGCACCTCAGCAATGCGTTGGTTCATGTCGGCTTTGCTTTTCCAGCCGGTTGCCCTCAGAACAAACCTTAGATTGTCTTCTACCGAGCGGTCGAAAAACAATTGGAAATCCTGGAAGACAATGCCGATTTTTCGGCGCAGAAACGGTACGTCGCGGGGTTTAAGGGCGTTCAGGGAATAGCCGACGACCTGTCCCGCGCCATTCTGAAGCCACAGGTCCGCGTACAGCGTTTTCAATAATGACGATTTGCCGCTGCCCGTTTGGCCAATCAAATACACAAAATCGCCTTTGTGAATCGTAAAGGATACATCGCCCAGAATCAGTTTTTGATCTTGGTAGATGTCAACGTGATCGAGATTGAGAACGGGTTCCGTCGAAAACATGAACAAGGTGGGTAAGTGGGTAAATGGATTGGCCCACTTACCCACTGCGTTTACTTTTTCACCGGCAGAGCCGCCTTTTCGTGGTCGGCCAGGAATTTTTCCAAACCGCTGTCGGTCAGGGGGTGTTTGAGCAGGGATTTAATCACGCTCAGCGGAGCCGTCATTACGTCGGCCCCGATTTGGGCGCATTGAATCACGTGCATCGGGTGGCGCACCGAAGCCGCCAGAACTTCGGTCGTGTAGCCGTAGTTGGTGTAAATCGTGACGATCTGCTCGATCAGATCCATACCGTCCGTCGAAATATCGTCTAATCGACCCACAAACGGCGACACGTAGGTTGCGCCCGCTTTGGCCGCCAGCAGCGCCTGACCCGCCGAAAACACCAGCGTGCAGTTGGTACGGATGCCTTTTTCGGTAAAATATTTAATGGCTTTCACGCCGTCGCCGGTCATGGGCACCTTCACAACGATGTTTTCGTCAAGGTCAGCGAGTTCTTCGCCTTCTTTAATCATTTCGTCGTACTTGATCGAAATGACTTCCGCGCTGACGTCGCCCTCCACGATCTCGCAAATCTGCTTGTAGTGGCGCATGATGTTGTCTTTGCCCGTGATGCCTTCCTTGGCCATCAGCGACGGGTTGGTCGTTACGCCGTCGAGAACGCCCATGTCCTGAGCCTCGCGGATGTCGGCCAGGTTGGCCGTGTCAATGAAAAATTTCATAGCGGAATCGAGTTAATACGACTGACTTACGACGTTTCAACCACGTGCGTGCCGTCTTCAAGCCGGCAGACGTGAATGTACGCATCTTTACCCATTCGGGCCTTGTATTGTTTTGTGATGTAATCGGTAAAGCCGTTCAGGGCGGCTTGCTCAACTAAATTGATGGTACAGCCGCCAAAGCCGCCCCCCATCATCCGCGCGCCGAGCACGCCCGGTTGCTCGCGGGCAAGATCGACCAGCGTGTCCAACTCAACGCAACTCACTTCGTACCAGCGGCTCAGGCCCTCATGCGAACCGTACATCAACTGCCCGAAACCAACCACGTCGCCCGCTTCGAGCCGCGCCACGCCGTCCAGCAGCCGCCCATTTTCCTGCACGACGTACGCACACCGCCGGTAAATCAGTGGTTCGGTGTCTTTCAAGTGACGGTCCAGCATGTCCATCGTTACGTCGCGCAGGCTGACTACGTCGGGGTAGAACGCCCTCAGAAATCGAACGCCCGCTTCGCACTCGGCCCGGCGCGTGTTGTATTCCGACTGCACCAGCGAGTGCTTCACGCGGGAGTCGCACAGCACAATACGAATGTCGTCCATTTGCAACGGGGCGTACGTGTAATCGAGCGAACGGCAGTCTAACTTAATGACGTGCCCCGCCCGGCCCATCATGCTGGCAAACATATCCATGATGCCGACTTTAGCGCCCACGAAATCATTTTCGGCCCGCTGCGAGAGTTTCACCAGCGTCAGGCGATCCAAGCCCAGTCCAAACAGTTCGTTTAGTCCGAAGCCAACGGCGTTTTCAAGCGCGGCCGACGACGACAGACCCGCGCCCATTGGAATCGTGCCGCCGAAGACAAAATTGAAGCCGCCAACGGAATGACCAATCAACCGGAGTTGCGCCACGACGCCCAGCACGTAATCGGCCCAGGTGTGCGTCGGCGTCAGATCGTTGAGTGACCCGGTGAATGATTCGCCCAGATCGTGGGCGATGAGATAAAGCTGCCCGTCGGAGCGAGGGCCAATCGCTGCGTAGATGGCTTTGTCGATGGCGGCCGGCAAAACGAAGCCTTCGTTGTAGTCCGTATGTTCGCCGATGAGATTGACGCGGCCGGGTGAGCCGATGAGGGTTGGCTCCGCGTGAAACGCGTTCCGGTACGACGCGGTCAGATCAGACAAGAGGTCCATAGCAGGGGTCAGGCAGTTTGCAATTCGGTTGCAAGATTACACCAAATTACGAAACGACACCAACCGCCCCGACAATCAACGAACCGAACCGGCCGGAAACAAAAAATGGCAAACCAATGTCTCACCGCTACGACTACTTACCCTTGCTTCGGTCAAGACCTGGGGGATTCAGCAGGAGCTGGTAGCACCGATTTGCCAGGGCAAAGATAAGTAATTGTTCACCAAACGACCAAATTTCGGCCGTATCTTTGCCCAGAAACTCGGACGTTATGAAGCAGACGTTGTGCGTTGTTTGGGTTATTTTGTTTAGTATCAGTGCCTGTACGTCGTCGGACGAGTACGTGCAGCAAGGCCGGAACTACCTCCGGGACGGTAAATTTCGAGAAGCGGTTCAGTCGTTTAACCAGGCCATTGAAGCGGACGCCGACAACGTCGACGCGTTTAACTCGCGGGGTGTGGCGTATTTCGAGTTGAAAGAGTACGCCAACGCGGTGCTGGACTATGACCAGGCTATTAAACTAAACCCCAATTTCTACCGGCCTTATTATAACCGGGGGTTGTTGAAAGTGGCCCAGAACGACCCCACGGGAGCGCTGCGTGACTACTCCGATGCCATTCGGCTGGCTCCCGATACGGGCCGCGTCATCACCGCCGAAATCTACCTGAACCGGGGTCAGTTGCTGGCCGCGCAGGAACAAATTCAGCCGGCTCTGAACGATTTCTCGCAGGCGATTGCGTTAAACGCAAAAAACGCCTTGGCCTTTTACAACCGGGGGAATCTGCGGTACGGGCAAAAAGAC
>CAXUEB010000140.1:6788-12560 GCA_964249775.1 uncultured Spirosoma sp.
AGCCGTGCAAGCGGACCCGAAGTTTGGCAAAGCGTTTTACGGCTTAGGAATTACTAAAATTCTGCAAGAGGAACGTGAGGGCGGGTGTCTGAGTTTAAAGCAGGCGCAGGCGTTGGGCTACGCCGATGCCGCCAACGCCGTGGCAGAATATTGTCAATAACCGAACGGGCAATGGAAACGTAGGCGAAAAGAAAAGAGCGAACTCGGTCTTTGCCTTCTTTTGTTCTCATTCATCTCATTCTTTATCATGCGTAAACTTCTTTCAATTGTCTTTGGGCTGCTGTTTGTCTTGTTCGCGGCCTTTCAGTACAACGACCCCGACCCGGAGGTTTGGGTGCCGATCTACGGCTTAGCCGCCGTTGCTTGCTTCATGGCCTACGCGGGCGTCGGGCAGTGGTGGTTTTTCGCGATTATGGCGGCCGTTTACGTTGTGGCGGCCTACTACCAATGGCCCCCGGCGTTTGAAGGATTTTTGTTCAACGAACTGGGTATGCGCAGCTTAAACATTGAAATGGCCCGCGAAGCCGGTGGGCTGGGCATCTGCGCGGTTGCTATGCTGTTGCTGACCTGGCTATCGCGCCGGCCCTTACGCCCCGTCCGCGTCCGCTCATGAAGCTCGTCGAATGTCCCCGCGATGCTATGCAGGGCCTGCCGCACTTCGTGCCAACCGATCAGAAAATTCGTTACCTGAACGCGCTGCTGCGGGTAGGCTTCGACACGCTCGATTTCGGCAGTTTCGTTTCGCCAAAGGCCATTCCCCAACTGCGCGATACGGCGGAGGTACTGGCCGGCTTGCAAGTAGACCAAACGCCGACTAAACTGCTGGCTATTGTAGCCAACGAGCGCGGGGCGGAGCAAGCTGTTAGTTTCCCCCAAATTCGGTACGTTGGGTACCCGCTGTCGGTGTCGAAAACGTTTCAGCAGCGCAACACGAACCGGTCCGTGGCGCAGGCGTTCGAGGAAGTCGGGCGGATTCAAACGCGGTGCGTCCAGGCGGGTAAAGAGTTGGTTGTTTACTTGTCGATGGGCTTTGGCAATCCCTACGGCGATGCCTACGATCCCGACGTGGTTGCCGACTTCACGGAGCGTCTGGTGCGGATGGGCATCGGCATTATCGCTCCTTCGGATACGATTGGGTCGGCCACGCCGGACGCCATCGAACGCGTATACGGACCACTAATCCGGGCGTTTCCCCAGGTTGAGTTTGGGGCGCACCTCCACGCCCGGCCGGGTGAAGCGCCCGCCAAAGTCCGGGCGGCCTTGCGGGCAGGCGTCCGGCGCATCGACGGTGCCCTGCGCGGCTTCGGCGGCTGTCCCATGGCCGCCGACGACCTCACGGGCAACCTGCCGACGGAAGACATTGTGGCCACGCTGGACGAAGAGGGCGTTTCAATTACCTTAAATCAAGCTGCGTTTCAGCGGGCGCTGGCGTTGTCGGCAGGGGTGTTTACGTAGCTCCGGCAGGAACGGTCGGCACGGGCCGCCCCGCGCCGTCGCGGTGCCAGAGCTACGTTAGCTTCCTACATAAACATGGCCTGAATTTCTTCTTTGACGGCTTTGAGGGCGTCGGCGGTGGGCTGACGGTCTTTCTGGATGATCCGCTCAAAAACGCGCTTAGACAGGTCGATGGCGGGGGCGTCGGGGCGAGTGTCGCCCGATGCCTGATTGACGAGCGTCATCACGTCGTTCATGGCTCCCTGAATCTGATCCCAAACGGCCTGACTCATGTAAACTTGCTGCGACAGGTTGTGGTTGTACTCGTCCCGAATTTCCTGCAAGAGCCGCTGCTGAAACTCCAGCACCGTCGTGGCGCTGCTGCCGAGTCGGAGCAGTAGGTTGTTGGGGCTGATGCGTTCCAGAAACAAGACCATCCGCTCGTAAGCCTGCAACCGCACCGGAATCACGGTTTCGGTGTAGCGGGTCTTTACTTCGTAGCGGTGGCGATCGGCCTCGCGTTCCAGCAACAGTTTAACGGTCAGGTACATGCCGTACAGCACTAAACCCGCCGGAACAATTAACTTTAAGAAATCACTCAGTAACTCCATGTTGCACGATCGGTTATTTGACAAATAATGGGTAACTTTGAAAGGCAAGTTCAGCCTTTTGCTTTGGTCAACGGGACAACTTACTGCGTAGGTTCAAGCTGGCTGAATCGGTAAATTATTGACGTTTGAGTTAACATGCCGACACTTAACAATCCCGTTTGGGTACGACCCGAAGCGCGGCAGCAGATCACCGATACCTTACAAGCCAACAAAATCCCGGATCAGTACGGCCTCCGGGTAGGTATCCGGGGGGGCGGCTGCGGAGCTTCGTGGCTACTGGGCTTCGATTTGCCCGGTGACACGGACGAAGTGTATAACGTAGAGGGGGTACGCGTCATTATTGATCGCCGGCATTTACTCTACGTATTTGGCGTCGAAATCGGCTACGAGCCGGGCGGCTACACGGTGGAAAAAGGTGCCAGCTCCGCAGCACCAACCGGTAACGCCGGGCAAAGTGCCGACTCGTGAGGGCGCGCCCCGTCGTGGTCCCATCGCCGAAGTTGGCACGATTTTAGGTCAGTTTCGGCCATACCCCCTTCTTAGCCTGTGAAGCGGATCGAGCGACATATTTTTCTAATCCTGGCCTTACTATCGGCGGGGCTTTCCGTGGCCTGTTACCTGCTGCTGGAACGCGACGCGCCCGGCGCAACCGACGAGCAGTACGTGAGCACGGTGCAGCAGCGGGTCAAAGAAGAACTGCGCGTTAGTGCGGCCGATTTGAGCGCGGTGGCTGGGCAACTTCGCGGGCGACCTAAATCGACCTTTGCCGACCTTCGCCTAACGACGCGTTATCCGTACTACATCTTCAAGAAGGGAGCGTTGTTGTACTGGTCCGATCACCGATTCATCCCGGACTACGGCCGCATTGCGGGCGTTTTAACGCCCAAGCTCATTGAGTTTGAGCAAGGCACGTACTTGGTCAGTCACGAACGGGTGCGCCGGCGGAGCGATACCCTCGATGTGTTTTCGGTGCTCAACGTGTACCGCAAATACCGCAGTAACAACACGTATCTGCAATCGGGCTACAACCCGGCCCTGTTCACGCTCGACCCGCAGGCTATTCAAACCAGCCGCCGACCGCGCTTCGGGGCTGTGTACGACAACACGCCGTTGTTTCTGTTCTCGATTGTGCCGCCCCGCGTGGAAGCGTACCGCAATCACTCAACACCGGTGAACACGGTAATTCTGGCGACGCTGGCCGTTATCTTTCTGGGCTTTTACGTCATTCAGGACATGCTGCGCCGGCAGCAGAAACGGTGTTATGAGTGGGGCTTTGTTTGGCTGGCGAGCTATCTGTTGGCGCTGCGGGCCATCATGCTGTACTTTAGCGTACCGTTTTTATTTATTGAATCCGACCTGTTCAATCCCAAATTTTACGCGTCGTCGATCCTGGTTCCGTCGCTGGGTGATCTGCTGTTGAATACCGTCGTAGTGGGCGTGCTGGGTTTTTACTGGGTTAACAATTACTACCGGTCCCGGCTGTACGCCCGGATGCTGCGGTGGCCCAAGTGGACCCGGCCGGTGTTGTCGCTGTCCTGCGTGGTGCTGAGCTACGCGGTGTTCTACGGGTGCTACTCGGAAATCAACAACATCTACGAAAAATCGCAGTTTACGCTCGACATTACCCTGAGCATCCGGTTTCCGCTGCTGAAAGTGGTGTGCCTGCTGGTCTTTATTACCATCTCATTCATTTACTTTCTGTACGTTCATCTCTTGGCCAGTTTGTTCGTGCGGTTTAACCGGAGCGAACCGGTGGGTCTATTTTGGATTGCCGTCGGAACGGCGCTGACGGTGGTGCTTGCCTACGCCTTCGGTCTGCCGTTTGAGTGGATATGGTTGTTGAACGCGTTGTACGTAACGATGGTCTACATCGGCTGCCTGCCCCGAACGCTGTACACGTTTCGGTACAAAACGTCGGTTTACTTGTTCCTGGCCGCGTTTGTGTGCGCCATTATGACGGCCTACGTAGTCTATAACCAGGAAATCAGCAAGCGGCTCGTGCACGAGCGGGAGTTTGGCGCGCAACTGCTAACCGGCAACGATGAGTTTGGTGAGTTTTTGATTAGCAAGGCGCAGGAATCGATTGGGCGCGACGCGGAGATTGGCCGGGCGCTGCGGTTGGATACGGTGCTGGTGCGGGAGCGCATTCAACAACGCGTGAAAAGTTTGCACTTAGACAAGTACTTCGACAAATACGACATCGACGTTTCGTCGTTTCGGATCAACGGACGCCCGCTCGATAGCCGCCCCAATGCCGTTTCGTTCGCGGCACTGAGCCAGCGTTACCAACGTTCCGGCTTCAAAACCAGCTATCCGGGCGTGTACTTCATCAACGAGGTAGGCAACCAGTTTATCCGGCAGTACGTTTGTTTCGCGCCCATCCGACTGCCGGTTGCCGTGGGTAAAGCCGCGCCCGTCAACGATACGCTGGGCTACGTAGTGCTCGATCTTCGCCTGCGAACCGAACTGCCCAAAAGCGTGTACCCCGAACTGTTGGTCGACACCAAGTTTATCCAAAAGCCCGACGCGCAGGCCTACAGCTACGCAATTTTTAGTGCCCCCAAACCAGACCACAACGGGCAACGACGGTTGCTTTACAGCGCTGGCAGCTACAACTACGAGCGTAAATTGCCCCCCGCTCTGTTAACGGATTCAACCCTGTTTACGAGCGGCCTACTGACAAACGAGTACCAGCACGTTGCTCAGCAGAGCCGCGACGGCCGGTTGGTCGTCGTGTCGTCGCAGGAATACCCGGTCCGGAGCGTGTTTTCTAATTTTTCGTTTCTGTACCTGCTGCTGGTCTTATCGGTGATTTTGGTCATTGTGGCCTACGCCATCAACTACGGGTTTTCTCGATTCAGCGTAAACTACTCGACCCGCATTCAGATTCTACTCAACGTGGCGTTTTTTCTACCCTTGTTGCTGGTAATCGTCATTATTCTAAGCGTAGTTAGCTCGAACTACATCACCAACCAAAGAAATTCCTACATCAGCAACACCCGCAACATCGCGGCCAACTTTCTGACGTACTTAGACGAGCACCTACAAACGCCCTACAAACGTTCTAAGGCGTCGATGGAAGAAGAATTGGGTAAGATTGCCCGCGACGCCGACATTGATATCAATCTGTTCGACACGCAGGGCCGGCTCTACACGTCGACGCGCCCGATGATGTACGAAAGTGGGTATCTGTCCAAACGAATCAACCCCGACGCCTTTATTCACATCATCGAAGACAAAGAAAATCAGGTGCTCCTGGAAGAATCGCTGGGCAGCAAAGAGTACCGGACGGCCTACGCCGGCATTAAGTCGTACGACGGACGGTTGCTCGGCGTACTCAGCATTCCTTACTTTTCGGCCAGTTCCGAACTGGACCGGCAGATTATCGAAGTCATTGCTTCGGCCCTGAGCGTGTTTACGGCCTTGTTTCTACTATTCTTGGTTTTGTCTTACGTGGCTTCCAACGTGTTGACCAAACCCCTTAAACTGCTAACCCAGAAGATTCGTAAAACGAACCTCGACAAGCCCAATGATCCCTTGCCCTGGCGCTCCGACGATGAGATTGGGATGCTGATTCACGAATACAACCGGATGCTGGTCAAGCTCGAAGAAAGCAAGCAGGCCCTGGCCCAGACCGAAAAGCAATCGGCCTGGCGCGAGATGGCCAAGCAAGTGGCTCACGAAATTAAAAATCCGTTGACGCCGATGAAGTTAACGCTGCAACACT
>CAXUEB010000140.1:12570-13714 GCA_964249775.1 uncultured Spirosoma sp.
GGCCGGGTCATTGCGCGGACGTTTGACTCGCTGCTCGATCAAATTGACAACCTGAGCGATATTGCCACCTCGTTCTCGGATTTTGCCAAAATGCCTTTGCCCCGCAACGAAACGTTTGAAGTGACGAACGTGCTCAACAAAGCCGCCGATCTGTACGCCGACGACGACCGCATTGCGGTGCGCCGGCAGATTGCACCCGGTCCGGTGATGGTGGTTGGCGACCGGCAACTGATTGGGCGGATTCTGACGAACCTAATCATCAACGGCATTCAGTCCGTGCCGCCCGAGCGTAAACCCACGCTTGACCTGCGGCTCTACACCAGCGAAGACACGATGCAGATTGAAGTGCGCGACAACGGCGCGGGCATTCCCGAAGCCATCCGAACCAAGGTGTTTTTGCCAAACTTCAGCACCAAGCGGGGCGGGTCGGGCTTGGGGCTGGCCATTGCCAAGCGGGGCGTCGAACACGCCGGGGGCAACATCTGGTTTGAAACCACCGAAGGGGTAGGCACCTCGTTTTTCCTGTCACTCCCCTTGTCGAGTGTACCCGTGCCATTGGCCGAATCACCGGTCATGCAGTAGAGTTAAACGGCGTACCGCTGCAAAGATGCCCGGAGACGGAGTAGCCGGTCGGGATACCCAACCGGCCACATCGGACAAAACTCAAACATCACTCAAAGGTGGCACCGGCGTATCCGTTCGGCGCAGTGCGGTAGGCCTCATCATCAAGCGTCACGTGTTTCCAGTTCTCACCCGACCGGATGCGATTCAACTGCGTGTGCGTGATGCCGAATTGTTTGGCAATCATTTTCAGGCGGTTCTTTTCGTTGCGAAGCAGCTTTTTGATGATCAGAACCTTACTCTCCGTTAACTTATAATTGCGGGTGCGCTGGTTGGTCGGCCGGTTTTTTAGATTCGGGTTTTCGCGGTTATGCTGAATCATCTCTTCTTTGGTAGCCCACTGCAAATTGGCCGACACGTTGTTTTGCTTGTCGTGGTCCACGTGGATGACAAACGTTTGCTCGGGTCTGCTGCGGGATACGAAGTACTCGGCCACTAACTTATGAACGTAGCGGTTTATCGTTTTTCCGCCCGACCGAATGTTGAGCGACCGGTAGCCTTGAATAACGGACCCCTTTATGAG
>CAXUEB010000141.1:0-13668 GCA_964249775.1 uncultured Spirosoma sp.
CAATTGCGTGAATACAGATCCGGTCATCCAACTGCAAAATATACATAAATCCTACGGCGATACGCCCGTTCTGAAAGGTATCGACCTGAGCGTTTCGGCGGGGCAAATTGTTGGCTACATCGGCCCCAACGGCGCGGGTAAATCGACCACGCTTAAAATTCTGATTGGGATGCTGCCCGACTTTGCGGGCGAGGCACACGTGTTGGGGATGAACGTAAAAACTAATGCCCTCGCCATCAAACGCCGAATTGGTTATGTACCCGAAAACGCGGCTCTGTATGATACACTGACGCCGGTGGAGTACTTGGAATTTATTGGGCAATTGTATCAATTGGACGCCGACCACATCGAACGCAAAGCCCGTGAATTACTCCGGTTGTTCCAACTCGCCGACTACGCCCACGCCCGCATGACAACCTTCTCGAAAGGGATGCGCCAGAAGGTGCTGCTTATTTCTGTTCTGCTCCACAATCCCGACGTTATTTTCCTCGACGAGCCGCTGTCAGGCTTAGACGCCAACGCTGTGGTCTTGGTTAAAGAGATTATCCGGCAGTTGGCCAACAGCGGCAAAACGATTTTCTACAGTTCACACATCATGGACGTAGTGGAAAAAATATCGGACCGCATTATCATTATCAACCAAGGGCGGATTATTGCCGACGGCACGTTTGCCGAATTGCAGCACCAACGCCCCGAATCGCTCGAACAACTCTTTGCTGAGCTAACCGGCTCCGAAGGCCAAACCGGCATTGCCGAAGAGTTTATCCAGGCCATTAAGCAATGACCAAACTTATTCTTTGGCTGCTCGACCGGCTACAACCCTTGTTTCGGGCGATGGAAGCCGACTACGGCCAACTGCGGGCCATCGTGCAGATCAAGCTCACGATGGACAACCGCCGAAGTACAGTCAGCTTGGGGCGATACGGCAAACAATCGGCCGAAACCAACAACAATTTCACGCGCATCTTGGGCATCTACATTCTCGTCGGTGGGCTGATTAGCGCGAGTATGTTGATTACGCCCGATAAAGACACGCTGTTTTTTCCGCTGACGTTGCAGTTTGCTTACATCATGGCCCTGTGCGCCATGACGCTAATTTCCGACTTCTCGTCGGTCATTCTCGACTCGTCTGACAACCAGATTATTCTGCCGCGGCCGGTGGGCAGCCGCACATTGTGGCTGGCCCGCGTGGTGCACATCACCAGTTATTTGTTTGCCATTGCCTTATCGCTGTCTGTGGTGGCAGTGTTGATTCTGGCGTCCCGGTTTGGCGCATTGGCCGGGTTGCTGTTTCTGATGTTGAGCTTGCTGTCGGCGGTGTTAATGGTTTTTCTGACCAATCTGTTTTACCTCGTGCTTATGCGCTTCATCAGCGAAGAAAAGCTGCGGGAAGTGATCAACTATTTTCAGATTGTGATGGCCATTCTGTTTTACGGCGGCTATCAGTTCTTACCCCGTTTGGTCGATTCGGGCAGCGCGGCTAACCAGCCCGTTACCCATCAGCCGTGGCATTACCTCGTGCCGCCTATGTGGATGGCCGGGGCCGTCGAAACCGTTGTCCGGCCGGTGCTGGATGGAACGCACATTGTCTTTTTCGCGCTGGCTCTGTCGATGCCTTTTGCCGGTTTGTGGTTCATGAACCAGTTCCTGACAACCGATTTTGCCCAAAAGCTAAGCGGCATTGACCAGGAAAGCCGCCCCATACCGGCACCCGGTCAAGGGCAACTACTACAATCAGACCGGACCGGTTTAATCGAACGGCTGTCCGACTGGTTCACGACGAACCCGCTCGAACGGGCCGCGTTTGCGTTCACGTGGCGCGTCACGAACCGCGACCGTAAGTTCAAGCTCAAAACGTATCCGCAGTTGGGATTCGGCTTCGCCTACGTCGCCGTTATGTCGTTCCAAAGCCGGAGCTTGGGGTCAAGCGGCTTCTTTTATCTGTTCGCGCTTTACTTTGCGAGTCTCTACGTCATGGTGGCCCAGTACCAGTTGAGCGTTTCGGACAGCTACCGGGCCGCCTGGGTCTACGGCAGCGCCCCAATTCAGGAACCCGGCGATGTACTGTCCGGCGCGTTGAAAGCGCTTATCATCAAATTGCTGACTCCGTTCTACGTGCTGCTGGCGGCCTATATTCTATTCCGCTACGGCATCGACAAAATCGCCGATGTCCTGCTGGGTTACATGAACTCGTTGGTGATACTGATTAGCGCGGCTTTGTTGTCAACGCGCTACATGCCGTTTTCCGTCGCGCAGGACGCCCTTAAACAAAATAACACCACTCGTGGCCTGCTGGTCAGTTTGGTACTGGGGCTTGTCGGGTTTTCGCACTACGGTCTGACCTACGTGCCTTACGGCGTTTGGGTGGCCATTCCTATCTCGGCGGGGCTGTTCTGGTTTTTGCTCGCGCAGTACCGGCGGACGGGATGGGGCAAGATTGAGATGGGGTAAAATTTGCGCTTATTTGATGATAGAACCCGTATGTTTGCGGTAATAAACTAACAAAACTTAGCCGACAATTGGGCTGATGAATGCGTTTTGAGCATGGCGACTCCCACTACACCAAATACCGGCCTATCGCTGATTGATTCGGATGGGCGCGAACTCCTCCAGGCCTCCCTAAGCGATTACATTAACTTTCTGCGCCGGCAACCCGCCGTCTGCGGCACACCCGAACAGCAAGAAGCCTTGATAAAACACGTCGCTCAGGGTCACGATTTGATTAAGCTGGTGGCGACCGAGCGGCTCAAAATTACCCGCGAGTTAGACCATCAGAAGCACGATTGGATGGAATTGGAAAAGCAGATGACGGCTCCGCTCATTGCCGCCATGCAGCCCTTCAAAGACGCCGTTGAGCACTACAATCGAGAATTGCTGCGCATCCGGGAGCACCAACTGACCGAAGCCACCCAGCAAGTCACCGACGCGCCGTCTGACGAGACCACCTGGCTCACGCCTGAAGTAGCCGTTATTGCGCTGCCCAAAGGCGTACAGATGAAGTGGACATTTGAGATTGTAGACCGCAATCAGGTACCAAACGGCTACTGGATTGTTGACGAAGCCGCCATCAAAGCCGACATCGCCAACGGCGTTCGCGCGATACCGGGCGTCCGCATCTACGAAGAAGCCGTTACGACCTTCCGCAAGTAGGACCGACGACATGACGTTGGTCTTATCTACTTCACCCGAATGATTTCACCAAAGTAGTTCATGAAGACCATGTAATCCGTTGTTTTTCGGGTGTCTGGTTCCATGAAGTGCATGGTTAACGTGACGTATTTCTGACGATTGAAGGTCGGCTTATACGTCGCCCGTTGCAGAACGGCCCGTTGAACGGCTTCATCGTTCTTAATGAAGTACAACAAATCGTCCTTAGCCAGCACGCGCCGGAACACCCGCTCACCCGACTTTTTAGCGGCCAGTACAGTCACCACGTTATTAAAGAAACAGTCCGTCGTTGTTTGCGTCGTGCTGGTGTCTTGGTTAACCGTCAGCGTCACGTTGATGGCTTTATCCGACTCTTGATACACATCAGACTTGCCTAATTTACCCGTTCCGCCCACCGACTGACAATCGCGAGCCTTGGGCGTAGCTACGGTCATCGAATCAGCGGTTGATTGGCCTGTCGCGTTGTCCTGCTTTGTTTCGGAACCGCCACAGGCAAAAAGCAACCCAGCGATGAGTACAGGTAAGAAGACGTTTTTCATGCCTTGCAAAATAGCAATTAACACTTGATACAAATCAACCCATTACTGAACATGGCTTTCTAAACCGGGACGTAAAGAAAGAATCGGTCAAGGTTATTAATCGATGTGTCGGGCGAAGGCTAAAGGCCCAACCGGTTCATCTCAGCCTCTTCGTAGCCACTATCCTCGGCGGGATAGCGAAGCTGGTCGGCGTAGCGGCCGCTCTCCTTGGTCAAGGCCCAGATCAGACTTTCGCCGGCGGGTAAGGTCTTAGGGACACGTTGGTAGATGGAATCCTTGTAAGCCGTCGACGCGTTGATGACCTCCCAACCGTTGGCCTCAAAATGGCGGATCAGATCATCGACGAACAAGGCCGAGGTCAGATTATGGTGCAACAGTAGCGTGTGGGCAATCGGCCGACCGGTCAGTTCCTGGCCCAGGCGGTTATAATACGTAGCCCGGTCGAGAATGTGTTGGAGGTAAAACGCCTGATAGGCCGCTACATCGGCTTTAGGGTTCTCCGTCAGTCGCTTGACCAGCCGGTCATTGACGTACCAGTCCGACGCATCGATGGTCACGTGCCCGTTGCTGTAGCCGCGGCTGGTCAGCAGCGCCCGGAAGCGATCTCGCTTGGCGAGCGTATTGCCTTCCTTGAGGTAGGGAAAGCGAAACAGGGGTGTAAAGTGGGCGTAGCCACGCAGCATGGCATGATTACGCAGAAAATCAGTCGCAAACTGCTCATAGCTAACGGCATCGCTGTGGTAGTAGAGGTGCGAGTAAGTATGGTTGGCCAGCAGGTGACCCGCCTGATCCCAGGCTCTCAACACCTGTCGGCCCGCCGGGTTGTCGACGCGTTTGCCCGCCACAAAGAAGATGGCCTGCTTGCCGGCCCGTTGGAGGTTGTCCAGCAGCAACTGATTCCACTCCGCCTGCGAGTAGCCGGGCATATCGTTGATACTGCCGTCGTCGAACGATAGGCAAACGCGGGGTTTTGAGGCAGGGGGCGAGACTTGACTCGTCAGGGTTAACAAGCTTAAGCAGCCCGTCATCAATAGGGAAACGAAACGCATCGTAAAAAGGGCAGAGTGATCTGGTTGTTTAAGAGCCAAATTAGGTATAAACGTAGATCGGGTACTTTTTGACACCAAATGGCTCAGTGTCCAGTCGTGTGCAGATCAAACACATAAGGCCGTAGCCAACTGTAAATCAGTTAACTACGGCCTTAAATTTGTGCCGAAGGCGAGACTCGAACAAGATTAATTCCCGTCTTTCTATCTTGCCGTCTAAATACACAAAAACCGCGCTAACTTTATCAGAAACGCATTTACTCGAGAATAGGTCAACTATATTAAATTAACCTTAATTCAAATAAATTAAGCAATTCCGTACACATATCCGTACACTGTTTTATCTTTGGTGTACGGAATAAACTTCTTTGTGTATGGCCCGCACGACTGATTCCCCCGTTACCTACCTACTGCGTGACCCCAAAGCCAAAGTACCTACTTCAATCATTCGCGCCGTTCGGTTCGAGAATCAGCGCATCAATTTAGGTACTGGCTTCAAAGTTTTACCTGCTCACTGGAACGATACGAAAGGACGGGTTAAAAACGTCGTGGATGCGACGGACAAAGATAGAATAAACAAGTATCTGAACGATACGGAGGAGGCTATCAGGGATATTATATCCGATCTGAAAGCGAACCGCGTCGCGCTGACCAAAGAAACGGTTAAACAGCGTATCGACGCTTATTTGAACCCAGTGGTTGAAGTCGAAAAGCCGAAAACGCTGTTGAACTTCGTTCGCTGGTACATCGAGACTTGCCCGACCCGGCTGGTTCGCGGCTCGAAAGCCCGAGCGGGGCGGTTCATTTCACCTGACACGATTAGGCGGTACCAAACCACTCTTAACGGCCTGGAAGCCTTCGCCCTGACCTACCCGCGCAGTCTCGAATTTGAAAACATCGACGCTGGTTTCTATAAAGCGTTCACAGCCTGGCTGACGGCGAAGAACTACGCGACCAACAACGTTAGTAAGTACGTTGAGAACGTAAAAGGCTTTATGAGTGCCGCCGTGGATGAGGGCTTTACGGCAAACATGGCCTACCGTAAATTTTCTAATCTGCGGGAAGACGCCGAAAATATCTATCTGACCGAATCAGAACTTGGGCGCATTTACGAACTTGACTTGGGTAATAACGTTCGATTAGATCGGGTGCGTGACCTGTTCATCTTTGCCGCTTGGACAGGTCTTAGGTTCTCCGACTTTTCAACCTTACAACCCGAACACATCAAAACCGATGAGAGCGGGAACCAATACCTCGACCTGCGCCAGCGCAAGACGGGGGGACGAGTGCAGATTCCTATTGTTCACGAGGCAATTACGCAACTGTTGACCAAGTACAAAGGATGCCTGCCGGCTGGTATATCAAACCAGAAGACTAATGATTACATAAAGGAGATTTGCCAGTCAGCCGAATTAAACGAGCGCATTCTAAAGCACGTCACCAAGGGCGGGCAGGCGGTTGTAAAGACGACTCAACTATCAAAGCAGGTTGGCAAAGATGGTAAAGAACGGGTGAAGGTCTCTAACGGTTGGGAGAAGATGTCAACCGGCGTTGAGAAGTGGACGCTGGTAACGACGCATACGGCCCGCCGGTCATTCGCGACCAATATGTTCAAACGCGGTATGCCGACTGTACTGATCATGAAGTTGACTGGCCATAAAAAGGAAAGCGAATTTCTAAAATACATCAAAATTGATGCGGAGGAGACGCTAACATTGATGCGTCAGTATCTTGGTCAGAAGTCAACACCCTTAAGCATTGCCAGTTAATTTTTCTCTTTAATACGGCACTCTTTGAAATGGAACGCCCTCCTTACTCATTTGAAACGCTACGCTTCATCATGGGGTTAGCAACCTTTGTTTACCCCGATCCAGTTCAGTATTCAGCGTTTAAACGCGCCTTTCGATTAATTCTTCGAGGGATTCGCAAAGCGTGGTATCAACCGTTACGAAGGGTAGAAACAAGTGAGGTGGAGATGCAACAAGGGCTATCAGATTACTTGCGCGATCTGCCTACTGACATGAATCCGAAACAAATCAAGCGAGACATACAGGAAAGAACGCAACATTTTGACAACATGAGGTACATTTTAGTCGATAAGGTAATTGATAGTTTCCTGTTAAACACTGGCTTTTATGAACAGTTGATTATACAGTCTGAAATAAAGACCCGTCAGCAATCCATTGAAGAACCCACAAAGCTAAAGCACAAACAGGTTGAGCCGCCAAAAGGGAAACGCACAACCACTTGCGAAAAAGACGAAGAAACACTTACATACTTTAGGCAAGAGGTGCGCGACGGAATTAATAAGGCTTTAAAGAAAAATGAAGTACCAAATCAAAAATTGATTTTGAAATTAGCAAAAAATAAAACTATTGAGCGAAAAAAAATTAGTATCGAAAAACTACGGAAGGACATTACTCCGCCGACACAGGTGGAATTATTTGGTAAAATTTACCGAGAAGAATTAGCCGTTAAAGAGCAGTATATCAATAAGTTAAAATAATATTCTGGTATTTCTAAAAGATACCATTTAAACCGGATTAAATCAGTGTACAGCATTGATTTCGAGCCGGTTTTCTTTATATTATTTTGTGTCAAATCTTAATCAAAAGCAGGTATGCAAGATTTGACCGATATCAAAATTTTTCTCGCTTCGCTCTTACAACCCATAATTTATGATGCTGTCAGAGCCGCAAGTAGTCAGCCGAACGCCCCCACCCCGCAGCCTGAAGCCGACGAACTGCTAACACCCGAAGAGACGGCGCGACTACTAAAAGTCTCTAAGGTAACCGTATGGCAGTGGAGTAAACCTATCCCTGGCATTCTCAATCCTCGGCGTATCGGCAATCAGGTGCGCTACCTCAAAAGCGAAGTACTGGCCGCTACGGTGCCTAAGAACAAAAAGGCGACGGATGTCACGGCCGAGGATAGGAACCACTCTACCCGTCGCAATCGTGCCTCTGATAAGCAGTCGACCGCATGAGGTTATACGAATACGGGTTTTGACCGTGGCCACCTGTGCCCTTCTGACGATCGCGACTCGACGGCCGACGAGAACCGGACCACCTTCCTGCTGACCAACATCGTGCCCCAGGCTCCAAACCATAATCGACAAGCATGGCGGTTGCTGGAGGAGTATACCCGATTGCTGCTGGGCGAAGGCAATGAATGTTACGTAGGGCTTAGCGACACAATTCGGGTAAATCCGTCAGACTACTGGACAAAATGCCATCTGACCCTCGAACGGGCTTCAAACCATACCCTCACTCGTCTTAGAAACTGCTTGAAATCAAGTAGCCCCATGCTTAACGCCTGAATGCCCCGCTTGAAAAAAGACTGGGCTGGACCACTTTGACCAGAACGATAGCGTTTGGTTTTGATTTGCTTACGTTGTTGGATACCTTCTAACAGGTACAACACATAAGCAAAAACAATGACTGCAATGAGTAGTCCGATCTTGACCGGGTTCTTGAAGTTAACCCGCTGAAGATTAAAGCCGTTACTCTTCAAGCATTTGAAGCAGAACTCGATTTTCCAGCGCTTTCGATAAACCTCACCAGCAGTAACGGGGTTAGGCAAACTGGTCATCCAGTACAGGATTGGCTCGTCCTTACAGTCTTGAGGATTCTTCTTCATCACCAACTGAAAGTGGTAGCCGTCCCATAGAACGGGCGTCGCTACCGCTCGTTTACGCCGAAGCGCTTTTCGCTCCAATCTGGGGTAGTTCTTGACCGCACCGGCGGCCCGGATGTTTCTTATTACAACGAGTGGGCAATCGTACCACAAACCGGGCCGCCGGTGCGGTCAAGACCCATATCACTTAGAGAACGTAACCACTCATCACCTATATACTCCCGGTCAGCCAGTAAGATCATGCCTTTCAGATTGAAGAGCTTGGTCGCATCCCGGATCAGTTCCTGCCGGTCTAAGCCGTTACTATGGCCATCCCAGTCTAAATCACGCCAAAAAATCGGAACGGCAACATCATGATAAACGACGCAAAGCACCTGAAGGTGGACCGCGTCGGCCTTTAGGTTTGTGAGGTGAGATTATTCCAGGATTGGAGTAGCTTGCTGGTCAGCAAAACGGACCGGCACATCCTATCGCTCGGCTGGGCTGGAGACCCATGGGCCGATTCAGAGGCCGGTCCGTGCCGCTTGCCAAGACTCGGATAGAAATGTGGGACACCAGGCCCGTTAGCAAGGTATCGAGTAGCCGGGCAAGCTTGTTTATTCACCGCACCGGCGGCCCGGCCCCAAATTGATGTGGATCATGGACATTCGCTATTTCATCGGTATTGACGTTTCCAAAGCCACTTTGGACTGGGCTGTTTTTGATGGACAAGCCATCGTCTTGCAAACCCAGTTACCCAACTCCGAGACGGGCATCAAAGCGGCTCTCAAACTGCTCAAGGCCCTACCCGCATTCACCCCACAGACCAGCGTGAGTTGCTGCGAACACACCGGCATCTACAACGCCTTGATTCTGTCCCACTTGACGGCTGCTTGTTTTCCTATTTGCCGGGCCGCCGGGCGGTTAGAAAGCAGTCTGCAAATTAAACAGGCAGGCGGTTTGCAACGAGGCAAATCCGACCAGATCAATGCCCAGCGCATTGCTGAGTACGCCTTTCGCTTCCGAGATCGACTGCGCCTGTGGCAACCACCCCGTCAACTCTTGCAAGATCTGACTAACTTAAGCGCCCTGCGGCAGCGACTACTACTGGTCCGTTCGCAACTCCAACAGCCCATTGATGAACAAGCCGGTTTCAGTGATCCCAGATGCCAAAAGCAGTTAGTAAAGAACTGCCAAGCGTCGCTCAAAGCCATCAACGCCGACTTAGACAATGTTGACTACCAGATCAGCCAACTTGTTAAGGCCGACGATCAACTTAAAGAACTCTTCGCCTTGATGACTTCAATACCAGGCGTGGGCATGGCGACTGCGACGGAGGTAATTCTGGCCACTGACGAATTCAAAGCCATTACTGAGCCCAAAAAATTGGCCTGTCACGCGGGCGTTGCTCCCTTCGACAGGGCCGCCTGTGCGGTACCGTTCTGGCACCAGTGTCCGGGGCAAAACCCGCGTGAGCCAACATGCTCGTAAACGCCTGAAATCTCTTTTCCACTTAGCGGCTATGTCCGCTATCCGGGTGAAAGGCGAGTTGCAGGATTACTATCGACGCAAAGTGGTTGAAGGCAAAAACAAAATGCTGGTTCTCAATGCCGTTCACAACAAACCGCACCGGCGGCCCGGTCATCCATCGTATCTATGCGGTAGTAGCACGGGGTGAAAAATATGACAAAAACTATGTGTCACCACTTGCATAAACCATAGAAATCCAGTAGTCTGGAACATTACGTACGAATGTTGGCTACCCCCTCTAAACTGGCAATTGCCTACCCGACCTGCTATGAAGCCTAGGCGCTCTGCTGATAAACCACCCACGCCCGAGCAATGCATCAAGGGACCGCTATGGCGGCCCGTTCGAAGCCGCCCTGCAAGTAGAGAAGGACTGGGAGCCATGATTTTATTTGAAATCTGGCCCGCTTTGGTAGTTGCAACCAAAGTAAGAACGCAGGTCGTGGGTGCTGTGGCGTAGGTGTTCTCCCCGCTGTTTGCCCAGTTGTCCAAGCTTGTCCAGAGCCTCTTGCAAACTACCAGTTTGTTCGGCCGCATTGGTCTGCCGAAGTTGATCGTAGTAGAGTACACTGCCTTGGTTGACTTCCCCAAACAGTTTAGCCACCTGCCGGTGCACCTGGGCAACCACGTTCACTCCCAGGTTAGGGCGAGCCTGTTCATAGGTTTGCAGCTCATCTAGGACCACCCAGTTGAGGTGTTCAAGTTCGGTAAGGAGTTCGGCAAGGATTAGCCTCACTGCCAGCGGTGCAGCCCATGTTCACCGGCGCGCTCGCCGGGGCTGGATTCTTGTGGCTCAGCGCGCAGGCGCTGAGCCAGGATGTTGAGCAGGACGGGAACCTGGTCGTTAAACTCCTCGCGGGAAAAGCTGCTCTTGCTGTTGAGGCTTTGGTCTTGGCCACAGACAGTACGCCACTGGTTGAGCATGGTTTCGCGCCGGGTGCGTAGATGGTCAACGAGTTGATTAAGTTGGGCTGGCTTGCTGATTGGCAGTAACTTTAGTAGGCATCGTTGTTACTCAAAGAGGCGATGTGCTGATCGATAAGCAAATACTTTGTCTAAAAAGCAGTAGGGGGATAGGCGCTACTAATAGGCGGAGCTATCATTAAGCGAGTTAAACGTCTTGTCGAAGGGCTAATAACGTTATTTTTGGCGTCGCTCCAATGGTCAGACGTCTTGTGAGTATGGTTAAATTAAACCCTGCTATAATATAACTACGACCCAACAAGGAAGATGGCTAAAGCAACGACTGGCCTTACCCCGTACTCATCTGCAAGAATAAAAAGACAACGCCACTCACGAAGCACAGGCTCGAAAGCTGTTTGTCAATCAGCACCAAGACGAGAAAGTCCGTTTACGTAGGGGAAGGGACGCCCTCGAATGGGCTGCGATTCTAACCCGTTAAGCGAGAGCCTGCTTTAACTAGCCTCCCAAGACAGGCTCAAACGAGAGGCTATCAAAGCCCGACAAGAATAAGAAAGTAAAGAGTTGGAAGAACATGTTATCCAAGAACAGATCAGATGCTCGTGACTCCGTATCGTGTACTTACTACTAAGTAGCTAACTTACTGATT
Source organism: uncultured Spirosoma sp. (assembly GCA_964249775.1). Classification (GTDB taxonomy): domain Bacteria; phylum Bacteroidota; class Bacteroidia; order Cytophagales; family Spirosomataceae; genus Spirosoma. Next base: position 11,466 of record CAXUEB010000141.1, read on the forward strand.
TATAATTAGCTATTTAAAAGGTAGGTAATCAAGAAACGCCCTCCTGTACCAGAGTTGATAGAACGACCTAGCCTTGCATTTTTCAACGGTTAAGCGTCGGCCGTAGTTGTTGAAGATTTGAAGAATACTCCCTTAACATAAATTAGTTTATAAAATCACCCTCGGGATAGTACTATAAGACAGGGAGTTACATCGATATTAAAAACAGCCCTGTTGACCTACTCCAGCAGGTGTAGCAACCGGGCGGTTGCCCCTTCTAAAGCCGTCTCGCCTAACTCGTAGAACCGGGCCAGGCCTCGCTCCAGGCGCACCCCATCCCAGATACCCATCCGATCACAATGCAACACGGCGTAACCCGTCAAGCCCCCCATCTGAACTCGGATCTCGTTCAAGACCGTATCCAGGTCATTGGCCACACTCTTACCCCAGTCGTTCAACTCGGTGGTGGCAATCACAATGCCGTCAATGGTATAGCTGTAATGGGCGTGAATTTCGTCTACTTGAGTGTGCATAAACTCGCTCCCCACAAGCACAAGGACCGGCGCGCGACAGCAAACGTAGACATTCCCGACACCTTGCGCAAGGACAGAACGGGTTTTTCTTACTAACAAACTACCTTTGTTGTTTGACCAGCCATCGTAGCCAATGGCTCAACTCTTTACCCACTCTAACTCAACAACGATCCATCCGAACTGGGTCCAGGCTCTATGGCACCAACCTATTGAGCGCCTGTTCTGGGTGTACGGAGTTCCGCTAACCGACTGGCGGGGAGGACACCGACACCAGTCTTGCCAGATGGTCTTGCACTGCCCGGTCGGTTCCTTGCGGGTTTATATTCAGACGCCCGAACGGGATCAGTGGTTCACCTTAGACTCAACTGACCAGTACTTGTGGGTCAAGCCCGACGACTGGCGCTTGATGTACCACTTCAGTCCAGATGCCCTACTAACCGTGCTGGCCAGCAAGCGCTTTACAGATACGGTTTATATTGAGCAGTCTTACCGTCAGGTGGCAGTAGACTTGACGGCTAAGATCAACGCCATTGTCTAAGTCGTGCCTCAACCAAACAACCGTTGCCAAAACGACTTCTTACCCGGTTCGGGCATTCGATTGGTTAAGGCCTCGACCATCTTAGTCAACTGGTCAATCTGATCTTGAATGTCTATGGGAGCCGCCGGCAGTTGGGTTTGGGTAAGCTGGCCTTGAGCGAAGCTGCGGCTATCTTCATTGACGTACTGGCCGATGGTCTTACCAGCACGTTCGGCTGCCTTCTCGATCACAAGCCGAGTATCTCGTTCGACTCCTCGAATCGACCAGGTGACGGGTTGAGTACCTTCGGTGGCTGAATCGTTCTTCGTATTATGGTCAGGAATCGATTGTTGTGGCTCCATCGAGACGTCTTACACTCCGTAAGACGCATAAATAGCGAAAAAGCAGTACATTACAGCCTTGTAAGACAAAAAGACTAGTTTGTCCTACGTCCAAAAGGTAGTGTCTTACAACCGGGCTGATTTGTCTCACACTGCCATTAGCCTACCATAATGCTGATTATAGAACACAATTTGTAAGTGTGAGCGACCTTTACGATTGTGTTTAGGACTAATGTAACGTGCTTGGTCTTTTAGCATAACTCATACGTACGCTTTTTACTCAAGCAGATCGCCTAAGACGGCCAAGTAAGGGCTGTACCAGTCACTTGAATCGTCGGCGTAACGATGATAGCAACCGTTTTGCAATGCTTGCCATATCGGCTTAATGCGCCACAGCCGATTGATGGGTAGTCCTGAGCGCATTGTGTAATGGGCAAGTTTTTGGCTTACTTGCGCCATACCCATCGCCTGAATCGGTACTCTTTGGGCTAACATGCGCTGAATCATTTCCAACTCTGCTTTCTTAGCATATAGCGGTTCCAGTTTGGTTGCTCGATCCCGTGTGAAGCGATCACGTAGGCGAGTGCGGGGGGGCGGGGGGCTCTCACGTATGCCAATCTGCTGCTGTTCGTGAGTACGGTAGAGTTGCAAAGGTTGGTCGACAAACTGGATCACGCCCAGAGCCGCTCCGACCAGCGAAATCCAGCCATCATAGTTGTATCTTGGCAGGGTGAGCGGAATCGGTAGCAGCTGGGCCAACAAGCGTCGACGTAGCACCGTGGCGCAACCCATCATCCGAGGTCCTTCCAGCAGAACTTGCATGGCTTTTCCGG
>CAXUEB010000142.1:0-3682 GCA_964249775.1 uncultured Spirosoma sp.
TTAGGTTGGTCGTGCGGGTGTACAGAACGTGGCCCTGCTCGTCGGTGAGTTTGATGGAAGCCGTCGTGCGTTGGGGCGCTACGTACACTTGAAGCTTTTGATTGGCCGAGGTAACGAGAACGTCCGGGTTCTGGTCGGCGGTTGACTGGGCGAACGATGCGGTACTGGCTACCAGTCCGAACAGTAAGGCGATTACTTTTTTCATGATCTGTGTTGTTTTTTATTGTTTGGTGAGACAAAGTTGCACCGCCCGCTGCGCCCCCGAAAATCGTTCGGACGGAATGCCGAAAGTAGCCGGACGAATGACCCGTTTTTGGGGTTGAGTGACGCCCAACTCCCGCCCGTCAGATGCATTACGTAAGCACACATGACCCGCGGCAAGCTTTTGGCAATAAAAAAGCCGCGCTCAGTTTGGGCTGGCGCGGCTTGTGGTAGCTTGGTACAAAAGACTAATTATTTTGCAAGATGTCTTTGCGTGATACGTTTTCGCGGGGGGCTTTGTTGAGTTCGCTGCGCCACTCTTTACCCTTCAAATCACCCCGCTTGACCGACCGGATGAAATTGGCCCAGGCAAAGGGGTTGGTAAACGCAAACGTCGGCGTCTGGCTGCGCCCGATAATGGATTCGCGCCCGAAAAACTGCTGATTCACAAAATTCTGGTGATTAGCCACGGCTCCCATCGGCATCGTGGCCGCCAACCGCAGAATCGACTCCGGGTCGGTGTTGCGCGCTAAGTTCTCGCGCTCTTTCTCGTCGGGTAGTTTAAGATTGACGAAGGCGTTTTTAAACAGTTCTTCCGTCGCGTAGGGATACACCTTTACCTCGGCGAGCGTTTTTACGTCTTCCTGGAGCGCCACGACGGCCGAGTACGTCACGTCGGAGAGCCGGCGCGGGATGATGTGATACTGCGTTTTAAAGCCGACGTAGCTGAAAATGATGCTGTCGCCGGGCAAGACGGGCAAGGCGAAATAACCATTGGGAGCCGACAGAACGCCTTTGCCGGCTTTGGGAATGTAGATGTAGGCCCCCGGCAGCGGCTCGTTGGTTTTGCCGCCCGTGATGAAACCCGTGAACGTGATTTGCCGGTCCTGCCCCTGCGCGAACGTCGTCGCTGATGCGCCCGACAGCAGAAACAGCCCCAGTATCAGGAGTATAGGAGTAAGCGATTGCTTCATGCGCTTGGGACCCGAAACCGGTCCTCATGGTTTATAACCATACAAAATAACGAATGATTTGGTGCTTACTCGTATCTACGTGAATAATTTAAGAAACGTTATGATAAACGGCGCGGCCAGCAACAACCCGTCGAAGCGGTCCAAGAAACCACCGTGCCCCGGAATGCTGCTGCCCGAGTCTTTGATGGCGATGCTGCGCTTGAAGAGCGACTCGACCAAGTCGCCGTAGGTACCCGTTACGACGATGATGGCCCCGACGCAGTACCACTGCCACGGCCGCAGTTCGTGGTCCCAGACGGCCAGCCCCAGGGCAATCAGCGCAGCGGCAATGGCCCCGCCCACCGCGCCTTCCCACGATTTTTTGGGCGACACCCGCTCGAACAGCTTCCGCCGACCGAAGTACGTACCGGCGAAGTACGCGCCGACGTCGCTGGCCCACAGCAGAAGCAAACAACCCAGGATAACGGTCGGGTGATAATCGCGCCCGCGCAAGGCCAGCACAATGAGCAAGGCGAAGGGCATGGCCACGTAAATAATGCCGAGGAACGTAAAGCCGATGTTGGTAAACGGCTTCATGTCGCGCTTTTTGTAGAGCTTGATCAGAAAAATCATCGACGACGCCGGGCAAATCAGAAAGTAGCCGTCTGTGTCGAATTGCTCGGTTTCAATAAAGTACGCCAAGGCGCAGACCAAACAGCCGACCACCGTACCGTAGGCAGTGAGGGGTTCAAAGCCGTCGAGACCCAACAGTTTATAAAATTCCCGCTGGGTCAGGGCGCTGATGAGCGTAAACAGCAAGGCAAACGTCCAGTCGGCGTACAAGATCATAAAGATAATGAACGGCACGCCGGCAACAGCGGCAATGACCCGTTGCTGAAGGTTCGACAGCTTAGCTAAACGTTGCCTCATTCTCCAAGATTACTTTGGCCAGGACGGCGTCTTTGACCAGGACGTGTACTTCGCTTTTGCCCCAGCCGATGGTGGGGTAACTGCTGCTTTGCCGATTCACCACGACCGCCGGAATGTCGTGTTCGAGCAACAACGCTTTCGCCAATTCGGCCCGGTGGGGCAGGGGCGTGGTATAGATCGATTCCCAGGTTTCGGACATTGTTTCAGGGGTTGGGAGTGAGGAGTTAGCCGTGAGAATAGCTGACGCTTGTCGAACGGATGCGTGAGCTATTGTGACGGCTAACTCCTCGCTCCTGATTACGTTTTCTAAAAAAATACAACAACCCCGCCGTGACGGCCAGCGACGCCAACGCCCCGGCTACGGGAACCGATTCGGTGCTTTCGATGTCGACGGAAACCAGTTTGCGCTGGTGCAAATAAACCATCAAGACCGTGAAGCCGTTGTTGACGAAGTGCGCCAGAATCGGCACCCACAAGTTGCGCGACCAGACGTAAAGGTAGCCGAACAGCGCGCCAAGCAGCATTCGGGGCACGAAACCCAGAAACTGCACGTGAATGGCGCTGAACAGGGCAGCCGCCAGCCAGATGCCCACGTGCCCATTACCCGTCCAGTACATCAGGTTCCGTTGCAGAATGCCCCGGAATAAGACTTCTTCGCCGACGGCCGGAATAACGGCAATAACCAACAAGGCAACCAGTAACTGACCGGGCGTTCTAAAGGTGGTTAGGTATTTGGTAAGCCCTTCAAGCCCTTTTTCCTGATCGCGAATCCACTGCTCCAGCGGGGCCAGCGTTTGGGGCAGACTAAGGTTACGGTTCCACTCGATGATCAGACCATCGAAGGGCATGAACGCGATCACGACCAGCGCGACCAGCAACAAACCGCCCACCGCCCACAGCGGCCGGGGACTGAACTGCCCCCAAGTCCGGCGCTCGATAACCGACCAGTACACTAAGGAAGGCACCAGAAACGTGCCTACGTGATTGACGGCCTGAAGCGTCATCAGCTCGTACCAGCCGTTGGCTAACGAAGCCGGATTGGCCGCCATCGTTGTCAGGTAACTCTGCGCTTCAAAGAACGAATACCCGTTAACCAGCATCAGAATGCCCAACAGCAGCAGCGTACTCAGAACGCCCCCGAGCAAGACAAAACCGACAAGCATAATCAGCCCGCCGAGCGTGGGGGGGTGCGCAGGAAGGCGGTTGGGTAGATCAGTGGATTGCATAAATTCCCGTAAATTTACAGACTCGTTTGCATAATCCGCCAACCGGAACCATTTCGGCCTTTGGATTGTGCTAAACGGTAGATTTTGGATTGCGTGGTGTCGGACGGTCGCGGCCGTTCATAAACCCAACATAGTTTCAGCAAATGTGCCGGGTTTCGAAATCCGGCACCACAACGATGGTAACAATCGGCAACATACAATTACCGGATTTCCCGTTGCTGCTGGCTCCGATGGAGGACGTTAGCGATCCACCGTTTCGGGCGGTTTGCAAAGCAAACGGCGTGGATTTGATGTACACCGAGTTTATCTCGTCGGAAGGGCTGATCCGCGACGCGGCCCGGCCGGTCGCGGGCGGCAAGGTGTCGGACGGCG
>CAXUEB010000142.1:3692-13105 GCA_964249775.1 uncultured Spirosoma sp.
ACGCGGCCAAGAGCGTGCAGAAGCTCGACATCTTCGAGTACGAACGGCCCATCGGCATTCAACTCTTCGGCTCCGACGTAGACACGATGGGTGAGTGCGCCCGCATTGCTACCGGCGCGAAGCCCGACCTAATCGACATTAACTACGGCTGTCCGGTCAAGAACCTTGCCTGCCGGGGGGCGGGGGCCGCTCTGTTGCAGGACATTCCCAAGATGGTGCGCATGACCGAAGCCGTTGTCAACGCCACCCACCTGCCCGTGACGGTCAAAACCCGGCTCGGCTGGGACGACAGTACCAAGAATATCCTCGACGTGGCCGAACGCTTGCAGGACATCGGCATCAAGGCGCTGACCGTCCACGGCCGGACGCGCGTACAAATGTACAAGGGCGACGCCGACTGGACGCTGATCGGCCGCATCAAAGAAAATTCGCGCATCACGATTCCCATCTTCGGCAACGGCGACATCGACAGTCCCGAAAAGGCGCTTGAATACAAAAACCGGTACGGCGTCGACGGCGTAATGATTGGCCGGGCGAGCATTGGCTACCCTTGGATTTTCAACGAGATCAAGCATTTCGTCCGAACCGGAGGGCACTTGCCGCCACCGACCATCGCCGACCGCGTGGCCGTTTGTCGGCAACACCTCGACTTTTCCATTCGCTGGAAAGGCGAAATCACCGGCCTGTTCGAGATGCGCCGTCACTACGCCAACTATTTCCGCGGCCTACCCGATTTTAAACCGTACCGCATGAAGCTCGTGACGCTCGATTCCTACGCCGAAACCAGCGCCGTGCTGGACGAGGTGGCGGAGCGCTATGCCGAAGAGCTTGTATAAAGTAAATAGAACCGGGCCGGCGGTGCGGTTCTATAATTCTATGATTTCCCAAGAAACCGTTGTCCTTTCTCAAAAACGTCCGCTGCTGGCGTGGGTGCTGCTTGGTACACTCGCCTTCGCGTGGGGCAGTTCGTTTATTCTCATCAAACGCAGTTTGGTCGCGTTTCCGCCGGAGCAGGTGGCGGCCGGGCGGTTGGTGTTTGCGCTGCTGTTCTTCGCGCCGTTCCTGGCTGGACAAAGCCGGCAGGCCGACGTGCGGGTGGCGGTGCGGCACCGGTGGGTGGCTCTACTGGCGTCGGGTGTGATTGGGTTCGTCATTCCGGCGTTTCTGTTCGCCGAAGCGGGCGCGCACCTGAATAGTTCGCTGGCCGGGGCGCTTAATTCGGTAAGTCCTTTGTTTACGCTGATTATTGGTGCGGCTTTTTTCGGGCAAAAACTCCAGTGGCGGCAAACGGCGGGTATCCTGCTGGGGCTGGCGGGATCGTTGCTCTTGGTGTTTTTCAGCGCAACCGGTCAGTTTGAGATCAACGGCTACGCCCTGCTGGTCGTGTTGGCGACGGTTTGCTACGGTCTGAACACCAACCTCATCGGCCGCTACCTGAAACACCTGCCCGCGCTGGTCTCGACGGCTTGGCTGTTCGCCTTCGCCGGACCCATTGCCGGGCTGACGCTCATCCCGACCGACTTCTTCACGCGGGTGTTTGACGGCCAAAACGCCTGGCCGCTGGGCGCGCTGATTGTGCTCGGCGTGTTTGGGTCGGGCCTAATGGCGATCGTCTTTAACCGCATCATGCAACTGGCGTCGCCCTTGTTTGCCGCGTCCGTTACGTACCTCATACCGATTGTGGCGCTGGGCTGGGGCGTGTTGGACGGCGAAACCATTTTCCCGGTGCAGTTTCTCGGCATGGGCGTTTGTTTGCTGGGCATTTGGTTGATAAATAAATAGTTCGGTTGTTTGTGGGTTTGTGCGTTGGGTATGTAACAGACAAACAAGCACAGCATGTACCAAACAACCCTCAACGACCAACCCGCTACCATCGACTTTGGCCCCAACGGCCCCGTCCTCAACGGCGAACCGTTTGCGTGGGACCTTGTCAAACTGACGGACCGAACCTTTCACATCCTCTACCAAAACCGGTCGTACACCGCCGAAGTACTGGACCTGAACGCGGCCGAAAAAACCGTTCGGCTGAAAATTAATGGGCGTATGCACGAGGTACAACTCAAGGACCGCTTCGATTTGCTGCTTGAAAAAATGGGCATGAGCAGCGCAGTCAGCGCGAAGGCTGCCGACCTGAAAGCGCCCATGCCCGGCCTGATCGTTGGTATTAACGCACAGCCCGGCGACGCGGTCAAGAAAGGCGATAGCCTGATGATCTTGGAGGCCATGAAAATGGAGAACATCCTGAAAGCCCCTGCCGACGCCACAATCAGAGCCATCCGCACGACCCAAGGCGACCGCGTCGAGAAAGGGCAGGTGCTGATTGAATTTTGAAGAGTGAGAAGCGAGGACCGGGCCGCCGGTGCGGTGAGACTGCTGCCGTTATCAAACCATGCGGAGCGTTCTCACTCCGCACTCCTTTTTTTCTATCTTTGCCCGCGCAAAATTTACTTCATGACACCAGAACCGAAGTACAAACGAATTCTGCTCAAGTTGAGCGGGGAGGCCTTGGCTGGTCCGTCGGGCTACAACATCGACCCCGCCGTACTGGAGCAGTACAGTCAAGAAATCAAACAAGTCGTTGATCTGGGCGTTGAGGTGGCCATCGTCGTCGGCGGAGGCAACATCTTCCGGGGCGTGTCGGGCGAGCGGTCGGGCATCGACCGCGTCCAGGGCGATTACATGGGTATGCTGGCGACGGTCATCAACGCGATGGCCATTCAGAGTTCGCTCGAAGCCAACGGTCTGTTCACCCGCGTCATGTCGGCCATCCGCATGGAGCAGGTTTGTGAACCCTACGTTCGCCGGCGGGCGGTGCGCCACCTCGAGAAAGGCCGCGTCGTTATTTTCGGGGCCGGCACTGGCAACCCGTACTTCACCACCGACTCCACGGCGGCCCTGCGCGCGATTGAAACCGAAGCCGACGTGGTCTTGAAGGGTACCAAAGTAGACGGTGTTTACACGGCCGACCCGATGAAAGATAAAACCGCCACCCGCTACACGACCATTAGCTTCCAGGACGTTTACGAAAAGAAATTGAACGTGATGGACCTGACGGCCTTTACGCTCTGCCAGGAAAACAACCTGCCCATCATCGTGTTCAACATGAATCAGCCCGGCAGTCTGCTCCGCGTCGTGCAGGGCGACGAAGGCACGGGAACGTTGATAAAATAAGAGGTATCTGTTTTTGTCATGCTGACGAAGGAAGCATCTTTGTCTGTATGCTGTTTCTACAGTACGCGTTAAAAGCCGCTACCGAGGATGCTTCCTTCGTCAGCATGACAATAGAAGAAATGGAAGAAATCGAGCTGTACCTCGACGATGCAAAGGACACGATGGAAAAGGCCCTCAAGCACTTGGCCATCGAACTAACTAAAATTCGCGCCGGCAAAGCCAACGCCGGCATGCTCGACGGCATTCAGGTCGAGTACTACGGGGCAACAACGCCCTTGGTGCAGGTGGCGTCCGTTAACACGCCCGACGCCCGCACTATCGTGATTAAGCCTTTTGAAAAGAAACTGATCAGCGAAGTCGAAAAGGCCATTCGCAACTCGAACTTAGGGTTGTCGCCCAACAACGACGGTGAGCAGATTCGGCTCAGCATTCCGCCCCTGACCGAAGAACGCCGGCGCGACTTAGTTAAGAAAGTAAAGCAGGAAGTCGAAACGGCGAAAGTCAACGTCCGCAACATCCGCAAAGACACCAACGACGGCATCCGCAAACTAACCAAAGAAGGCGTTTCGGAAGACCTCGTCAAGCAGGGCGAAGAGCGCGTTCAGAAGCTGACCGACAACTTCATCGCCCGCATTGATGATACGTTCGTAGCGAAGGAGAAGGACATTTTGGTGGTTTAATTTCGCGGGCGCGAAGAACAGTATGGGTAGTGTACGATTAATAGCGCTTCTTGCAGTCGGGTTGATGGCTTGTGAGGGAGGTAGTTTCAAAAAGAAGAACTGTAAGTCCTGCGAGACACTAACGTCGGGCGGACAAGGGCAGATCAACCGAATCGTTAACAACGTCTGCGGAGACGATGAAGTATCGGCTCATATCACGGCCAATACCTTCAACACCGGTAGCCTAACGGTCGTCACGACGTGTAAGTGAAGCTGGGTAGCATCAAACATAGTTCAGCCGGTCACATCTTGCACGTGACCGGTTTTTCTTTTTAGGTAAGATTGGGTAAGTTGTCGCCTTTTTGAAAACAGAATATACCTGCACGAATGTCCACCCAACTGTTTACGAATCGAAACGGCAATACACTCATCAAAAAGTTTGAGGGCGTATTCACCTATGTGCCTGGCATTGCCTGCTTCGATGTACTGGTTGGCTACTTCCGAGCGTCGGGCTACTTTCGGGTGCGGCCGTTGCTGGATAAAATACCAAAAGTGCGGATTCTGGTTGGTATTGACGTAGACCGGCTGACGAAGGACTTCCACGATAGAGGACAGCAGTTTCTGCGCGACGGCAACCTAACCAAAGATGAGTTCATCGCTGATATTACAAAGAACATTCAGGACGCCGATTACGACAAGCAGACCGAGGCAGGCATTATTCAATTCATTGATGACCTTATCGACGGCAAAATTGAACTGCGGGCGCATCCCGAAAAGACCATCCATGCTAAGGTGTATATCTTCCGGGGAGAACCGTTCAACGAGTACGCGCCCTGCGAGTTTATCACTGGCTCATCGAACCTGACGGCTGCCGGACTGGGCGTTTACGAGAACGCAAACTATGAGTTCAACATCAGCGTCCGTGATTATGGCTTGGTGAAAGCGGCAACCGACGAGTTTGAACTACTCTGGAACGAGTCGGTGCCCATTTTAAAGGCGGAAGCCGAAAGCCTGCGCCGGCGAACGTACCTGCGCGACGACTTCGCGCCCTTTGAGCTGTACATCAAAATGCTCATCGAATATTTCGGGAAGCGGGTGGACTACGACCCGTATAATATCGAAATGCTCCTGCCGCCGACGTACTATAAGCTCAAGTACCAGACCGACGCGGCTAACCAGGGCTACGCGATTATGATGAAGCACAACGGCTTCATCCTGGCTGACGTCGTGGGGTTGGGCAAGACCATCGTGGCCTGCATGGTCATCAAAAAGTTCATCTACGAAAACGGGACGCACACCAAACTGCTGGTCGTTTGTCCGCCCCCGTTGGTCAACAACTGGAAGCGCACCGCCCGTGATTTTCAGGTTGAAAACCACCTGCAATTCATTACCATCGGCAGTTTACACAAGGTGCTCGATGAGGAAAACTACGACTACCACAATGCCGATCAGTACGATCTGATAGTGGTGGACGAGTCGCACAAGTTTCGGAACGACTACACGGGCATGTACCTGCAATTGCAAGAGATCTGTAAACGGCCACGAGCGCGCCGGGCCGAGAATGGCGATGACCGAAAAAAGGTTATGCTGATTTCGGCCACGCCCCTGAACAACAGCCCGGCTGATATTGAAAACCAATTGTACCTGTTTCAGGACCGGCGTAACTCGACGCTGGAACGAGTGCGGAACTTGCAGGACTACTTTAAACCAGTTAAGGACAAGTATAAAAGACTGGCGAGTGAAGAAAAGCTGAACATTCCTAAGCTAAAGGCGCTGTTTGCGCAACTACGTAATGACATTGTCGAGCCGTTGGTCATCCGACGGACCCGGCGGGACATTGAGAATAACCCGGACTACTTAGCCGACCTAAAGGGACAAGGCATTAAGTTTCCCAAAGTGAGCGACCCGATTGAGTTGTATTATCGACTTGACGACGACTTGGCCGAACTGTTCTTCGACACGGTCGGACTGGTGACGGGTTTTGATGAAAACGACGAACCGGTCGATGGGTTCAATTACTACCGCTACCGGGCCATTGAGCACTTAGTTAAGGAAGAGGACCGCAAGCAATACGGTAACGTTGAAAGCATTTCGGACCGGCTGGCGGGCATCATGCGAATTCTGCTGGTCAAGCGGTTAGAAAGCTCGTTTCATGCCTTCCGGGGGTCACTTTCTCGGCTCAACAAAGCCATTGACAACATGCTGGCGATGTTCGCCCATGACCGGGTGTTTGTGGCTCCTGACTTAGACGTAAACAAGCTGCTGGAAGAAGGCTACAGTTACGACGAGATTGAGGAAAAAATCAATGATAGAAACAGCAGGGGAGGAAGTAACAACCGGGAGTTTAAGGCGGCTGATTTTACCACTGATTTCGTCGAACTGCTGAAGGATGAAAAGAAAAAAGTAGCGGACCTGCTCAAACGCTGGCAGCAAGTACACCACGACCCGAAGTTGGACGAGTTCATGGAACGGCTGCACACGGAGTTTCTGACTAAGAAAACGAATCCAAGCGGGCAGTTGGTCATCTTCACCGAGTCGACCGAGACGGCGGCTGACGTGCAACGGTGCATGGAGGAAAAAGGCTACGGTAAAATTCTGAGCGTGAGTTCGGCCAACCGGAAAGAGGTCGAGCAAGCTATTCGGATGAACTTCGACGCCAACGTAGCCGAAGATCGCTGGCACCACGAATACGACATCATTATCACGACTGAAGTCTTGGCCGAAGGCGTAAATCTGCACCGCTCCAACGTCATCATCAACTACGATGTACCCTGGAACTCGACCCGGCTCATGCAGCGCATTGGGCGGGTGAACCGGATTGGTACGCGGGCCGACGCAGTGTACGTGTACAATTTCTACCCCTCGGCCCACGGCGACGAAGAGATTCGGTTAGTGGATACGGCCCTGCGGAAGTTGCAGGCGTTTCATACGGCCTTTGGCGAAGATAATAAAATCTTCTCGCGCTTAGAGGAAGTTGGTGACGGGGCGCTGTACGGCGCGAAGGTTCAGCAGGAAGAAAGCGAGACGGAGAAGTACCTGAACTGGCTGCGGCAATACAAGCAGAAGCACCCGAAACGATTCGCCCAGATTGCCCAGATTCCGAACAAGGCCCGCTGTGGTCGGAACGAAGCGGTCGTGCCGGTGGCGAATCGCCCCGCTTTCGATGGAAACGACCTGACCACCAAACCTCGCTGACGTACCTGAAAAGCGATAACCACCCCGGTACGTTCTGCTTTGTACCCGCCGAAGGACAGCCGGTTGAATTGACGTTTTTGCAGGCGGTGAAGGTGTTTGAAGCCGCCGAGAACGAAAAGCCCGTCGCGCTGCATGAGCAACACCACCAGCAAACGCTGACGGGTCTGGATTACTTCAAGACGGACAAAGTACAGCAGGACATAGCAAGTCAGGCCGTCAACAAGCAGCAGTTGAGCAACGTCGAAAACAAAGCCGTCTCGAACCTGCAATTCATCACTAAACAAGCCCCAACCGAGCAGAAACGGAACGCCCTGCAACGCTTTATTAAGGCCATCAAAGACGGTAAGTTTGCTTCCAAAGGGATGCCGAAAGAAGTAAACGACTTTTACGCGACCAATGGTAAACTGTTGACTGGTGACCATTTGGCTTTCTTAGATAAACTGTTTGCACAAATCCTCGACCGCTACGTGATTTCGATGGACGAGACTACGTCGGCGGATGGAGTGGAAAAGAAACCCGCGCAACGCGCCATCATCAACCCCAAAATTGTCTTAACCGTCAGCTTTACCTAACCTATGCCCGGACGACTACACCTCCAAACGCAGTTAACCCAACCCTACGACCGCTTTTCTTTTGTAAGTGAGGTGCTCAGTTCCGTTTTCGATGGCCGACTGACCGCCTATTCGCCCGCCGTTCCGCAAACCAACCTGACCCAAACGGAACGGCAGTTATTACAGTCGGTGGAGCACTACGCTAACCTAACGCTTGACGACGGAACTGAGGTGCGTTGCTTTGAGATTCGCCTGCAACCGTCGGTGCGCGTCGAGCAGAGCCGGGTAGGCATTCAGCAGTACGTCAGGAAACTGCTCACGGCGGGGCAGGCCGTGCTGGTCAACTTCGTGCCGACGAAGGCCGACGGCAAGACCGACCCGAATCGTCCCTGGCGGCTGACGCTGGTGGCGAAAGACACCGCCTTAGTAGATGGGCAGATTAAGGACCGGCCCACCCACGCCAAACGCTATACGTACCTGCTCGGACCCAGACAAGCCTGTCGCACAGCCGCCGAACGGCTGGTAAAACTGTTTGAGCAAACCACGCTCGACTTTACGACGCTGGTGCAGGCGTTTGAAGTTGATAAACTGAGCAAGGACTTTTTCAAGGAATATAAACGACACTACGAAGCGGTTAATACCTACCTGTACGGCTCAGCTTTCCGGGCGTCGGTGTTCAACGGCGACGAGAAGGCCATTCGTGACTGGAGCAAGAAACTGTTGGGCCGGATTGTGTTTCTATATTTCGTGCAGAAAAAAGGGTGGCTCGGAGCCAGTAGTACGGACTATCAGGACGGTAACGCGCGCTACAACGTAAATTTTCTGACCGACCTCTTTCACCTGTCGGGCGGTGATGAAACATTTTATCCAAACTGGCTCAGCACGTTGTTTTTCGAGACGCTGAACCAGCCACGCCCCGACGACAATTTTAAGATGCCAGACGGGAGCCGCGTCAAGGTGCCGTTTCTGAATGGTGGCCTGTTTGACCGCGACGCGCCCGACCGCAAAGGGCCGCTGCCGTTCCCGTCCCGGCTGTTTCACAACGAGCTAAACCCCGATGACCCGGCCCAGCGCGGTTTTCTGGACTTTCTGAATGCCTACAACTTTACGGTGCACGAAGACAGTCCCGATGACCACACCGTGGCGGTTGACCCCGAAATGCTCGGCAACATCTTCGAGAACTTACTCGAAGACAACAATGACAAAGGCGCGTTTTACACGCCCCGCGCGATTGTGCATTATATGTGCCGCGAGAGTTTGATTGAATACTTGGATACGGCGTTGAACGTATTCGACGTACCGCTGGGTCACGAAGATGGACGAGGGTTGACGGTGACCGGTCCTAAATCCAAGCCGGGGCAGTTGGCCATTACCACCGCGCAGAATCGGAGCAATGTACAGCGCACCGAAATCGAAGACTTTGTGACGAATAAACACGCCAACGAATTCATTCGTCGGAACGCGTCCGAAATAGACCGACTGTTGGATAAAGTAAAAATTTGCGATCCGGCGATTGGCTCCGGGGCATTCCCAATGGGTCTGTTGCACGAAATCTACCAGTGCAAATTGGCTTTAAAGGATTTAACGCCAATACAGAAAGGCGAACTTTTCCACGAACGAGACTACGACCCGACCAATTACCACGCCCGCATTAAACTCAACATCATTCAAAACTCAATATACGGCGTAGACATCGAACGCGGAGCGGTGGACATTGCCCGGCTGCGGTTCTGGCTCTCGCTCGTAGTGGACGAAGACCGGCCCCGGCCGCTGCCCAACCTCGACTACAAAATTGTGGTAGGCGACTCGTTAGTGAGCAAGCTGGACGGTGAAGTTC
>CAXUEB010000142.1:13115-13610 GCA_964249775.1 uncultured Spirosoma sp.
ACTGGACGTTACGGGGCGTTGCCAGCGCTGAACAAGAGATTATACGATTAACCAAACTGCTTGGTCAGAAACAACGCGATTTCTTTACGGCGTCGGGCAACAAAGACGCATCACAGCGCGACATCCGCGACTTGAAGATTGACCTGCTGCTGGCTCAAATCGATCTTGATCGCAAGAAAGTTGTCGCCGGTATGCCCGGTACGGGTTTGTTTGCGCTATCGGCCAAGGACCAGAAAAAGCAAATCGAATTACAAGCAAAGCTACAGGGCATCGACGCGACCATACGTAAATTGAGAGCCTTGCGTCAGAACCCGACCCAACCGCTGCCCTACTTTGACTGGCGGCTCGACTTTCCCGAAGTGCTCAACCCGCACGTAACGGCCAATGTCGGATTTGACATTGTGATCGGGAATCCGCCGTATGTGCAGATTCAGAAGCTGGATGAGACTACGAAGATCGCCCTTGAGAATCAGAGGTATGAGACGTATACTCGGA
>CAXUEB010000143.1:0-9972 GCA_964249775.1 uncultured Spirosoma sp.
GTCGAGGGCCGACGAATGCGGGTCGGTGATGGGCTGGTATTTGTACGACGTATTGGTATACGTGGGCCACTGGTGGAGCCAGCTTTTCTGGGGCATATCCTTCAGAAACCAGTGGTTGATACCGCAGTGGTTGTAAACGGCGTCCTGCACGACCTTCATGCCAGCCGCGTGCGCCTTTCGGACAAAGTCTTTGTAACCGGCGTTGCCGCCTACGCGCCGGTCCACGGCGTAGTGATCCGTAAAGCCGTAGCCGTGGTAAGCCGAGCGCATGGCCCCGCCTTCGTTGGTCAGGGGTTGGTTGTTTTCCAGCACGGGCGTGAACCAGATGGCCGTTACGCCGAGGTCTTTGAGGTAATCAAGCCGTTGCGCGGCCCCGGCCAGATCCCCCCCGTGCCGGTAGAACGGATTGGCCCGGTCGGCGTTGGGATCGGCCATGTCGGCAAATTTATCGTTACCCTCGTCGCCGTTGGCGAAGCGATCGGGCATGGCCAAGTAGATAAAATCAGCCGCCGTTACGCCCTGCCCCTTCGGCGACTTGTCGCGGGCTTTTAGTTCAAACGGCTGCGTCAGGGTTTGGCTGCCCCGCTTGCCCACCAGCCGGAGCGTACCGGGTTTGGCCGAGGGCGCAATGGTCAGGTCCAGAAACGCGTAGTTCGGGTTTTCAACTTTACCAGCTTTTACTAATTTGACACCAGGATAATTAACCGTATACGTCAGCGTACCGGCGTTGGGACCGTAAACGAGCAGTTGCAGGTTCGGGTTTTTCATGCCCACCCACCAGTTGGTTGGGTTAACGCGTTGAATCTGCGCGTTCTGCGCGAAGGCTACCGGGCAAAGCAGCAGCAGAAGTAAAGCTCTCATATAGGAATTGACTGGTTTCGCCAGTTTCTGGCGGTAGTAACAAGAATAGTCTAATAAGAACACAAAAATAGCCCAATGTTTTAGCCGTAAAAGGCCATAGTTTTGCGAAGCTCCACAAAACGGCCGCTCTTGCTGAATTCGCTCAACGCTATGCACACTCTTTCCGTTGTTCCGGTGATGGACAAACTGGTTATTTACCAGATTTTTACGCGGCTGTTCGGCAATCAAAACACGACGAACCGGCCAAACGGCGGCCGTGATGAAAACGGCGTCGGCAAATTCGCCGACATCAACGACGCGGCTCTGCTGGCTATCCGGCAGTTCGGCGCGTCGCACGTTTGGTTCACCGGCATCCTCGAACACGCTACCCAAACCGACTATTCTCAATTCGGCATCACGCCCGACGATCCGGCCGTGGTAAAAGGCCGCGCCGGTTCGCCCTACGCCGTCAACGATTACTACGATGTAGACCCCGACCTCGCCGTCAACGTACCGGACCGGATGGCCGAATTCGACGCGCTTGTGAGCCGCACCCACGCCCATGGCCTGAAAGTCATTATTGATTTCGTGCCGAACCACGTCGCCCGGCAGTACGGCTCCGACGCCAAACCCGCCGGGGTTGTAGACTTGGGCGAACGGGACGACCGATCGGTGGGTTTTTCGCCGGACAATAATTTTTATTACTTACCAGGTAAGGAATTCGTCGCGCCTAAAATCGCCGACAGCCCCGAAGCGTCGGACCGTTCGTCGGCGGGGACATTGCGTGAGTTTCCCGCCAAAATCACCGGCTCCGGCTCGATTACAGCCGCGCCCGACGTCAACGACTGGTACGAAACCGTTAAGCTCAACTACGGCATCAATATTTTCAACGGCAGCCGTCACTTCGACCCCATTCCAGCTACCTGGCAACAAATGCTCGACATCCTGCTGTTCTGGGCCGCGAAGGGAATCGACGGTTTCCGGTGCGACATGGCGCAGATGGTGCCGGTTGAGTTCTGGCGGTGGGCCATCGGGCAGGTCAAACAACGCTACCCACGGCTAATTTTTATCGCCGAGATTTACGAACCGCACCTGTATCGTTCCTTTATCTTCGAAGGCGGTTTTGATTACTTATACGACAAAGTGGGATTGTACGACGCGGTTCGGCGGCTGATGGAGGGCCACGGTACGTGCTATGACCTGACGCGCCTTTGGCAGGCCGAGTCCGGCGATTTTCCGCAGCACATGCTCCGATTCCTCGAAACACACGACGAGCAGCGGATTGCCTCGCAGTTTTTCGCCCATGACCCGTGGGCGGCCGTTCCGGCCATGACGATCACGGCCACGATGCACACCGGGCCGTACCTGCTGTATTTCGGGCAGGAAGTAGGCGTCCGCGCGGAGGGCAGCGAAGGCTTCAGTGGCGACGACGGCCGGACGACCATCTTCGATTACTGGGGCGTTCCCGACTGGCAGGGCTGGCTCAACCAGGGGCGCTACGATGGGGGCAACCTGACCGACGAACAGCGCCGGTTGCGGGCGTTCCATCAGCAGCTTAACCACTTAGCCAACGGCTCCGACGCCATCCAAAACGGTTTCTTTTACGATCTACAGTATGCTAACGACAACGGACAGAGCTGGGGCTACGATGCCCACCAGATCTACAGCTACCTGCGCTACACCGACCGGCAGCGCCTGTTAATTGTCTGCAACTTTTCAAGCCACGCGACCTACGAAACCACGGTCCGCATTCCGCCCCACGCGTTTGAGCAAATCAATCTGGACCCCACTCGAACGTACCAATTTACGGACATCTTCTTAACTGACCTACTTATCGAAAGCGTCGGGCAGATCGGCGTTCCTCTGCGGCTGCCGCCCCGGAGCGCGTGGGTGTTTGAGATAAAATCGTAAAATTTACGATGTTTGTCGGATACCGACTGACGGTTGCTCCGTCAAAAGGCCACCAACATAGGCATTTCCTCCTATTCACGCACGCATGAAGAACCAATTTACGCTACTACTTCTGTTCATAAACGGCTTGGTTTGGGCACAGACGCCAGCACCCGACGACCTGCGGGCGGTGCGCATCATCGGTGGCAAAACGCCTTCCGCAACGGCCGTTGCCACCGGCCGAACGCTACTCGGTCGGCCCTACGTGCCCTACACGCTCGACCAGAACACGACCGAACAGTTGGTGGTTAACCTACGGGCGTTCGACTGCACGACGTACTTAGAAACGGTTCTCGCGCTGGCCTTCGCGCACCACGCGCTTTCCCCAAACGCCCCACCGGCGCAGGTTGAACCGCAATTCCGCCGGTACCTGACCAAACTGCGTTACCGCAACGGTCAGATCGACGGCTACGCCAGCCGGTTGCATTACTTTTCGGACTGGCTGCGCGACAACGAACGCAAAGGGTTGCTAACCGACATCACGCGGACGCTACCGGGTAGCATGTCCGTTGCCAAGCCGGTCTCGTACATGACTCAGGCGACCTACCGGTATCCATCTTTGCGCGACCCGGCCGTTTTGCGGCAGATGGCCTTAACCGAAACGGCCCTGAATCAGCGGTCGTTCTATTTTATTCCCAAAAAGACTATTCGTCTGGTGGAAAGCCAGTTACAGGAGGGCGACATTGTGATGCTGATGGCCGCCCGACCCGGCTTGGATATGAAGCACGTCGGCTTGGCCGTGCGCCAACCCAGCGGCCGGATGCACCTCCTGCACGCGTCGTCGGAGCGGGGCCGGGTTGTTATCTCCGCCCTCTCCCTGAGCGATTACGTCCTTCGCCACAAGCGTCTATCGGGCATCCGCGTCGCCCGGATTAATTAATGTAGCGCTGGCACTCTTGCCGGAGCAGCGCGACAGCTATTTCGCGCCCGTTGCTGTCGCGCGCTGCTCCGGCAAGAGTGCCAGCGCTACGATTACAGTAATTTACGTTAACTTCGGCTCAACCCACAGCGCCGTTAGGCAGACCGTCAGCAGAACGAACCACAGCCAATTTGGAACGCGTCTGGTAACCAAGCGGTCCGTTGCACCAGATACGGCAGATACCTTGGCGTGGGCCTGCACAAACCGCTGCACCAACCGGCGTTGTGCTACTGTCGACCCGGTCGGATTAGCTACGTAAACTGCCAGCGAATCCGCGACCGGCTGCCAGCCCACTTCACTAAATCGAATCCGTCCAGCTATCGACTGTTCGTTCAGGGGCGCAGTTGTCAGGGCCACCGTATCCGGCCCAACTCGGATTTGGGTCAGCCGCTTTGTGGGCTTGTTTATACTTACGTTTCCGTCATCGTTCCGAAAGACGGGCGCATCGATTCGTACGTTGTCCGGTCTGACCGGTTGCAGGCGGGTTAGCGCAGTCGTCCATACTTGGTGATACGTGGTGCTGTCGCCACTGAGCGCGAGCGGAAAGGTTTCGCTCAGCAGGCTCACGCCCACTCGCCCGGTTCCTTGCCGCTCAGCGGTTCGCTGAATGGCTACCGGATAGCCCGGTACCGCAAACTGATTCGGGGCGCTCACGAATTGGTACGGCAGGGCTGTCAGGCCGTTGCGCACCAGCACCGTCTCCTGATTGGACGTTCGGCGTACTCGCCAGCGACTTCCCAGCGCCCGGTTGACGGCGACGACCTCGGCGGCCGGATTGGTCAGGTTGATAAACAACACTGCCCGGCCTTCAGCGCCCGCTTTGCGCACGACCGGGTTGGCCGCGTTGGCCGGTTCGGTAATTATCAAATCCGGGCGTTTAACAGACGATTGTCGGGGTTGGTTAATGGTTACGTTACTGCTCAGACCGTTGGAAAGCAGAGCCGTTATGGTTACCGAATGGCCTTGTTTGCCTAACCAGTCGGCCAGCGTTTTGCTTTCAAAGTCGGGGTTATTCAGCAGGAACTGAATAGTTAGCGGTTTGGTCGCGCGTGTAAAAAAACGCAGTGTGTCGAGCGTCGTGTTGTTGAGGACCAGCTCGGTTTGCGTACGCCCCCGCGCAAACGCCGAAAATTGGAGCGTAAATGCATCATCCCCTTCGCGCAGGGCCACGCTGTCCAACGTCTGCCGCCCGTAGCGGACGGCCAACCGTTGCGGTTTTGACGAAGAGATGCGGCCCGTGATGCGCTGCATCTCACCCTGCCGGACGATGCCCTTCCAATGGACTGTCTGCAACCGGTCGGGTTGGTCGTAAGGCACCCAACGCACGGTCGTCCGGCTCAGGCGGGTTAGCGTTTCGGTTGGAAAGTCCTGGCCCACGAGCGTTACCGAATCGTAGTCGTCGGTGAACGTCCGGGCCGTGAACGCATCCTGACTACGCAAACTGTCTTTCACCCGCCCAGCAAACGTTCCCGGCACGTCATCGCCGATGAGCAGCGCGTGCGTCTCGGGTCGCGTCTTTTGCCAATTGTGTTTGAGAGCATACGCGACGACCACCAGCCACAGCAGCGGGTTCAGGCTCAAGCGTAACCACCGGCGATTGGACGTAAGCGATTTGTTACGAACAACAAGCCAAACCTGGACGATCAGCAGCGCCACTAAAACCAGCGCAATAAGCCAGTTCATCGGGTCGTTCCGGTCGAAGTTTAACTGAATCATTTCAAATGCCGCCAGAACGCGCTTTCCAGCGTTCGGCTGCTGGTGTGTGACAAACTTGTCGTCTCCGACGCATCCGTCAGGGCGTAAAGTTTGGTTTTTAGTTGAATTTTCTCGTCCGTCGACACGAATTTACCGCTGGCTAATTTCTGCAAACTGGTCAACACCGACCAATTGCGCAGGCCGCTGTTGAGCACCCGGTCGGCCAGAGCGCTGCCAAGTTGCCCGACCGTAAGCCGCTGCCGGGCGTCGAGTTTGGGCAGTTCTAAATACCCCAGCACCTGCGCGACCAGCGGTTCGGTCCGTTGCCGGTTAAACGTTCGGTCCTGGCGGAAAGCGGTCGTGACGTTCTTCAACTCGCCGGTCAGCCGTAGTTCGCCTTCTTTAATGGGGGGCGGATCGAAGCCCGTCTTCTTGACGTAAGACCGGGCTTTCTGCTGCGACAGTTTGAGGTACTCCAAGGCTTTCTGCTCGAACGGCAGGGCCTTTTCCGGCTCGTACAGCCGCAGGTGCAACTCCGACTGCCACATGTTTTCGAGCGCCATTTTCAGCAGGCTGCGCGTCGATTGCTCGTGGAAGGTGTTGGTTTCCGCGTCGTCGTGCGAATGAACGTACTGCTCCATCAAGGCCGCTACGGGGTCTTTTCCCTCGTCGGCCCCGCTCCCACCGTGGCTATGCCCGTGCCCCTCGTGATTGTGGGCGGGTGCCGGAGCGCTGTGGTCGCCTTCGCCCGTGTCGTGCTTGTGCATGTACTGCTGCATGGCCGCAAAGCCCGCGACGACATCGCCGTCTTCGTCGGTCGGCAAGGCGTCGCCCCCGCCGATGGATTTTTCAAATTCTTCGCCCAAGAACTGTCCGTACCGCAAGCGCAGGGCTTTTTGGTCAAACCCGATTTCATTGGAGGCACTCTTGAAGGCCCGATCCGCGATGCGTTTGCGGCCCGTGATCAGTTTCTCCGTATCAATGATGATCTGCCGCTGACTCCGAAAATACTCCGGCATGATGTTCACTGCCATCGTTGCCAGTTCGCCCTCGTCTACCTTGGCCGTGTCCTTATAAACCACAAAATACGTGTCTGATTTGGTAAAGTTCGGTTCGGGTTGGCGGTTGTCGAAAGCAGCCCAGTAGTAATACAGTTCGTCGCCCGGCGCGACTTTTAGCGCGTTCAGATCGAGGGTTTTTGTGAGCCGCGCTTCCCGAAAATTGGCCGGTCCCAGCGGCATTCGGACCTCGCGGAACTTGACGTTCTCGCCCGAACCCCGCGCGACGGTTGCCACCATAAACGCCCTCGATACGCGAAAATCGTCTGAAATCTTAGCCGCGACGGTCAGCGTTTTGGGATCGTTTAAGTAATGGAATCGGTACAGTTCTTTAGATGCGGGTTCAATCTTTGGGGCTAA
Organism: uncultured Spirosoma sp.; assembly: GCA_964249775.1. Taxonomy (GTDB): domain Bacteria; phylum Bacteroidota; class Bacteroidia; order Cytophagales; family Spirosomataceae; genus Spirosoma. The sequence goes on from CAXUEB010000143.1 coordinate 6,823, forward strand.
ATCAGGCTGGGCTTCGAGCCGGTAAAAATCCGATTGGTAAACCAGCGAATCACGACCCGAAGCCGGGTTGCGCCAAGACGCTTTCAGGCTGTACAGACCCGAATTGAGCAGCCGGTCCTGGTACGTAAAACCATCGCCCGTAGTCCGGAACGCCAACGCTCGGCCCCGGCTGTTGACCAAGTAAATCGACACATTTTGGTTGTCGTTGTAGCGAACGCGCCACGTTAAGGCCGACCCTACAATGGCCGACGCGTTCAGGTCGCGGCTATTCGTTTGGGGTAGACCGGTATAGGCTGGGGGCTGAATCCGTAACTCGGCCGACGTTAATACGGGAGCCGTGGGCTTGCGCTCCGATAGCAACGCGCCCATCAGCCGGCCCACTCCGCGTCTGTCAGCATCCGGTTGGTTTTGCAAACGTGGATACCCAACAGAAATGCCCAGCGCAGCCAGCAAACCCAGCGCGTAGAACCCCACCCGCGACCAGACGACGCCCGGCACCCGAATGGGTCCAACCCGTTCGCCCAATCGTTCGAGTTGCATCCGTTCGGCCAGATTTAGCTGTGGTTTATCCAGAAGGGGTAAGCTGTATTCAACGTCGCCAACCCGCTGGTGAATCAGGTGAACAGCTTGCGCCTTTTTATTCCTGAAAAGGCCATTCCAGAACGCGCCCACCGCAAAACTGGACAAGCCGGCCAGCAAGGCCACCAGTGGCCCGGCGAACGTAGCAGCCAGCACGGATGCCGCGGCTGATAGTAACCCGCAACGTAGCAGCGCGTTGGCGTAGAGTTGGTACGTGACCGACGACAAAGTCCGTTTCAGTTCGTTCATGCGTTTTTGGTCAGGGCCAGCCACCGTTCGGTTAGTAACCCAACAACGAATAGCAACAGCAAGGCGTTCTGCATACTGGCTTGTTGCTGCGTGTTGCGTTGGTTTGCGGGCACAAATAAAGCGTTCAACGTGGCGTCGCTAAGCGGGTCTCGCTCCGGTTGCAGGCCGTAACGCCGAATCAGTTGCTCACCCAACCATTCCGGCAACTGACCGGTTTCGACCCGCTCGGACGTTTGCGGAGTCAACCGCTCGTTGGTGAAAACGACGTTTGGAGCCGATTGAGTCCGCTCAACACTTGAAACAACGGAAAACGTTCGGGGCAAGATCGCACTGGGCAACTGGTCGGTCAGCACCCAATCGTACGGCTGGGCGGTGGTTTGCCCTTCCTCAATCCGCAAATCCAGCCCATTTACGCCCGTCAGGGCGTTGAGCGCAGCCCGAACGGTCTGCCGCTCCGCTTGGCTTTGGTAACGGAGCAGTACCCGCAGCGAACCCGAATGCGCCGGAGTATTTTGCAAACGCAACGCCGGGTCCGGCGCAACGCTGCTCGTGAACAGACCGGCTTGATTGATAAATAATTTACGTCCGTTTTTGCCGGTCAGAAACGCCCGCGGTTGGCGCGCTGAATCCACAACGCTGTGCAACCGAAACCGCGTCGGAACGGTAATCGCCGGGACGTCGGCCAGGGCCGGATCATTCGCGACGTAGAGGTGCAGTTCCGTGTTTTGGCGAGGCAGTTGGTTGATCGCGGATTGTAGGGTTAGCGCGTTAAACCGATAAGGTTTCGGAAACCTTATCGGTTTGTTGTCGAACGGCTCCAATGTCTCTTCCGCCCAGTAGACCTGCTCGCCTTTCTTACGAGCCTCGTCCAACTCAAACCGAAAATTATCCGCAACAACCGCACGGGGCTGCACCAGATGAACGCGCTGAACGGATTGCGGCTTCTTGAACCAATCCACCAGCGGCTGACTCAGCAGAATGGCCAAGACGATTAAGAGTAAACACCGCACCAGCAGCAGCGGCACGTTATCGAGCCGCAGGCCACGGCTTTGTTGCTGGTCGCGTTCGGTTAGCCAGACTGTAGCGGCCCACGGCAGCGGTTTGCCCCGCTTCTGATGCCAGAAGTGAATGGCAATCGGAAGCGCGATGGCCAACGCACCCCACAAGAAAGCCGGCTCAACGAATGTCATTTTATTGTTTTATTGGTCGCAGAGATGCACAGAGAAGCTAATACAAATTCTCCGTGAATCTCCGTGCGTCTCTGCGTATCTCTGTGTCATAACTTGTTACCTCAAAAACCTACTCAATACCAACGCCACCGGCTCGCTCAGCCGAACGCGAATCAGCCGGACGTGCGGCAGGCGCAAGGCCTCATCGAGCCGGGTCAGGTACGCCGACGCCCGTGCCCGCACGTCCGCCCGAACGGTTTCGGCTTGTACTTCCACTTCCCGGCCGGTTTCCAAGTCCTGAAAGCGGTAAAAGCCGGTTAAGTTAAAATCCAGTTCCTCGTCGCCCAATAGCTGAAAAATAATGATCTCGCGACGCGGCCCGGCCACGCTCCGAATCAGGTTCAGCCACTCGTCGCCAACTTGCAGAAAGTCCGACGCCAGAATAAGCATTTCGCTTTGCTTGCGGCTGAAGTCAGGGAACGACGCGCCGGTATTTTGCCAGGCACCCGATGCACCGGCCGTTTCGAGCGTTGCAATAATCTTTTGGAATGCTTGGCGACCCGCCGGCACCAGCGGCAGCACCGCGCCGTTCTGCAAACCAGACAAACTCAATTGGTCGCTCTGCCGGTTGGCTAAGTACGCCAGCGACGCCAGGATCAGTTTCGCGTAATTCAACCGACTGACGCCCCCCTCGGCGTAGTTCATCGACCCTGACAGGTCGAGCAGCAACCGGATTTGCTGGTTGCTTTCGGTAGCTGAGTCGCGTACGTAATACTGTTCCGTTTGCGCCAGCCGCTTGTAGTCGATGCGTTTGGGATCGTCGCCGGGCACGTAATGCCGAAACTGCTCAAACTCCGTCCCCACCCCCGACCGCCGACTTGCCTGAATACCCAGCACCATCTCATCGCTGACCAATTTGCCGGCCAGTTGAAGGTTATTGAGTTTGATGAGGTCGGTGGTGAGCATTCATTTTACCGTTTTTAACAACTCATCAATTACCCTGTCCGTCGTGACGCCCTCAGCTTCGGCACGGAAGTTCAGGGCGATGCGGTGACGTAAAACGGGATAGGCCAGCGCCCGGATGTCGTCGGGGATGACCGAGAAGCGTTCGTTCAGCACGGCGCGGGCTTTGGCGCACAGCACGAGCGCCTGC
>CAXUEB010000143.1:9982-12051 GCA_964249775.1 uncultured Spirosoma sp.
CCCACTCGCTCCACTGTTTGACGTAAGGCACGGGGCTGTCCTGCGGTCGGCTGGCCCGCACGAGCCGGTTGATGTACGTGATCAGTTCCTCGCTGATGTGGACCTGCCGGGTCAGGTGTTGCAAATCGAGTACGTCCTGGTCCGACAGGATGGTGTGCAGGTCGGGGCGGTCGGTGCCGGTGGTGCTGCGGAGCACGTCAAGTTCTTCGGCTTCGGAGGGGTAGCTCAGCTTGATGTACAGCAGGAACCGGTCCAACTGCGCTTCGGGCAAGGGGTACGTACCGGCCTGCTCGATGGGGTTCTGCGTGGCAATAATCAGGAACGGCCGGGGTAAGGGGTAGTCGGTGCCGCCGTAAGTCACCTTGTACTCCTGCATGGCTTCGAGCATGGCCGCCTGCGTTTTGGGCGGGGTGCGGTTGATCTCGTCGGCCAGCACGACGTTGGCGAAAATCGGTCCCTCGTTGAACTTGAAGAATTTCTTACCCGTGTTATGGTCTTCTTCCAAAACTTCCGTGCCGACAATATCGCCAGGCATCAGGTCGGGCGTAAACTGCACGCGTTTGAAGCGCATCGCCAGCGCGTCGGCCATTGTTCTGACCATCAGCGTTTTGGCCAGACCCGGTACGCCTTCGAGCAGGCAATGTCCACTCGCCAGCAAGGCGATAAGCACTTCGCTGATGACGTCCTGTTGCCCGATAATGACTTTGCCGATTTCCTGTCTGAGCCGTGGCAGCTTGGCTACCAGCGTTTTGTAATGGGTTAGTTCCTGGGTTTCCAAATTGATCAGGTTGTATAAACGGTGTATGACGTAGGGTATAGGATGTATGTGTTCTGCCGCAAAACACATACATCCTATACCCTACGTCATACACTTGTCAGGGCATACGTCACAATATTAACCCCAAACTTCGTGTTATCCTCGGCCAGAAATCGTTTATTCCGAAAGTCGTAGTCCCACTCGCAGCCGTAATCCTTGTTGCTGTAAAGTACGCCGATGCGCCCATTGACCGTAATGGCTTTCAGGTAGTCGTGCACAAGGTCGTCACCCCAGCCGTTTAGCTCAAACGAAGTGGTCGGCGGGCCTTCCTCAAACGTAAAAAAGCACGTATAGATCGGGTGGGTGTTAGGTAGCTTCTGCAACGCCTTTGGGCCGAACGTGCGGCCCATTTCCTGCTCAAACGACTTGGCAAACAGCCCGTCAACGTCGTGGTTGCAATCGTCGACGAACACGAAGCCGCCGTTCTGCACGTAGCGTTTGAAGTAATCGCGCTCCTGCGCCGAAAACTCAACCAATTTGTGACCGCTGAGGTAACAGAACGGACTGCGGAACAGATCGGGAGTATTCAGCCGCACCACGCGTTCCTTCTGGTCGACCGGAATGGTCGTGTACTCCACCAGCGAATGCAGCAGGTTGCTCGGCATCCGCTGATCAGTGTCCCAATCGCCGGAGGTGTACTGGATGCGGGTGAAAACGAAGGGTTTCAAAAGTGGTCGTTGAAGTGATTAGGCCGCCGTCCGAACGCGGTGAACTCTACGAAGATAGCAATTTTTGCATCACGTAGTCTTCCATTAGAAAGCCGTTGCCAATGTCAATGTTCTCCTCACCAGCAACGTAAAAGCCCAGCCGCTCGTAAAACCCAACGGCTCGGTTGTTTCGGTTTACGTTCAGCGACAGCCGGTCGTTACCCCGCTGCCGGGCCACCTCCGCGACGTCTTCGATCAGCAACCGTCCGACGCCTTTCCCCTGACTGGCGGGCAGCGTATACAGTTTATGAATTTTGGTTGTTGGCTGCCCTTTGTAATCCGGTTCGTAGGAGACGTAACCCAGATAGTCATCGCTTTCTGACTCCTTCGCCAGCAGAAACCCGTGCCCTTGCTCGTGTATCTGCTCACGCAGCGCATTGAGGCTGTACATCATCTCCAGCATGTAATGAATCTGTTCCGGCGACAGAATCGCCCCGAACGTGTCGGGCCAAGTGCGGTAGGCAATGTCGCGGATGATGGGCAGATGTTCCTCGGTGGCTTGAGTAATCGTTAGCATCGAAAAGGAAATCAGGGCACGGATTTAA
>CAXUEB010000143.1:12061-13558 GCA_964249775.1 uncultured Spirosoma sp.
ATCAGGCAAAACAATCACAGCGGTTTTACTGAGCAGATTTCGTCATCAGCGCCTGTAACGCGTTCATGTTTGCTTTCTTGTCGAAGATAGCCTGCACCGGAATTCTAAAACCCGGAACCGTTAAGGCTTCGAGCGTATCATCGACGTAAAGCGTGGCTACCGACGCAAACGCCATCGTCGGCTCATCCAATTGGTACTGTTCCACCGACTTCCGAACGGGGTCAATGATCCAGTATTCCCGAACGCCGTGGGCCGCGTAGTCTTCAAACTTAACACCACGGTCGCGGCCGGTCGTGCTTTTTGACAAGACTTCTACAATTAAGTCTGGTGCCGGATGTTCCATCTGATCGTCTTGAAACGACGCGGCTGTCTCGGCGTTCCAGTAGCAAATGTCGGGTTCATAATCATTACGAGTTAGTCCAACAAGTGCTTTCTCGGAATCGACGGCTCCTAAATCGTGTAGATGGACATACACACGGAGTAAGGTTAATAAGTTCTGCGTAGCATCCAAGTGCCGACGTTTGACGGGCGAGTGCATAATGACTTCGCCGTTGATGAATTCAGCTTTTACGTCATCGCGCAGCCACTCGCGGAACGCCCGTCGACGTTCGGCTTCGTCGGCCAAGATAGCCTGCGCCCGCTCGATAACGAGCTTCGCATCGGGCGCTTCGAGAAGGTCATGGACGCGGGTTTCGAGCATGTGAAGTATGATTTGATAGAAGCAGATAGAAGCAGATAGGAGCAGTTAACGCCAACTCACTATCTTAAAATGTTCAGGAGAAGCTTGCATTAACTGAATCTGCTTCGAGATATATTCCATACCATTGTACTTATAGTTAAGCTTTTCCGTACCACTTAATACATGAATAACATCTGCACCTATTCCGATTGGCATAGGGATAGTCAGTCGACAACCGCCATTTTCTTCTTCAAGAATAAATTCGGTTTTGTTAATCTCATCATATCCCTTCTCAATTAATTTCATGAAAATTGATAGTTAGCACGAATCTGTTGTTGCCACGTCACAGGGTCAATAATTTGTCCGAAGAAGTTAGGATTGGCCTGCTCGGCAAGCAATTGACTAACCGCATCAAAATTCGACGCGGAAGCGGCTGGTAGACGTTCACGAACAATGATTTCCACATTCTTACCGAGCAGATCATCAACGTCCGTCAGACGAATAGTCGGGCTGTCCAAATGCATATGATACGTATGCGAAACCATAGTCGGGGCGATTGTTTACGTATAAAGTTAGCGAAAAGATTGGCGCGTCTTACACCGCATCCGACAAGCTGGTGAAGGTAAACTCGCGGATCTTCATCGGCGGAATCAGGTAGTTCTGCTCTGATTCGGTGCTGACGACGCGCTCGGGTTTGCCCAGCGCTTCGAGGTTGTTGAGCATGATAATCGGGCTTTCGTTGAAGCGGAAGTTTTTGACCGGAAACTTGATGCGGCCGTTCTCGATATAGAACGTGCCGTCGCGGGTCAGCCCCGTGA
>CAXUEB010000144.1:0-3645 GCA_964249775.1 uncultured Spirosoma sp.
GTGCAGGCTACCCCCGCTGGTGCGAAACCGCTGTTTGCCGTTCAGGGCCGTGAGGTGGACGCTGCCGCCCGACGTGCGCAGGTCGGTCGCCACGTTGCGGGGCGTGTAGAATTTGAAGCTGATACTCAGCGACCGCTTCCAGTCGTCGTTATTGCGGCCCCGGCGTTTGGCCGTAGCCACGAGCGTATTGCCTTCCTGCGCAATCGTGATGTCGTAGTCTTTCAAACGCTCCTCGATTTCGGTCCGGTCGAGTTCGTTACGACCGTTCCAGTTGTTGGGCCGCACGAACATTTCCACTTTCGCGTTGCGGTCCGTACCGCCTTCGACAGTCAGGCTGCCGCCCGACGTTTCGGCCCGCACGGCGGTGATGTTGCCCGAAAAGGTTTTGGTCTGGTAAGGCGGTTCGTCGTTACGGTCGCGGTCGTCGCGCGTTGATCCGTAGTTGGCGGGGGCGAATGACGCGAGCGTCAACGTGGCGCTGCTCAGCAGGGTTAAGAAGAATTGGGAGCGTTTCATGCGGTTCGTGTTGGTTTACAGTTGGTTTGGTTGAAAGATGACAAACGGCCGGTCAAGGTTGCACCGCGCACCGACGCGTCCGGTACATTTTATAAGTCAAGGGCCGTGCCAACCATCAAAAACCCTGTTTCTGCGCAGCAGGGGGCGATTGGTCGCGCGATACGTGTTCGTTTTCGGACAAACTTGTCCGGTTGTACCGCATGGAGCCAGCGCTACGGGGTTGGCAGATACACCGTAAACGTCGTTCCGACGCCCGGCTGACTGTGGGCCTGAATCGACCCGCCGTGGCTCTCGGCCACGCGCCGGCAGACGGCGAGGCCAATGCCCGTACCGGCAAACGCATTCTTGCCGTGGAGCCGCTCGAATACGTTGAAGATTCGCTCGGCGTATTGGTTATCAAACCCGATTCCGTTGTCGGTAACGCTAATCTTCGCGTAGCCCCGTTCGGTGGTTAAGCCGGGGGGCATGGTCTTAGTGGCCAGCACCCGTTCGCACCGCACCGTCACCACTGGCGTCTGACCCGCGGGTTGAAACTTCATGGCGTTGGTCAACAGGTTTTGAAATAACTGCCCGAGTTGGGTCGGATCGCCGGGCAGCGTTGGCAGGGCGTCCATTCGCAACTGGGCACCCGTATCGCGGATGCGCAAGTCGAGATCGTTCAGGACACCCGTCAGGACTGCGTTTAGATCGACCGGGCGGAACGGGTCGGCCCGGCGGGTTAGGCGCGAGTAGTTGAGCAGGTCGCGCACCAAGGCCGACATCCGTCCGGCTGCCGACTGCATCCGTTGAACCAGGTCGAGGCCGTCGGTTTCTAAGCGGTCACCGTACTGCCCGATCAGCAAGTCGCCGAACGCCGTAATTTTGCGCAGGGGTTCCTGCAAGTCGTGGCTGGCAATAAACGCAAACTGCTGAAGGCTTTCGTTGGAGCGGGCCAGGTCGCGGTTGGCCGCTTCGAGCTGCTGACGCGATTGCCGCAACTCGGTCATTTCAATGAACGACACCACCACGCCGTCGCCCGATTTGGCGGTTGCCATCAGGTAAGCTCGGTCGCCGTACGCGTATTCGATGGTTTCGGCCTGCCCCGTTTCGACGACGCGGGTGTAACGCGCCAGGTCGGTCGCCCGCGTGGGGTTCGGAACTTGGGTAAACGGCTGGTTTAGGATCGCGTCGGCTAAGGGTCCCCACAGAGTGACGGCCAACTGATTAGCCCGAACCGTGCGAAAATCGACAATCGCTCCCGCACTATCGCGAATGGCTTCGTGCAGCGAAATCGCCGTTTGCGAGTTGTCTAAGATTGCCTGCAACTGATCGGTTTGGCGCTGCTGGGCCAGTTCAGCGTCTTTCAGGGCGGTCACGTCCAGAAACGCAAACAGTACCCCGTCGTCCTGCCGAACGTAGTGCCCTTCAAACCACGCGTTGACGCCGTACCGGTCGTACCGGAACGTGTCTTGTACGGCTTCGCCCGACTCGGTTACCCGAACCAGGGTTTCAAACAAGGGCAGGCTCTGGTAACCGGGAAACAAACTCGATACCAATTGCCCGGTCATGGCCGCTACGGTGTGGCCGGTGAGGTACGCGTTCCGTTCGTTGGTCAACACGTACCGAAAATCAACGATAATCCGGCTGGCCGGGTCGCGCACGGCTTCGAGCAGCATCAGACCGGCCGGTGCGTGGTCGATTACCCGTTGCAGCCGGTTTGACTCGTCGTTTTGCCTTGGCCTAACCGGCGCAGGGTGGGGGGTTGGCGTAAATGAACAGATCAGATAATCGCCGTGAGCCGCGGCCCACAACTCACCCGGCTCGGCGCGACCCTCCCGCTCTTCCGTCAAAGCAAACTGTTGCGGCTGACCGGTTTGCATCACCGTCACCAGCCGCTCGAACGTACCGTCCTGGCGCAAACCGGGCGATAGCTGCAAGAGCCGACTACCCAGGAACCGCTTCGCCGGCCGGCTTCGGCTGGCCAGGGTAGCGTCGTTGATAAACACGTAAATAAAATCGTCGATCTCGCCCCGACTGTTGCGGTAGGGACGAAGCGTACGGATGCCGGCTGGAACGTTGTTGAGGATTGCTTGGTAAAAGCCGGCCTGGTTGTCTAATTTTTGCTGCTGACCCTTCAGGAGGGTAATGTCGGTGCTGATGAGCCGGAGGCCGCCCGGCCGGGGCACCAGCGCTACGTCGAACCACTGCCCGGTTCGTTCGGCGTACTGTTTAAACCGGCTGGGTTGGCCCGATTGCGCCACGGCTCGCATCTGCGCGACCAGCCGCTGCTGCGGTTCGGTCGGATGGTCATTCAGGAGCGGGCCACTGAGCAACACGTCGAGCGGCTGCCCGAGGTAGGTTACGGCGAGGGGGTTGGCCAGTAGGCATTGGAAGTTAACGGGCCGGCCGTCGGAATCAGAAAGGGTCTGAAACAGGGCAATGGCGTTGTCGGCCGACTGTACGGCTTCGCGCAACAGGTCTACCTCGGCCGGGTCCGCAGCGGCCACCGCGTCGGGCGGGCGAACCGCCGGTGAGGTTTGCATTGGGTCGGATTCACGGGCAAACAACGGCATCTTGATTGGAGAGGAAGATACCGGCGAAGGTAAGGCTTCAACGAGTGATTCCCAAATTCGGGGCCGACCGCTTAATCAACCGCAACGGGCCGAACTGCGATCGCTACCCGCCGGTTGCGAATCCGCTCGGATTCAGTGGTATTACTGGCGGCCGGCTGGGCGCTGCCGTAGCCCCGAATCGTCAGGCGATCCGGCGCAATACCCCGCTGAATGAGGTAATTAGCCACCACTTTGGCCCGGTATTCGGACAAGGTTTGGTTTAACCGGGAATCACCGACGTTGTCCGTATGGCCGCTGATGTCGAGCCGGAATTGAGGATTGGTGCGCATCACCCGGACGAGTTTATCTAAGTTGGTCAACGATTCGGGCAGTAGGGTGTACGTACTCTGGGCGAAAAAGACGTTGCTGGGCAAATCGGTTGGTACGACCGGCAATGAAGTTTGCACCGTATCCAATTGTTTCGCCGGAGGTTTGGGTAGGGAAACCGGCGGCAGGACCGGCGTCGGGTCGGCCGGCGGGCGAACCGGATTAGGCCGCTGCACCGCAACGGACCGAACTGCGACTGGCTTGGCTGTAA
>CAXUEB010000144.1:3693-12480 GCA_964249775.1 uncultured Spirosoma sp.
GGGTTAGTTTGCCGTCGGGGGCGGGTTCGGTTGGGTTGGGGGATGGGGAACGGGTTTGCGGGGGGGCGCTTCACTAAATAAATACTGGGCCGGAATAACCGTTCGGCTGCTCGACGAGAACGATAAAAAGGTTTTCTTCTCGGTTGGTGGCTCCCAGAACACCGAGATCACGCTGCCTTTCCAGTCGTTGTAGTACTCAACCCGCAAATCGTATAACCGGTTGGCCGCCAAGCTAATCTCGCCAACAAAGCGCGTATCGTCCTGCTTGCGCCATTCGTCGATTACTTTTTTGCCACCGACCCAGATGCGGACGCCGTCGTCGACGGTGGCCGTGAAGCGGTACTTGCCGCCCACGGGCGCGTAGAGCTTGCCCGTCCACCGCACCGAAAAGTATTCGGCTTGCACGCCCGGCGCGGGGCTTTGGCCAAACCAGTTGAAGTCAATCTGCCGGTCGACCTGCGTGTGGGCTTTCCGCTCGAAGTTCGGCCCGTTGAAATACTCTCCTTTCAGGCCACCCACGCGGCCATTCGCGCGCGCCGGTGGTGTCTGCGCGTGAGCCGCCCGCGCGCCGGTGAGCAGCAGCCCACCAATCAGAAGGAGATGGGAAAATTGGCGCATACGATAAAGCGTTTAGACAAGCAGCTAACTTGTAGAGTAAGTTAGCGGTTTTGTCAATTACGTCCGCCTAAATCTTATTTAAGTCGAAGTTGTTGCCGAAAAATCCGTACTAACAGATCGATTTGCAGCGCATCGGCAACGGGATAGGGTGTAGCCGCCGTTTTGGTTTCGCCGTCGGGCCGCACGAACACCGTCCCGACCTGGTACAACTGCGAGCGGTCTTTGTGCTGCGTATCGTAGCTCAGTTCGTCGTGGATGTAGAGGCAAATAAGCATACAGCACGACAGCCCGGCCGCCAGCCCAACGATGTTGATGGTCGAGAAGACCTTGTTTTTGGCCAGGTTCCGGAAGCTGATCTTTAAATAGTTGCGTAGGATTGAGCGTATTGTTTTGGTTATCTTTGGAAAAAATGGGCAGGCTTATGTATTACCCCGAATCAGCATTAGAAATGGGCATCAATGCACCCAAAGCGCACCAGCGGATTATCAGTAAACTGACGGCGAGTTTGGGGCATCTGTATTACCATCAACACAAGATTGAACTGGAACCCCTACCCGAAACACAGATCGACGAAGGGCAGGCCAGTCCCGTTCCCGATATCTTGTTATACGATAATGAGACGTTTCGCACGCCGATCATCATCGAAATTTGCCACCCCAACGGCCTGAATAATGACCTCAAAAAAGTCATTCGGTTGATTGAGGAGAATGATTACGGCATTGAAGAAGGCTTTATCTACGACTATGTGCGCGGTCTTTGGTCGAAATACCAGAAAGGAGTTGGCCAGGTATACAGTGCTGTATCCTACTCCGCCATTCTCGATATGGATTTAGCCACGCTTCTGTGACCGCTACTCACTCCTCAAGCTCTTTACTGGGTTTGTCAGGGCCGCCCGGTAAGCAATCACGGCCACAAGTAGCGCGGTGAATCCGAAAGCCAACAGACCAATGATCACGAACATAGAATGGTGTATGTCAATGTGATACGCGAAGCTGCTTAGCCACGTATTAATTGCGTAAACGGCAGCGGGCCAGCTAATGAGCAGGGCAATCCCGATCAGGTATGTATATTCTCCAGTGGCCGATCCAATAATTGACCACGACGAAGCTCCCAATACCCGGCGAATGCCAATCTCTTTGATGCGGGCCGTGGTCAGGAGGAAGATCGTAATGCCCACAATGCCGATAGCTGCCAGCAGCATAGCGATCAGGTTGACCCAAACCAGCAGGTCAGCCGTCCGGCGATCCTGGGCATAAAGGCTCGTTAGTTGCTGGTTCAAAAAGTTGATTTCGAGCGGACTTCGCTCGCCCAACCCGGCATATACCCGCCGAATACGGGCCAGCGTATTGGCGGTCGTGGCGGGGTCGTACTGGATGATGGTGCGCCCGTCCATGCGCAGGTTGCGGGAGACGGTGATAAAATACGGTTCTACTTTTTGGTGCAGCGAAAACACGTTGATGTCTTCAAAAATGCCCGCCACGGTAAACGCAAACCCCGCCCGTCGGTTCTCGTCCACGTATTCCGGTTCGGTGATGATGGTTTTGCCAATCAGCGACTCGACCGGAACGCCTTGTTTGGCCGCGAGTTTCTGAGCCGCCGTCCGGTTGATAAGCGTAAACGGGTCGGGCAGGGTACCGCTCGGACCGACCTTGCCGAGCGTGGTTTTGAGTCCGTAGGCCGTCAGGGCAGCGGGATCGAGGTAAAGCTGCCGGGCATCGTCGAACACCACGTCGGATTCCAGCAGTTTGTAGGTGACCTGGTTGAACGGCTCAATGCCGAACGAGGAGCCGTTTCCCACGGATCGGATACCGGGAACTTGCCGAAGTTGCTGCTGAAAGATTGTCTGTTTTTCGGGCGATGAGTAGGCGTACAGAATCCCCTCCTGCCGAAAGCCGAGGTCTTTGTTGGCTACGAAATCAATCTGTTTTGTAATAAAATACGATACCGCTGTGATGCCAATTAGTAAGGCAAATTGACTGACGATTAAATAATTACGGACCGAAAAAGTCCCATGTGTGCTGCCTTGAAGCGTACTGTTAAGCAGGGTAAGAATCGGTTTCCAGGCTAAACCAATCGCCGTCAGGCTCGATACCGTACCCAGACCTACGGCCAGCAGAATCAGCGACCCCGACGCCAGTGGATCGGTAAAAACGTTGGCCGGAATAGCAACGCCCATTAGCTCGTTGAACAACGGGATACCCACCCAAAGCAGCCCGGCCACGAGGGGCAGTGAAAGCAGAGCCAGCAAAACCCCCTCCAAGACAAACTGAGTCGCAATCGACGAGGTCAACGCGCCCAACGCCTTCCGCATTCCCATCGATTTGCCTTGTTTCGACTTAATGGCCAGCGACAGGTTGGCGTAGTTGAAGAGGGTAATCAGGCAAATAAATACGGCAAAGCAGCCAATCAGCACCATATAGAGTCGGTTACCGGGCGGCTTGAGGTCGTACAGAATACCGGAGGTTAGGTGGATGCCGGTGAGGGGCTGCAACTGATGCTGTTTGTATAGCGGATCGGCGGCCAACTTGGGATTGAACGACACAATGGTCGCGTTAATAGTCGCCGTAACCGTTTTAGGGTCAACGTCTTTACTGGTTTGGACATACACCCGGCTTCCCCAGTACGGCAGGCGGGGTTTGCTGAGGGCCACCGTAAAGTCGACGTGCGAGTTGAGCGGTACGTCGTCGATGATGGCCGCGATGGTATAGTAGTCCGGGCCAACTTTCAACCGTTTCTGCACCGCGTTGGTCCCATCCTCGCCAAACAGGTTGCGGGCGACGCGGGCCGTCAGAATGGCTTTGTTAGTGCCGTCGGCGAAGTTCTGGAACGTACCCTGTTGGAGCGTCCAGGTAAAGACCGAGCAGAACGCCCCCGGTGTGTTGGTCGTCAGCAGCTTGGTTGCCTGAATTCGCCGACCGTTGGCCTCAATAAACAGGGGCACGTCGGAGGTGATGAACTGAGCGGCATCGACCACGCCGGTCGTGTTTTTAAGGGCATTGAGTTGTTGTTGTTGCTCCTGAGCGGTGGCCGCGTCCCACTTGGCAAAGCCAATGACGCCGTAATCCTGCGAGCGGTAGGTACGAATAAGCCGGTAGACCGACTCAGCGTTTTGGTGGAACTGGTCGTAACTCAGCTCAAACCGGATGTAGCTGATAGCGATGTAGGCCACAAACAGGCCAATGGTCAGACTCAGCCCGTTGAGCACCGTAAAGGCCCGGTTGCGAACGTACCCGCGCCACGCCAGCTTTAGATTGTTTTTCATAGTAGGCGTAGTTAATTACTCGCTTCGTAATGACTTCACGGGATTCATCAGGGCGGCTTTTACGCTCTGAAAGCTCACGGTCAGCAGGGCAATGCCTACGGCTAACAAACCCGCCAAGGCGAATACCCACCAGTCGATCGTGATCTTATAAGCAAAGTCCTGTAGCCAGCGATTCATGCCGTACCAAGCCAAGGGCGAAGCGATGACAATCGCGATCAAGACCAACTTTACAAAGTCTTTCGAGAGCAACGTAACGATGCTGGTGACGCTGGCCCCGAGCACTTTCCGCACGCCGATTTCCTTAGTGCGTTGTTCGGCGGTAAAGGCCGCCAACCCAAACAGGCCTAAGCACGAAATCAGAATGGTTAAGCCCGAAAAAGACAGCACGATCCGGCCCGTGCGCTGCTCGGTTCGGTACTGCTGATCCAACTCCTGATCGACGAAGCCGTATTGCAGGGGGGCTTCTTTCTCGTATTGTTTATACAACTGGCTGATGCGTTGAATGGCTTCCTGCGTCCGGCCGGGCCGGGTTTTCACCAGCGTCTGAAAATAGAAATCGCCCGGTCCGTAGCGAAGGATGAACGGGGCAATTGGCACGTTCAGCGGCCGAAAATGAAAATCGCGCACTACGCCCGCAATCGTTCCCATCTTGCCCCAGAACGTTACCCGCTTGCCTAAGGCCGTCTGGTTCGTGTAGCCCATGCGCCGGGCCGCCGTTTCGTTAATCAAATACGTCTGGTTGGTGTCCGTAGCGGCTTTCAACCGAACGTTACTGCCCGACGCTAACTTCATCCCGACGGTGGTTAGAAAGTCCGGGTCTATGTTCATATGGGTAATCAGAAATTCGTCTTTTGGCCGCTGACCCTGCCATTCAATCTCCGTTTCGTTACCCACGTCCACCAGCGTCGCGGTCGTGGCGGCTGCTGCCTGTACGCTCGACTGCTTGAGCAGTTCTTGTTTAAACTGGGCCGTTTTTTTCTTTAACTCGCCCCCCATCCGGACGTACAGCAACTGCGACTTGTCGAAACCGAGGCTTTTCTGCTGCATGTACTGAAGCTGGTTATAGATCAGAACGGTGCAGATCATGAGCGCAATCGACAGGGCAAACTGACCCACCACCAGCGTTTGCCGGAAGCTTTGCCCAGTCTTTACCGTGAATAGGCCTTTGAGTACCCTTGTTGGCTGAAACGACGACAACAAAAACGCCGGATACAGACCCGCCAACAATCCGACCAACACGGTTAACGTTCCCAAGGTCAACCAGAACGGCGCGGTTGTATAATTCAGCGTGAGCGTCTTGCCCGACAATTCATTGAACACCGGCATCAGGATAGCGGCAAACAACAAGGCCACCAAAACGGCTAATCCCGTCAGTAAAAACGATTCGCCGAGGAATTGAAGAATCAGGTGCCGACGATACGCGCCCACCGTCTTGCGAACGCCTACCTCGCGGGCGCGTCGGGTTGACCGGGCGGTGGCTAAATTGATAAAATTGACGCAGGCGATCAACAGCACGATGAGGCCAACGGTGCCAAACAACCGTACGTAAACGATGCTGCTGCGCTGCCCCCAGTCGGTGTCGAACGCAAAGTTGGAATACAGGTGAATGTCGGTCAGGGGCTGAAGACTAAGCGTCGTTTTGGTATCCGGGTTGTAACGGATGTACTGCCCACTTAGCTTCTGATCGAACGCGGTTACATCCGTGCCGGGCCGCAGTTGTGCATAGGTGTGGTAGCTGTTGCTGCTCCAGGCGTAGTTCCACTTGTCGAATAACTCGACGTTTTTAAACGACAGCAGGATGTCAAACTGCATGTGCGACTTGACCGGCAGGTCTTTCAGCACGCCCACAACCCGGTAGTCACGCTCGTTATTGAGCCGCAGCGTCGCGCCGATCACGTTCGGATTTTGTTGCCAATTCGCGCCGAAATACTTCCGGGCGGTGGTTTCGGTCATCAGCAGTTCGTCGGGGCGAGTTAGCGCCGTGGCGACGTTGCCCCGTACCAGCGGAAAGCTGAACAGGCGGAGCAACCCGTTGTCGGCGAAAAACAGGCTGTTTTCTTCAAACGTCTGCTTACCCTGTTTCATTAAACCGCTCCAACGCATAATCCGTCCGGTTTCGACGACTTCCGGAAAGTCGGTTTTCAGCGTCGGAGCCAGCGGACCCGGCGTCACAGCCACGTCGAACTGACCTTCAGGCTGCTGCTGTTTTGCCACGACGCGGTAGATGTCGGCCGCGTTGCGGTGGAAACGGTCGTAGGTCCACTCGTCGTAGATGTACAGCGCGATGAGCAGGCAACAGGCCAGGCCGAGCGCCAGCCCGCCGATGTTGAGCAGACTGTAAAGGGGCTGACGCCACAGGTTGCGGAGGGCGATTTTCAGATAAGACTGGAGCATGTTTGCGTCTGGTTTAACTCATGGACTGTAACCGTCTCTGCTTCATTAAATCGTCTTTCTTCACGAACGTAACGGGCACAAACTCGTCGGTCGGTGTGCCGATGTAGTAGAGCGTCCAGTCCTGATCGTAGTGGGCCAGATGCTGCCGGATGCAATCGACGCGATCAGCGGTCGGCACTGTGCAGTCGCCCCAGTAGAACAACTCGACGCGGTAGTGTAGCGCCTGACGTTGGCCGGGCCACGGAAGGCCGTTGATAAGCACGTCGATCTCAATGGCCTGCTTACCGGGCAGGTTCGGAATAGGGATGGCGATATAGGACATACGGATCGGGTTTATTCGCTTCGTAAACTCTTCACCGGATTCATCAAAGCGGCTTTGATGGTTTGGAAGCTGATGGTCAAGAGCGCAATCACGAACGAGCCAAAAATGGCTAAGGCGAAAACACCAACGCCCAAGCCAATTTGATATTTGAAGTTTTGGAGCCACTTCGTCATGACGTACCATGCAATAGGTGCCGCCACCACAAATGCGATTAGAATCAGCCGCGAAAACTCCTTGCCGAAAATCCACACGATCTGCCCGATGCTGCTGCCCAGAACTTTACGAATTCCGATCTCCTTCGTTTTCTGGTTGGCCATAAACGATACCAAGCCGTACAACCCTAAGCAGCCAATAAAAACAGCAATGGCAGCAAACGCCAGAATGAGCCGGAGTATGCGGTCGTCTGCCTCGTAAAGTTTCGCGATTTGATCGTCTAAGAATTGGTACTCGAAAAGCCCATCGGGGTGCGTTTCGCTCCACAGTTTCTCCAAAGCAGGCAGGGTCGATTTTGCCGTTGCCAGGTCGATTTTTACGGCGTAGTTGCTGTAGTTATCGCCAAGCGTTGTCAGGCAGATAGCTCTCATGTCTTCGTGAAACGAACGGTCGTGAAAGTCCCTGACAACGCCCACAATCGGCCCCTTCATCGAATTATTCACGCTTATAGACTTACCAATGAGTTCCTGCGCCGATTTCAGGTTCAGCTTCTTGGCAAACTGCTCATTGACCACAAATTCCCGGACGGTGTCCGACGGATACAGATTCCGGCCCGCTACCAATTCCAGTCCGAAGATGGAAATATATTGATTGTCAGCCGCTTTCACACTGACTAAGAACGGTTCGTTTTCGGTTCGGTTGTTGTAACCGAGCGATGTTTCCCACTCATTGAATGAGGCCGGGGCGTCCATGCAGACCGATGCGCCCTTTACTCCTGTCAGGCCTGCAAAGCGAGCTTTTAACGTGTTCTTCGTCTGCTCGTTTGACTCGCCCCCGGTAGGTATCATCACCACCGCATCTTTCGTAAAACCCAAATCCGACTGCTTCGCGTAGCGCATTTGAGTAACCATCACAATTACGCCGATGATGAGCACTTGCGAGATGGCAAACTGCGTTACGATTAGCACCCGGCGGGTGTTAAAACCGCCGATGTACCGTTGCGAGAGCCGACCTCGCAGAGCCAGTACGGGTTGAAAACGGGCCAGGATCAACCCCGGATAGGACCCGGCGAAGAACGTAATAAGGATAACCAACAACAGCAAAAAGGTCGGCAGGTGCCAGTCCGTGAGCAGATCGATGGTTATCCGGGAACTAAACCAGTCGTTGACAACCGGCAACAGCACAAACGAACAACCCACCGCCAACACCAGTGCTGTCGTGGTAATTAGGCCCGTTTCGGCGAGGAACTGCCAGAATAGCTGCCCGCGCACACTGCCCAGCACTTTCCTGACCCCTACTTCTTTAGCCCGGCTGAGGGCCTGGGCGGTGGCTAAGTTGATAAAGTTGACGCAGGCCGTGATAAGCAAAAACAGCCCGATCAGGCTCAGGACCCACAAATTGGTTTTACTCATCACCCCGCCGTACTGCCCGTTAAAATGCACATCGGCGAGGGGCTGGAGTTTGTAGTGATGAACGTTCTTGCTGGTCGGGCGGTATTTTTTGACGTAAGCCGGAAACACCTGCTCCACCTGCGCGGGCGACACGCCGGGCCGCAACCGGACGTAGCACTGCATCGAACTGCTGATACCACCCCAGGCATCGTTGTCGCTTGCCAGCCACTCATTGTATTGCTTCAGGGTGCTGTAGGAAACGAATATTTCAGTTTTTCGGTCGGTATTGTTGGGTAAATCCCGGAGTACGCCCGTAACCCGAAAATCAATCTTGTTATTCAACCGAATCGTTTTATTGATCGGATTGGCCTCACCAAAATACTTCCGGGCCATTCGTTCGGTCAGAATGGCCGTATTAGGCTGGGTCAGGGCCGCTTTTGCGTCGCCCCGTAGCATCGGGAAATTGAAGAGGTCGAAGAAGTCCGTTTCCACAAAGTCCACGCCTGCTTTTTCTTTGAATTTCTGAATTTCCTGATTATCCTGAATCGTAATCAACACCTCGTTGGCGGTGTTGATGCGGGCCACTTTTTCGCCAAACGTATAATCGGTGCGAAACGCCTTCCCCAATGGACTCGGCACGCTGGAAT
>CAXUEB010000144.1:12490-13537 GCA_964249775.1 uncultured Spirosoma sp.
CAATTCGGTCACGGTGCATCTCGGTCACGATCCGGTAGGTACGTTCCGAGTCCGGGTGGAACGTGTCAACGCTCAGGTGGTAGTTGACGAACGTAAAAATGAGAATCCCGCAGGTCATGCCGAGGGCGAGGCCCAACACGTTAATGGCGGTATAAGCTTTGTTGCGGGCGAGATTCCGCCAAGCGATTTTGAGATAACTCCGTAGCATGGTTGTCAGGGTTTGTTTCCAGAGCGGGCGGTTTAGACCGCCCGCTCTGGAAAGGATTTATTCGCTTCGTAAACTCTTCACCGGGTTCATCAGGGCCGCTTTCACGCTCTGGAAGCTGACCGTCAGCAGGGCGATGCCCACCGCCAACGTACCTGCCAGGGCGAACACCCACCACTCAATGTCGATGCGATAGGCGAAGTCGGCCAGCCATTGGTGCATTGCGTACCAGGCAATCGGCGAGGCAATCACAATAGCGATAAACACCAATTTGATGAAGTCTTTAGAAAGTAGCCCGACGATGCTGAAGACAGTCGCACCGAGAACTTTACGTACGCCAATTTCTTTAGTCCGCTGCTCGGCGGTAAAGGCGGCTAAACCAAACAAACCTAAGCAGGCAATCAAGATGGCCAACACCGCAAACGTTAGCGCAATGGTACCAATGCGTTGTTCGGCGCGGTACATGGCATCAAAACTGTCTTCCAGAAAGGCATAACTGAACGGCTGACCGGGGGCGATCTGCTTCCACTTCGTCTCAATCTGACCAACTAAGGCCGGTAAATTTGTACTGCTAAGCGGAGTGCCGCCCAGCGGAGTGCCGCCCAGCCGGAACGAAGCGGCCCCCGAGTTCGGGTCAAGCACCATGGCCAGCGCACCGATGTTTCGCCGGAGCGATTCGAAGTGGAAGTTTTTGACGACGCCGATAACGGTGTACGTTTTCAGGCTCGTTTTCTCCTGCGGATTGGTGAACTGCAAGACGCGTTTCCCAATGATGTTGGTACCGCCGAAGAGCTTAGCCGCCGTTTCGTTCAGAATAATGCCGGACGAGTCGGAGCCGAAAT
>CAXUEB010000145.1:0-12900 GCA_964249775.1 uncultured Spirosoma sp.
CGGCATGGGCAATGTCGTCCACCGTAGCCGGGCGACCCATCGGCGTGATGCGTGACCAAATCGGGATGTACGTCGAATCGTTTAAGGTGCGTTCGGTGAGGGTAGCGCCGGGAGCGATGGCGTTGACCGTAATGCCGAGGGGTGAAAAGTCAATGACCAACTGCTTGGCCAGCATTTCCAGCCCGGCCTTCGTCATGCTATACACCGGCAAACCCGGATGCCCCTGATGCCCCACCACCGACGACATAAACAGCACGCTGCCGCCGGTTTTCTGCGCGCGCATCTGCCGGGCCGCGGCCTGCGCCAGAAAGAACGACCCGCGTAGGTTGAGATCGACAATCTGCTGAAACGCTTCCGGCGTTGTCGTAAAAATATCACCGAAGACCGTAATGCCCGCGTTGGCGATGGCAATGTCTAACGACCCGAACCTCCGCACTGCTGTATTCACCATTTCCTGAATAAACAGGACGTCGGACGCGTCGCCGGGGCAGGCTTCGCAGGTTCCCGCTCGGGAAGCCGCCTTTCCGCCTTCCTGCCGGATCGTTTCGGCGGCTTTTTGGGTCAGGGCCGGGTCAAGGTCATTGAGCAGGACGTTGGCCCCTTGCCGGACCAGCTCGCGGGCGATGGCGAAGCCGATGCCGACACCGGCCCCGGTGATGAGAGCAACTTGCTGTTGAAACGGATGTTGCGTTGACGTCATGCTGCGTGTTCCTGCGCCGAAAGAAATTGAAAACTGCGTTCGGTGAGATCCTTCAATTCCGAAAAGAGGTTTTCGTCCACGGTTATGAAGTTAAAGCAGGTCTTACCCTGCATTCGTTTGCGCAACGCGGGCGATGCTCTGTCCAGCAAGTCGGGTTTGTCGTACAACGCCATCAAGTGGTAACTAACGTACGCTTTGCCGATCTTCAGGTAGACAAACGCCACTTCCCTGCCCGGACTGGCTTGGGGCGCGTTCAACTGATAAAGGCCTGGTCCATCCGTTTTGACGAGTAACGGTGGCACGTAGGCCGTTAACTGGTCGCGCAAGTGCTGAAAGACGGTGTTGAAAGAGGTCGTTGCCATACAGTAAGGGTCAGTTGCTTTCGTCGTAAAACTACGGCTTCTTTGCACGAGCGCCCTAACGTCTTCCATGAAAATTACCATTCCCAACGCCGAGTTGCAAGTTCTTGCCGTTGGTCAGTCGCATTAGTATTTCCATATACACGACTCAGTTGGAAAACTTGGCGAACAAGGTTGAAGCGTTACGTTGCCCGGCTGACTCGCTTAACCGTTTCCTTCCACCATTGCCCCGTTTCCAATGCAAAGTCCCTGTTTCTTGCGCCTGTTGCCCTATCTGGTACTCCTGTTGCTGCTAACCCGCCCGCTGCTGGCCACGGATTACTATCTGAGCGCCGAGGGCCGCGACGATGCGTCCGGCACTTCATCCCGGACGCCCTGGCGGAGTTTGAACCGGCTTCGGCCGGTAAAACTTCAACCCGGCGACCGCGTTCGACTGCGGGCGGGCGACACCTTCGCCGGAGGAGTTTACGTTGCCGATGTGCGGGCCACGGCACGCCAACCGCTGACAATCAGCAGCTACGGCCGGGGCCGGGCAACTATCAACGCGGGGAAAGGCGACGGGTTATTTTTTCGCAACTGTTCAGGCATCGTGGTTAAAAACGTGGAGGTCGTTGGGGTGGGCTACCCAAGAAATGTCGGAACGGGGTTGCGCGTCCTCAATACGCTACCCGGTGCTGTCAAGCTACCCTACGTGCGCATTCAAAATTGCGTCGCCCACGGCTTTGGCAAAGAAGGTTTCTACGTCGGTTCGGCCAGTTTCGGGCCGTTGGCTCTCCCCGATGGTTCAGCCTCGGCCGCGCCAGACCAATCCCAGAGCGGCTTTTCGGACGTGCGGATTGAGCATTGTACGGCCTACGAAAACGTGTACTATGGCATCTACGTCACCGGCGTCTGGGACGCCAAATCGCCCGCTTATGCCAACCAGAACGTGCTGATTCGGCGCTGCGTAGCCTACAGTAATCCCGGCGACCCAGATTACATGAGTAACCACAGCGGCAGCGGCATTTTGTTGGACGATACGCAGAACGGGCGAATCGACCGCTGCATCGCGTACAACAACGGCTACCGGTGCAACACCCGCGTGGGCGGACCGTGCGGCATCTGGACTCACGCATCCGACCGAATCGTCATCAGCCGGTGCGTGTCGGTTAATAACCGCACGGACCGGGGCCTCGATGGGGCCGGGTTCGACTTTGACGCGGGCGTCTCGAACTCGGTCATGCACCACAACATCAGCGGCTTCAACGACGGCGCGGGCTACCTGCTTTACGTGTACCCCAACGCCCCGCACCGCTTCGAGAACAACGTCTGCCACCACAACCTGAGCGTCAACGACGGCCGCAAGAACGATTACGGCGGCTTCTTCATACGGAATGATGGTGACGGCGTGCGCAACACGGTGCTGCATCATAACCAGGTTTACCAGACGCCGTCACCCAACCGCCAGAGTTCCGGCATCTACCTGGGAAACACCATTGGTACGCAGCTACGCCGGAACGTGTGGGTCGGCAGGGGCGACGTGCCGCTGCTGCGCATCAAGCCCAACCATACGCAACTGATTTTGACCGGTAACACGTACTGGAGCCTGTCCGACTCGCTGCGCATCGACATGAACATTGCCGATGGTAAACAACCGGTGAACGTACCCGTGTTTCGGGACGTGCAAACGTGGAGCCGCGAAACGGGCTATGAGCAACTGAACGGTCGGTTCACCGCCCGAACTCGGCGTCCAAGTTTACGGTTCGTCCGGCGCGTGGAGCGGCTGGCCCGTCGGTACCCGTCGACTAACTGAACCCCAATGAATCTACTGTTTGTGTGCAGCCGCAACCAATGGCGGAGTCCAACGGCGGAAGCCATTTATAAAGATTACCCAAACTGTCATGTTCGGTCGGCAGGAACGGAACCATCCGCCCGGATCAAGGTATCCGAGAAACTTGTCCGGTGGGCCGACTTGATTTTTGCGATGGAGAAACGCCATAAGCAACGACTCATCGAGCGGTTTGGCGATGCACTGGCGGACAAACCCATTATCGTGCTCGACATCGCGGACGATTACGCGTTCATGGATGAGGAGCTGGTCGACTCCATTCAACGGGCGGTTGAGCCGTATCTGGACGATGCAGAATAAGCGTATTTGAGCAGGATGTACCGGCAACCCCAGTACCTGACGTTTATAATCACGAAGGTTAATCCGAAACCGTTCCGTCCTTCATGATACGCATGAATCAAATTCTTTTCTTAGCCGTCACGCTGCTACTGGCCACGCGCTTACCAGCCACCAGTCAGTCGGTGACGGTTGTTAAGATTGACCAGTTGAAGCGGCTGCTCAATCAGTCCGACGATACCCTACGCGTCGTCAACTTTTGGGCGACCTGGTGCGCGCCCTGCGTGAAGGAGTTGCCCTACTTCGACGCCGTTCGGCGGGCGCACCAAACCGACAAGGTCAGCGTGCTGCTGGTGAGCGTAGACGACAAGGCCGACCTGAACACGAAACTGAAACCGTTTATCCAACGACGTAGGGTGCAGTCGCGGGTGGTGCTGTTGGATGAGCCGGACCCCAACGTTTGGATTGACCAGGTAGCCCCAGAGTGGTCGGGTGCCCTGCCGATGACGCTCATTTTGAATGGGCCAAAGAAGATTCGCCGGTTTATCGGAAAAGCCGTCGAAGTAGGCGAACTTGAATCCATTATTAACCAATACAACTGATGATTACCATGAAACGTAACGTGTTGTCCATGCTTGCGCTGCTGTTGACGACGGCTTTGCTGAGCGCCCGGTTTGTCTCGGACGGCTATCAGGTCGGTGATGTTGTTCAGGATTTCAAGCTCAAGAACGTCGACGGAAAGATGATTTCGCTGGCCGACCAGAAGGGCGCGAAGGGCTACATCATTGCTTTTACTTGCAACACCTGCCCGGTCGTCAAGGCCTACGAAGACCGCATTCTGGCGCTCAACGAACAGTTTGCGGCCAAAGGCTTTCCGTTAATTGCCATCCAGTCGAACGATGCCGACCGCTCGCCCGGCGATTCGTACGCGGCCATGCAGCAACGGGCGAAAACCAAGAACTACGCCTTCCCTTACCTCTACGACGAAACGCAGACGGTAGCTCGCGCCTTCGGTGCGACCAACACGCCCCACCTGTTCGTCGTCAAACGCGACGGCGAGCAGTACCGGGTGGCATACATCGGAGCCGTTGACAACAACCAGCGTGACCCATCGGCCGCGACTAAACACTACGTCGCCGACGCCGTCAACGAACTACTGGCCGGCAAACCCGTCACGACTACCTCCGCCAAAGCCATCGGCTGCGGCATTAAGTGGAAAGGGGTATGATTGTAGCTCTGCCAATCCTGGCGGAGCAGCGACAGGCTAAGTTGTAAAGGCTGTATAACAGTTAGCCCGTTAGTCCGGGGCGCGTAGCCTGCGGCTGCTCCGCCAGGATTGGCAGAGCTACGTTAATGCGAGTCCCGCCGAACTTCGCTGCCCGAACCACCCCGTAGGAAATCGAAATCCGCGCCTTCGTGCGCCTGCGTCACGTGACGGATGTAGAGATTGACGTAGCCGCGGTGGTAGCCGAGGTCAACGGGTTTGAAGTAAACCAGCCGCCCGGCCAGTTCTTCGTCCGAAACGTGCAGGTGCAGGCTTCGGTTGTCCACGTCCAGCGTAATGAGGTCGCCGTGCAGGACGACCGTGCCGAAGCCGGTACCGCTCATCCGCCCGTCCGAAATGCGCACCATGTCCGAAACGCCCTGCGCCAGAATCTTGGCCGGCAACTGCATGTTACCCACTTCGGGCATACCGGGGTAACCTTTCGGCCCGACGTTTTTGAGCACCAAAACGCAACTGGGATCAACGTCCAAATCCGGGTCGTCGATGCGGGCTTTGTAATCGTCAATGTTCTCGAACACCACCGCCCGGCCGGTGTGTTGCATCAGGGCGGGCGTCGCGGCCGAAGGTTTAAGCACGGCCCCGTTCGGGCACAGGTTACCCCGCAGCACCGCGATGCCCGACTCCGGCTTGAACGGCTGCTCAACGGTGGCGATGACAGCCGGATCGTAGCGTTGCGCGTCGGCGCAGTTTTGACCCAACGTTTGCCCGTTGACCGTCAAGGCGTCGTTGTGCAGCACGTCGCGCAGTTCGCGGATCACGGCGGGCAGCCCACCGGCGTAGAAAAGGTCTTCCACGAAGTGCTCACCCGACGGTTGCAGGTTAGTCAGCAGGGGAATTTTAGCCGACAGGCGATCGAAGTCATCCAGCGACAAATCCACGCCGACGCGCCCAGCGATGGCCGTTAGGTGCAGAATAAAGTTGGTCGAGCCGCCAAGGGCCGCGTTAACCATGATGGCATTCTCGAACGCCGGCCGGGTTAAAATCTGGGCCGGTGTCACGTTCTGCCGCGCCAGTTCGACGGCCCGCGCGCCGGTCATGTGGGCCAAGACTTTCCGGCGCGAATCGGCGGCCGGGATGGTGGCGTTGTCGGGCAGGGCCAGCCCCAGCGACTCGACCATCGCGGCCATCGTGCTCGCCGTACCCATCACGGCGCAGTGACCCTGACTACGGGCCATGCTCGCTTCGGCGGCCACAAACTCGGCGTCGGTCATCTCGCCTTTCTTGTGCGCTTCGGCGAATCGCCACAGGTCCGTTGTGCCGATTTTACGTCCCTGGAACCGCCCGGCCAGCATCGGCCCGCCCGATACAACCATCGTTGGAATATCCACGCTGCACGCACCCATCACCAGCGAAGGCGTCGTTTTGTCGCAGCCGCACATTAGAATCACGGCGTCTAAGGAGTTGCCCCGAATGCTTTCTTCCACGTCCATGCTGGCTAAGTTGCGGAACAGCATCGCCGTTGGTTTAATCTGGGAGTGACCGAGCGAGATCACCGGAAATTCGAGGGGAAAGCCGCCCGCTTCCCACAGCCCCCGCTTAATGGCCTCGGCCAGTTCGCGGAAGTGGGCGTTGCAGGGCGTTAGTTCGGACCAGGTGTTGCAGATACCAATGACGGGCTTGCCGGTGAATTCGTGGTGCGGAAAGCCTTGATTTTTCATCCAGGCGCGGTAAATGAAGCCGTCTTTACCGGTGCGGCCAAACCAATCTTGGGAACGGAGGGGCATTGTTTGAGTAAGCAGTTTTCAGTAAACAGTCACCAGACAACGGGGTGCTGGCTGGCGGTAGACAAAAAAGACGGTTAGCCGGGCAATCTACCGCCGTTTGGTTGTATGTTGGAGCGTTACCCTAATCCTTTCGTGCCCAAACTAAAGCGTTTCCGACACCTTGGCGGGTTGACGACTAATTAGGGGTTAGACCATTCCGTTGAATCACGGAAGATTGGACCATTAGGAGAGGTGAAGCGGCAATAATTCGTTACGGAATTCAGATTTATTGTGGTGCATTCAACGAACCTAAGGTAGGCAAGTAGGCATTCGAGTATAATTCAATTTTTTAGAAAATAGTTAATACGTAGTCAAGTAGTTTTATCTATTCAATTGGTTCTACAGTGAACGAGATTTCTCACGCGGGCAGGAAATAAAACCATTCGCTATCCACTAATCCTCAGAGTATTCAGCCAATATCCTATATACCCCATGAACCAACTACTACGTATCCTTCTGCTCACCGGAGTGAGTCTGACCCTGACTCAGGTTGCCCTGGCCCAGGTACTGGCCCGCGCTCAAAAAGTAACCCGGCAACCGAGCCAAGTTGACGTTGCGATTCAGGGCACGGTAAGCGACGAGAAAGGTCAGTCGTTACCCGGCGTGAGCATTGTACTGAAGGGCACCCAGCGCGGCACCACCTCGGACGCCGAGGGGCGTTACCGGCTGGAAGTGCCCAGCCCAGCCGCCGTTCTGATCTTCAGCTACGTGGGCTATCTACCCCAGGAAGTAACTGTGGGTAGCCAGACGACAGTAGACGTCACCTTGCGGGCGGACGATAAATCTTTGGAAGAAGTGGTCGTGGTGGGCTACGGCACCCAGAAAAAAGCCGACCTGACCGGGGCAATTGCCACCATCTCGGCGGACAAGCTCAAAAACCGGGCCGCCGTTTCGTACGGCGAAGCCTTAGTGGGTCAGTTGGCGGGCGTGCAGGTTCAGCAAACCAACGGGGCACCCGGTGGCGAAGGGTTGACGATCCGGGTGCGGGGAACGGGGTCGATCTCGGCGGGCAGCAATCCGCTGTACATCATCGATGGCTACCCCATCGACGGCAACGCCTTTTCCCTAATCAACCCGTCGGATATTGAAAGCATTCAGGTGCTGAAAGATGCCTCGTCGACCGCTATCTACGGCTCACGGGGCGCTAACGGCGTCGTGATCGTGACGACCAAGAAGGGGAAAGTTGGCACGCCAACCATTGCGTTCAACTCGTTTTACGGCTTCCAGCAGGTGGCCAAAAAAATAGGCGTGATGAACACCCGCGAGTACCTTGAGTTCTTCAAAGACGGCCACAACCAGGCCTGGTTGGACCGGGCACCGCTGCCTGGTGATGCTCCGCACACGATCAACGATCCCAATTCCGTTCGACAGCGGTATACCAACTCCAGTTTTTACGTTATTCCCGAAAGCTTCAACAACCCCAGCAACTTCGCCGACATCAACTGGCAGGATCAAATCTTTCGGACGGCTCCGACCCAGCGGCACGAACTGTCCGTGACGGGCGGGGCCGACAAAACGCGATATGCGGTCTCGGGCGGCTACACCAACCAGCAGGGCATCCAGATCAACAGCGATTACAAACGGTATAACCTGCGCACGAGCGTAACGACGAACCTCAGCAAGCGACTCGAAACGGGCGTAACCATCAGCGGCTACTACTCCGAGACGAACAACGTAGACAACGGCAAGGACAGTCCCTTAGCCTACGCCCTGTACCTGCCGCCGATTTACCCGCTCCGCAATCCCGACGGCACCTACGGCTCGCAGGTCCGCAACACCGACATCTGGGCGGGCGACGTAGCTAATCCAGTGAGCATCGCCGAAAATATCACTAACTACACCAGCCGCAACGGCCTGCTGGCGTCGGCCTACGCCCAGTACGAAATCATTCCCGGACTGCTTTACAAACTAAGCCTGAACGGCTCGCTGGAAAACCTGCGGCTCAAGTACTACCGGCCTTCGTTCGTGGATACCGACGGTTCGCGCGCGCCCAAAACGGCCGATGCCCGCAACGAAACGTCGATGAGCCGGGACTGGCTCGTTGAGCAGACGCTGAACTACACCAAAACGCTGTTTACCAAGCACACCGTCAACCTGCTGGCGGGCTACACGACCCAGAAATCATACGGCGAATTTGCCCGGGTAAACGCCCAGAATTTCCCGAACGACGTTGTGCGGACCCTCAGCGCCGGGCAGATCGTGGGCGGCACGAACACCGAAAACCAGTATTCGTTGATTTCGTACTTAGGCCGTTTTAACTACGCCTACGACGACAAGTACCTGCTGACGGCCAGCATCCGCACCGATGGTTCGTCCCGGTTCGGGTCCAACAACAAGTGGGGAACGTTTCCGTCCGTTTCGGCCGGCTGGCGCATCAGCAGCGAATCGTTCATGCGGAACGTTCGCCCGGTGAGCGACCTCAAGCTGCGGGCCAGTTGGGGACTGGTAGGGAATAACCGCATCGGGGACTACGACGCCATTGCCCGCCTAAGCACCGGTTATAACGTGCTGAACAACGCCTTGGTCAACGCGGTTAGTCCGGTCAACTACGCCAACCCCGACCTGGGCTGGGAAAAAACCCGGCAGTGGAACATCGGCCTTGAACTGGGTCTGCTCAACGAGCGGGTTCGAGTCGAAGCGGACTTCTACAACAGCCGCTCGGTCGATTTGCTGCTCAACGTTCCCGTGCCGACGCTGACGGGCTACGGCTCCCAGCTCCAGAACATCGGCCAGATCGAGAACAAAGGCATGGAGTACTTAGTCCGGACACGCAACTTAGTTGGCCCCCTCAAGTGGTCCACCGATTTCAACATTTCGTTCAACAAGAACACCGTGCTGGCCCTCGGCCCGGACCGGCGGCCCATCTACGCCGGTGCCCCCAGCGCGGGCAATACGTTTATTACGACCATCGGCCAGCCCGTCGCGACGTTTTACGGGTACCTGTACGACGGCATCTTTAAGAACCGGGCCGAGTTGGATGCCGCTCCGCACTTGGCCAATGACTTTCCCGGTGATCCCCGTTACGTTGACGTCAACAAAGACGGTAAGATTACCGCCGACGACAAAACGTTTATCGGCAGCAACCAGCCCAAGTTTATTTTCGGCTTTAGCAACGATTTTGCGTACCGGGGCTTTGACCTCAACCTCCAGCTAACCGGGTCGCAGGGCGCTAAACTGTATAGTTTTTTTAACCGGATGATCGGCATTTACCACGGCGACCGGAACGGGCTGCTCAAGCTGAACGACCGCTGGCGGTCCGAAGCCGATCCTGGATCGGGTGATATTCTGCGGGCCAACCGCGATCCCAAAGGACTCCAGAAAGAACCGTCCAGCTACTGGGTCGAAGACGGCTCATTCGTGCGCATCCGTAACGTCTCGCTGGGCTACACCTTCGGCAACGCTATCACCCAGCCCCTGCGGGTGAAAGGCTTGCGGGTGTACGTGACGGGGCAGAATCTGTACACTTTCACGAAGTATCCGGGCTTCGATCCCGAAACGAGCAGCGAAGGGTCGGGCCTGTCGCGGGGTGGCGATTACTTAGGCTACCCGTCGGCCCGTACGATCATTGCCGGTCTTAACGTAACGTTCTAATCATCTTCTGGCCCCTTCTTCCCGGACATGAAACGATTTATCCTACTGGCCCTGCTGACCGCGGTTTCGTTCGCCTGCGGCAAGGAGTTCATTGATCTGCAACCCATCGCCGACATGAACGCCGGCATTTTCTACAAGACCGAACAGGACATGAACCAGGCGGTCATGTCACCCTACGCATCCCTGCGGGCGCTGTATAACCAGGTATTTATTTACGCGGGCGAAGTCCGCTCGGACAACACGACCTTTTCGTGGGTGCCAGGCAACTCGAAAGACATGACGTCCATTGACAACTTCGGCGATGTGCTGCTGTCGGATAACGGCTTCGTCTTGACGCTCTGGAACAACGCCTACAACACAATCCTGCGGTCGAACATTGTGCTGGATAAAATTGACGCCGTGGCGTTCAACGATTCCAAGCTCAAAGAGCAGTACAAGGCTGAAGCGCGGTTCATCCGGGCCTTAGCATACTTCTGGCTGGTTCGCGTGTACGGCGACGTACCGAAGGTCGACAAGCAGCTATCGGTGGGCGAAGCCTATACGCTGGGCCGGGCACCCAGCGGGGAGATTTACGCCCTGATCGTCGACGACCTGAAGTTTGCCGAAGCCAATTTGCCCGCCACCTACGCAGCGGCTGACCGGGGACGCGTAACGCTCGGCGGGGCCAAAGGGCTGCTGGCCAAGGTTTACATGACGATGGCCGGGTATCCCCTCAAAAAGGGTGTACCCTACTACGCGCTGGCCGAAGCCAAAGCCCTCGAAGTAATTAGTACACCCCAGTACGCACTTGTCCCAGACTACAAGTCGCTGTTCGACGTTACCCGCAAGAACAGCACCGAATCGCTGTTCGAGGTGCAATACCGCAAAGGCGGAACGGGCACGGGCAGTCCTTGGAATAACGATTTTGCGCCCCGGTTTTCCAACCGGGAAGTTGTTCTGGTGGGCGATAAAGGCGGCTTCAATGCGCCCACGCCCAGCATGTCGGCGGCCTACGAAGCCGGCGACCCCCGCAAGGCGATTTCGATGAGCGACGGTTACGTTTCGGTACCCGGCAGCCGGACGGTGAGCGAGAAATACGTTAAAAAATACTACGACGTGTCGTTCGCCGGGTCCGACAACGACAACAACTGGATTGAACTGCGCTTAGCGGACATTTACCTGCTCTACGCCGAAGCGCTGGTTCGGCAGAGCAAGCAGCCGGACGTCGCCCTGACGTATCTCAACCGGATTCGGCAGCGGGCCAGAGCCAGTACCGGCGGCACGGCGGGTATCTTAGCCGATTATGGGCCTTTTAGTTCAAATGCCCAGTTTTTGCTGGCCATTGAAAAGGAGCGTCGGGTGGAACTGGCGTTTGAAAACCACCGCTGGTTTGACTTAGTTCGAACCGAGCGGGCCAAAGACGTGATGATTCAGGAACAGAAAGAGCAAACTGGATTTAATCCGTCAACTTGGAGCGACAATATGTTGCTGTTTCCCATTCCGCTCCAGGTGATTCAGTCGAATCCCGAGAAGATCAAGCAAAATCCGGGTTATTGAAACACATGAAGAAACAGATGATACGGCTGCTGTTGGGTATGGCATTTTGGTTAATTAGAGCGTCGGTTGGCCGGGCGCAACCGGCCAATACGTTGACGGCCGACGAGCAAAAAGACGGCTGGGTGCTACTATTCGACGGAACGAGTTTGCCCGGCTGGACCACCCCCGATAATCAGCCCGTCGGGGCTGGCTGGGTGGCCCAGAACGGAACGCTCACCGCGAAAAAGGGCGCGAAAGGCGGGGACATCGTCAGTGCAAACCAGTACGCCGATTTTGAGTTAATGCTCGATTACAACCTCGAACCGACCGGCAACAGTGGCGTCAAGTATTTTTTTACCCGTTACGAAACCGGTGGTAATTTGGGCATGGAGTACCAGATTCTGGACGATCAGCTTGCGCAAGACAACAAAAAAGCCAATCACCTGACGGGGTCTTTCTACGACGTCATTCCTCCGGCCACCACTCCTGAAAAAGTTAACGCACCGGGTCAGTGGAATACTGTACGCATCGTGGCGCGGGGCAAGCGGGTGGAGCACTGGCTGAACGGAGAGAAAATATTAGAGTTTACGCGGGGAAGCGCCGACTTTACGAAAGCAGTTGCCCAGAGTAAGTTCAGCAAGACCGTACCCTGATTCGGAACCGTTGACAAGGGGCACATTTTGTTGCAGGAGCACGGCCACGAGGTCTCATTCAGAAATATTAAAATCAAATCTTTATAATCAGTTTCATGCAGAACAGACGCGATTTTATCAAGCAAGCAGCCGGTACGGCCGGTGTGATTCTGGGCGGGTCCGTCACGGGATTCAGTGCTAAAAGTTATAACCGCATCATCGGAGCCAACGAACTGGTTCGGGTCGCGACCATCGGCGTCAACAGCCGGGGCAATAGCATGGGCGCGACGTTCGCCGGCCAGAAAGGGGCGGAGATTGGTACGGTCTGCGACGTCGACGAGCGGGCCATTCCCAAGGCGATTCAAACCATTGGGAAAACGAAACAGACGCTTAAGCCGAAGTCCGAAAAAGACTGCCGCCGGGTGCTGGAAGACAAATCCATCGACGCCATTTACATCGCCACGCCCGACCACTGGCACGCCCCAATGACGATTATGGGCTGCCAGGCCGGTAAGCACGTGTACGTCGAAAAACCCCTGAGCCACAACCCGCGCGAGGGCGAACTGGCCATCGCAGCCGCCCGCAAGTACAACCGCGTGGTGCAGATGGGCGCGCAACGACGTTCGGCTCCAACGCTGTCGGAGGGCATCAAGGAATTACACGATGGCGTTATTGGGCGGGTGTATCTGGCTAAAACGTGGTACACCAACAAACGCAAAGCCACAGTGCTTAAGCCGGGAGAAGTACCGTCGTGGTTAGACTACGAACTGTGGCAGGGACCGGCCCCGCGGATGCCCTACAAAGAAGGGCTAATTCACTACGACTGGCACTGGTTCTGGCACTGGGGTACCGGCGAAGCCCTTAACAACGGCACCCACGAGGTCGACGTCGCCCGCTGGGGATTAGGCGTTGATTATCCCACGCGGGTCAGTTCCGTTGGGGGGCGCTATG
>CAXUEB010000145.1:12910-13442 GCA_964249775.1 uncultured Spirosoma sp.
ATCATGGATTATCCGGACCGGGTGTCGTTGATGTGGGAATCCAGAAGCTCCAACGGCCGTAAAATCGAAGGGCTGGACCGGGGCATTATTTTCTACGGCGAGAAGGGTAGTTTAGATACCGGAAACGACAGCTACCGGGTCTACGACTTGGACGGTAAGCTGGTGAAGGACGTAAAGCCGTCGGTGGCCGAGAGCGACATGCAGGGACGCAACACGGCCAGCCCGAGCTTAGGCATGGACAATCTACACGTGATGGATTTTTTGGACGCCATCAAAAACGGGCGTCGGCCGAACTGCGACGTGGAGTTGGGCCACAAAAGCGTGGTGGCGATGCAACTGGGCAACATTGCCTGGCGCGTGGGCCACGACCTGAAGATAGACCCCAAAAACGGCCACATCCTGGATGACAAAGACGCCCAGAAGCTGTGGAGTCGCGACTATGAAAAGGGCTGGGAACCCAAGGTTTAATTAAATCACCGAAAGGCTACGCACCGCACGTTCGCATTTCGAGTGCGTAAAGCGCCTTCTGCAC
>CAXUEB010000146.1:0-3266 GCA_964249775.1 uncultured Spirosoma sp.
ATGACCGCGACGGCGATCTCGATCTGTTCGTAGGGGGTCGGGTATCGCCGGGGCCGTTATTGCCCTGCACATGCCGCCCGAGTTGCACATCGTCGTCATGGCCGGGCTGGTGTTGGTCGTAACCTTTCTGCTGCGGCCCTTGCTGGGCCAGATTCCGTCGAGCAGTCGGACCGAAACGGGCGAAAAGGCCGACCGAACCGCACTGGCGGACCGGCGGTCTGAATCGTCATTCGTGCGGCCCAACAGAGACCTGTTGCTGATGATTCTGATTGGGCTGGCCCTGTCGATGGGTGAGGGCGCGGCCTTCGACTGGAGCGCGGTCTACCTGCGCGAAACGCTCGGCACCAGCGACCAGTTTGCCGCGCTGGGTTTTGCCAGTTTCTCGTTGACCATGACAGGCTTCCGCTTCTTGGGCGACGCGATTATTCCCAAAATTGGCCCGAAACGCTGGTTGCAGATCGGTGGCGTCCTGAGCGCGTCGGGTCTGCTGCTGGCGATTGTCCTGCCCTATGCGTTTACCGCGTTAGTGGGGTTTGCCTTGCTGGGCGTGGGCATTTCGCTCGGCGTACCCATTCTCTATAGCGCTTCGCTGCGGGTGCCCGATATTCCGCCGGCGGCTGGTTTGGCGACGTTTGCTACGTTTAGCTTCGTGGGCTTCCTGGCCGGTCCACCGATCATCGGTTTCGTCGCTGAAGCGTTTGGATTGTACTACGGATTAGGCTTTGTGGCGGTGGTGCTGCTTATTTCGGCCGGTTTGGCCCGGATTGTTAAGTTGTTTTAAACGCACAGATTACGGAGACTACCGCAGAGAACGCGAAGACTCTGTGAACTCTGCTTATCTCTTTCCCTTTGCGTTTTACTAAATGAAAGCCGTTATTTTTGACATGGACGGGGTGATCGTCGATACGAACCCGTACCACCGCGCTGCCTGGCGCGCGTATTACGAACGCTACGGTAAGACGCTCAGCGACGCTGACTTTGTCCGGTACGTGTCGGGCAAGCACAACGCCGACATCGTTGCGCACCTGTTTGCCGGTCAGCCGCTCACGCCCGACGAAGTGCTCCGGCTGGGTAATGAAAAAGAAGCCTTGTTCCGCGACTTGTACCGGCCCCACATCACGCCCGTGCCAGGTTTGGTCGATTTCTTGAAGGCGTTGAGAGCGACCGGTATCCGCACCGCCGTGGCGACATCGGCTCCAGTTGAAAATCTTGATTTTGTGGTCGATGCCCTTGCTTTCCGGCCTTACTTCGACGCCCTGCTGAACGAAAGTATGGTCAGTCGCCCCAAACCCAATCCCGAAATTTATCAGAAAGCAATGGCGATGCTCGGCGTTGAACCGGCCGACAGCGTTGTGTTTGAGGATTCGATGACCGGCATTCGGGCGGCTAAGGCATCTGGCGCTTATGTAGTCGGCGTGACCACGACGCAAACGCCCGACGAACTCCGCCCGCTCGTGGATGATGTGATTCGGAACTTTACGGAGATGACGTTACGTAGGTTGGCCGGCCAACCTACTGGTTAACGTTTTTTAACGCGGAGCGCCCTCACTTCAACACCGGAAGTTGTAATTTTACAACATGGCGTACCAACTTGCCTTCCTGTTAACCTTGCTTGGCCTGATGACTGCGTCAGGCAGCGCGTGGGCGCAGGGCAAATACGTCGTCGGAACGGTGGTGGACCAGACGACCAACCGGGGCGTTGATCGGGCGACGATCGTCAACCAACGCACCCGACAGCGCGCCCGCACGAACGCTACCGGGCGGTTTTTCCTGACCGCGCAGCCCGGTGATTCGCTCGTGCTGAACAGTCAACTGTATACCCGCACGGGCATTCGCTACGACGGCTCCGACAGCCCACAGATCGTGGCGAAAGCCCTGCCGCCTATGCCATACCGCGTGGTCGACCTCGCCGAAGTGACCGTCACGGCCAAGCGGTACGAGGAAGTGAAGCGCGAGATTCAGCAGGTCTTGGATGAGCCGACGGCCTCGACCAAAGTAACGGGCGAACAAGCTTTCGACCGGCTGGCCGACGGCGCGGGCGTCACCTTGCTCTACGAGATGTTCGGCAAGCGGCCCAAGTCCGACCGCAAAGCCTATGTTATCATGCAGCAGGACCGGCGGCACGCCTTGGCGCTGGAACGCTTTCGGCTGTTGGTCGACCAGGCGACCGACCTCAAAGGGGAAGCGGTCGATCGGTTCTTTGACTTCTGCGATTTAGACGATGAATTTTTGCTTCGGGCGTCGGATTACGATCTCATCAACACCGTTCAGCAACTGCGCACCCGCTACCGGCATGGATTCAACCGCCCCAGCCGGATTGCGCCCGACCCCGACGCGGCTAAGCAGTAACCGCAGCCGGCAGCACAACCACGTTATCGCCCACCCGCATCGTTCCACTCCGAATGACCTTCGCCGTCAGTCCACCGTGACCGCGCACGGCGTTGTAGCCGCCCGGTCCCAGGGCAACCTCCATCTTCGAGCAGGGATGACACTGACCCGTTACCTGTATAATGGCATCGCCAATCTGCAACTGATGCTCTTTGAGGGCCAGCAGATTCAGACCCGATACGACGAGGTTCCGGCGCAGGACAGCCGGGTCGAGCGTATCGAGGCCGGTCAGCGCAGCCACGACGGGTAGGTGTTCGGCCTGAATAAGCGTGACATGGCGGTGGCCGCTTTGCCCGCTGTAGTGATCGCCGATCAAACCGTGTTCGGTCGATGCGTCAACCTGGTCAACAACCGCAACTGGTCCGCGCCGGTCAGGTCGGATACCAATCCATTCCACCCGGCCAGGGCGGGGAAACATCTCAAAAAGGTCTTTAATATTCTGCACTAATAATCTGGACAGGAGCGTAGAATAAAAACAAAATTTAGGCCTTAATCAATCCAGATTATTTGATAGACGGGCCTATCAAATCAATACTTTCGTAGCAACGCCAGCATCTTCTCGTCTAATTTCATGCCTTGGTATTCTTTGTAATCCACATCCGACCGGTCGCTGTTGAGGATGCCGAACGCCCCGCGGAAGTTCCACAGCGACCAGCCCCAGCCGGCGGCTTTCCAAAGTTTCAACTGATCTTCCATCCACCGCAGGGCGATGTCGTGGGGCGTTTTGTTATAGCAGCCCCATTCGCCGACGTGCACGCCCACGCCCTGCGCCTGTAGCTTTTTCCAGGGTTCGATGGCAAAGTTGCGCAGTGTGTTGGCGTCCCAGGTCGTGTTCATCCAGGTGGCGGGCCAGGTCGGCGGGGGCGAGTCTTTCAACA
>CAXUEB010000146.1:3276-13430 GCA_964249775.1 uncultured Spirosoma sp.
GTCCTTGAGCATCGGCACCCACTCGGCCTTGTAGTGGCTGACGTTCATCGGCAGGTAACCGCGCGTACTTTGGCCCAGCTTCAGGCCGGCCAGTTTTGTTACCGGCTGGTTACCATACTGCAAACCGTCGGCGATGATGAGCCGGCCGGGATCAACCGAGCGAATCGCTTCGACTAAGGCCGTCACAACCCGAATGTAAGCCTCCTCGTTTGTATTCGGTTCGTTGATAAGGTCGAACGACAGTTCGCGGTTCGGGCGGCCTTTGTAGCGTTCGGCGAGGTGTTTCCAGTGAAAAACGGCGGCTTCCAGCGCCCGCTCGTCGGCCCACAGGTTCAGCGGTTCGGTGGGTGGGTTGACGCAGTAGCCCGGAATCCGGTGCAGATTGAGGTTGACGTGTAGTTTGTGTTTCTTACCCATTTCCACCGCGTCGTCCACTTCTTTCAGGACCCGTTCGTTAAGTTCGGTCCAGTGGGCCGGGTCGGGCGTGGCCCAGCAGTGGTACGACATTGGCAGCCGCACGAAGTTGAAGCCCCAGTCGGCAATCATTTCAAAATCACGCTCTTTGTAGGCTCCTTCCGGCTCTGGCCCCGTCTTGCCGGCCACGAACTTTTCAAGCAGGTTGAAACCCCGCCAGCGCGGTAGTTTATTGGGCTTCGGATCGGGTAAAGCCATGTTTGGAGCCATACTAAGCTGGCTTACACCGACGGCTGCGGTTAATGAGGTTTGGATGAACGAGCGACGGCGCATGGATATATAAATAGAACACGGATGACGCGGATTGAACCGATACAAACGGACAACCAATCAGCGAATATCCGTTACATCTGTATTTTCCGTGTTCCATTAAACCATCGTTACCGCAAACAGTTTACCGCCCAAACTTCAACGTCGTGCCAATCCGAAAGCCCAACCCTTTGTACTGCGCGTTCTGAAACTGCGAAATGACCTCGACCCGGAAAAATGGAAACACCTGTGGCAGCAACCCGTCTAAGCCGTAGCCAACTTCGGTGTAGTAGCGGGCAGCGGGCGTGTACAGGTGATGCACAAACACGTTTTCTTTGAGGCCTATGAGCCGTACAACCGTTAGTTGCGTAATCAGAAACTTACGAAACTCAGCTAAGACGTGCCCTTCGGCGAAGCGCTGGCCGGTGCTGTATTGGTAATACGGCAACAGCCGAAAACTCGACACAACGTCGCCCTGCTGAAAAAAGAACTCGTTACCGGCGAAGTGCTTAAAATCGGGGAAATACAGCTTGCGGCTGTTTAGGAACGCACCCGCGCCGAACTGGTAGTTCAACTGACTGCGAATGCCCGTCTCGAACGAATGACGGATGTCGCCCTGCAAAAAGTCGTAATTTACGTCGGCTAAACCTTTCCGGTAATTGAGCGTCAGCAG
Source organism: uncultured Spirosoma sp. (assembly GCA_964249775.1). Lineage (GTDB taxonomy): Bacteria > Bacteroidota > Bacteroidia > Cytophagales > Spirosomataceae > Spirosoma. The sequence continues at coordinate 4,673 of CAXUEB010000146.1, forward strand.
CGGAGCGTCGTTGTCGCGCCGGGCGATGCGCCGACCGTTACGAATGATGTACTCGGTAGCACCTAATCGCATGGAAGCGGTCAGATTCAGGGTAACGGCCCGGTGCGTTGAAAAAACCGTTGTCGGTAGCTCAACGTTGTCGGGATTGTTGGGCGTGAAACTGCGGTCGCGCCAGTTGATCCAGGGTCGGAGGTCTTCTTTATAGTTTTCTAACGAACTGCGCCGGGCGAATTCCAGACTGCCGAGCAAGGTCAGCCGTTGCCCGAACGCCGACGTTCCGGCCGTCAGGTTTACGAAATCTTTCTGGTACAGCTTGGCCAAATTCTGCTCGAACAGCAGCGTCGTGAGCGAATTAAGCAGCGGACTAATTGGATTGTCGGGGTTAAACTGGTACAAATACCGTCCGCCCGACAGGCTAACGCGGGTCGTTTTGTACTGGTAACTTCCCAGCCCGTAACCCACCAATTGCCCTCGCCCGAACTGGTAACGCGCCGTACCGCCAACGTTCCACTCGCCGAGCGAAATCTGCGTAAACCGACTGACCGAATCGACCTTAGCCCGGTAACGTAAATTCAGTGCGCCTTCGGCCGCGTAGCCTTCCACCGTGTTGTATTCAATTCGGGCGAGTGGACTTGTGTAGGTCAGCGCCGTCCGCTTCCCGAACCGCCATGTATGCCCGCCGATGAGCTGACCCGGCGCGAACTTATTTGGATTTCGCTTCTGTCGTGTGCTGTCCCGACGGGCACTGTCGACCGCGATCTGGGCGGGCGTTTTGATTTCGCGAATCAAGCCGAGGCTGTCGGCTTTGCGGTAGCTTTTGACTTCGGCGGTGGTCAGCGGCACCGACCGCAGCGAATCCCAGAACGCGTTCGAGCGTCGGCGGGCCAGCGAGTCAATCACTGTTGAGTCGTTGCGCACGACCGCTACGTCTTCTTTGCGGTTTTTGCGGGCCAGCTTTTCCTGCTTCTCGTATTCCTTGACCATTTGACGCAGATTTTTGGTCGAAAATTCTTTCTGCTTTTTGACCAGATCTTCCAGCGGCTGACTCTTAATATCGCTCTTGGCCAGCGTTTGCGCGGGCGGGGCCTTCTTCTCGTCGACGACTTCAATATCTTCTACGAACGCCGGATTGACCACGAAGTCCGAGAACGTCAGGTTGCGGATGTAGTAGCCCGTCGCCTTCACGCCGAGGTACGAACCTTTGCCTTCGTAGCGCTGATTGGTCGGCATCCAGACGCCTTTGATGGGTGTACACAAGTGCCGCGTGGTGATGGAAATGCCAATGTTGTTGACGGTCTCCAACTGCAAACTGTGAATCGCCCATGTATTTTCCAGAATGTAGATCGTGCCCCGAAACACACCCTCGCCGTACTGCCGCGGAATGACCTGAATCTTACTAACTTCAACGGATTGCCCATTTGGACCGGCTTCCTGGAAAGTACCTTTGTACTCGAATTTGTAATAAGCAAACGCTTTGGGCGACAGGGGCGACACGGTTCCGGCCAGGGTCGGGCTGTAAAAACTGACGTTGTAAAACCGGTTCGGACTCAGAAAATCACCCTGCGAGTTGCGGTTGGCAATCACGCGTTCGCGGTACGTATTGGGCTGCGTAAAGTAAACTTCCGACACGGTTTCATTCAGCATCGGTACGCCTACTTTGAAGTTAGCGTCCCGCTCGGCTTCTTTCAACTGCTTCCGAAATGCCAGTTCGGCCACGTTCGGCAGGTCCGTTACCGTAAACGACGATTTCACGTACACCCGCGCCTTAAACCGCTCTACCTGCAACTGGTGAAACCGGCTCTTGGCAATGGCTCGGCGCATAATCGTGTAAGCCGGGTCTTCGTTACCCGCCCGCGTCTGCACCTCCGCCAGCCGAAACGCCTGCTCGTCCAGCGTTACATCGAGCGTCGCGAAGCCGGTACTGATGTCGACCGATTTTTGCACCGTCTGAAACCCCAGGAACTGGAACGCGACGGTGTAGTGACCCGGTGCGAGCGCGATTTCGTAGCGGCCTTCGCCATTGGTAATGGTGCCGGTGGGCCGGTCCGCGCTTTTTACCACGACGGCCGCGTAAGGCAGCGCTTCGCCTTTGGCGTTCTTGACGGTTCCGCGCAGGCCGGACGAATTGGTTTGCGCGAACGCGAGAGAGTTAATAACCAAGAAGAAGGCGAGTACGGCGGGCTTCATGCAAGAGTGGGGTTTGTCAATCTTGTAAATCTACTTACCTAACGAATCAAAGGCGTAGTTTACCATACAACAAAATTGGTACGACCAAATTGGCGAGTCATTCGCTGCTGGCAGGATGCGAATTGGGTCCGACGCGTTGGCCCACTCGCTTGTTAAAAATTCATAACTTGCCCCAAACCGCCTGATTTCCCATGACGCAACGCCTTTACCCACTGCTTGTTTTTCTGTTTACAACTTCTGTTGCTCTAACGCACCCCCTCCCCCCCTCCGCCGTGCTGACCGAACGCGAACGGGCGCGCGTCGTGGATGAAGTGCTCGAAGACCGCTTTACCAACCTCTTGCCCCAGCTCATGCGCCGGGAAGGACTCGACATGTGGGTCATTATTTCGCGTGAGTACAACGAAGACCCCGTGTTGCGGACGATGCTACCCAGCACCTGGCTCTCCGCCCGCCGACGAACCATTATCGTGTTTTTCGACAACGGTAAAGAAGTCGAAAAGCTGGCCATCGCGCGCTACGATGTGGGGAATCTGCTGAAAGGCGCGTGGGACATCGACGTGCGGCCCAACCAGTGGGACGCGCTGACCAACATCATCCAGCAACGTAAACCCAAGAAGATTGGCCTAAACTGGTCGGCCAATTACGCCCATGCCGACGGCCTATCGTTTACGGAACACGAAGAATTTTTCGCGAAACTACCTGCCGACTACCAGAAGCGAATTGTGCCGGCCGAGAAGGTGGCCGTGGGCTGGCTCGAAACCCGGACGGAGAAAGAAATGGCCGTGTACCCGCTCATCTGCCGACTGTCGCACCAAATCATTCAGGAAGGCTTTTCGGAAAGCGTTATCCAGCCCGGCGTCACAACGACCGACGACGTCGTTTGGTGGTTTCGACAGCGCATCACGTCGCTGGGTTTAAACACCTGGTTTCACCCAACTGTCGATGTGCAACGCGCCGATGGTCAAAATTTTGAGCATCTACGTACCTTCTCGAAGCGCCCTGGTCAGCAGATTATCCAGCCGGGCGATCTGCTCCACGTTGATTTCGGCATCACGTACCTGCGCCTGAACACCGATCAGCAGCAACACGCGTATGTCCTTCGCCCCGGCGAAACCGACGTGCCCGACGCCATCAAAGCCGCGTTTAAACAAGGTAATCGTTTGCAAGATATTCTGATTGAGCAATTCAAAGCCGGTCGTACCGGTAATCAGATGCTGCTGGCAGCCCTCGATCAGGCCAAAAAGGAAGGCATCAACGGCACGATTTATTCGCACCCGATCGGCAGCCACGGCCACGCGGCCGGACCGACCATCGGATTGTGGGATCAGCAAAAAGGCGTACCCGGTTCGGGCGATTACCCCCTGCTGGCCAACACGGCGTATTCGATCGAACTGAACGCGGCCGTCGAACTGCCTGAGTGGAAGAAAACCATCCGCATCATGCTCGAAGAAGACGGCTTTTTCGACGGCAAAACCTTTCGCTACATCGACGGCCGCCAAACAGAGATATACACGATTCCACGGAAGCTGGGATACGTGAAATAGAACATGGATTCGTCCAATCCATGTTCTATTTCATCGAAACACTTTCTTCAAATCAATCGAAATCCCATTAGTCGGGTCGGTAAGCATCTCGTCGTGGAAGACTAATTCATTCCCATCAGGCAGCAACACGAATACCGTGCGTAACACCGGCTGTACAAGCCAATATGACTTTGTGCCGGCTGCAAAGTAGTCACGGGATTTTTTAGTCAACTCGGTATCCGTTTGCGACGGTGAAACAATTTCAATAACTGTCAGCGGCACGTCACTAACTTTCACTTCGTCCTCACGCCAGTTAGAGGGTTCGGCCGGAAAAACACATAAATCAGGTACGTAAGGCGGGTTAGGAGCAGTCAATGACAATTCACTGTACGTTTCATACGTGTCGCCATAATGAACAGCAATCTCAACGCCAATGCGTTGTTGTAATTTTCCGTGATTCTTACTGGGCATTGGTTTTCCGCGTTCGAGTTCATACTGAGAGCGGACCACCTCCTCTACCGACTGTTCTTCGACTGCTATAACCGCTTCCATTCGTTACACATCTGTTTCCGGCAAGATAACAAAAAAGGCTCGGGCTGCCGACGGTCGGCCGCTGCCGTGCGGTAGAACGTAAGCCGCCGAACGGCCTTACACCCTACACCTGTTTATGCACTGTACTTTCTGCGTTACGCCAGCCGGTTGAGGCAATTTAAATCCTCGAACGCCACTTTCAAACGCTGCACCATGCTTTCTTCGCCTTTACGTAACCACACGCGCGGATCGTAATACTTCTTATTCGGCGAATCGGCACCTTCGGGGTTGCCAAGCTGCGATTGCAGGTAGCCTTCCTTCGATTTGTAGTACTTTAGCACGCCTTCCCACATCGCCCACTGCATGTCGGTGTCGAGGTTCATCTTGACGGCCCCGTAGCGGATGGCTTCGCGAATTTCCTCGCGGCTCGACCCCGACCCGCCGTGGAAAACGAAGTTCACCGGCAGCGGTCCCGTGCTGTACTTCTCTTGGATGTAGTTTTGCGAATTACTCAGGATAATCGGCGACAGCTTTACGTTGCCGGGCTTGTAGACGCCGTGCACGTTACCGAACGCAGCCGCGATGGTGAAGTTGGGCGAGATTTTGCTCAGTTCTTCGTAGGCATACGCCACTTCCGAGGGTTGCGTGTAGAGTTTGCTATCGTCCACGTCGGAGTTGTCGACGCCGTCTTCTTCACCACCGGTTACGCCCAGTTCGATTTCGAGCGTCATACCGATCTTGGCCATGCGCTCGAAATACTTCGCGCAGGTTTCGATGTTTTCTTCAATCGGCTCTTCCGACAGGTCGAGCATGTGCGACGAGTACAAGGGCTTACCCGTCTGGTCGAAGTGCTTTTCGCCGGCCGTCAGCAGCCCGTCGATCCACGGCAGGAGTTTTTTGGCGCAGTGATCGGTGTGCAGAATGACCGGTACGCCGTACAGTTCGGCCACGTGATGCACGTGCAGCGCGCCCGAAACCGATCCGGCGATGGCGGCCTGCTGGCCATCGTTGGGCAAGGCCTTACCCGCGTAGAAAATACCGCCCCCGTTGGAGAACTGAATAATCACCGGCGAGTTGACAACTTTGGCCGTTTCCAGCACGGCGTTGACGGAGTCCGTGCCGACGACGTTGACGGCGGGCAGGGCGTAATCGTTTTCGTTGGCGTGCCGGAACAGTTCGGTGACGCCTTCGCCGGTCACAACGCCGGGGCTGAATCGGGTGGCTACTTCGCTCATAGCTGGGCAGAAAAACGGTTGATGTTGTATTCGTTCAGGTGAAATTTGCCAGTTACTTCGCCGGCAAATGCATCCGTTTTCGGCGGGTAAAGTTGGGAATATTTGGTCAGTATTGCTATTCTAACCGTGTTACGCCGTTTCGGGTTTGGCGCTCATAATCTCGTTAACAAAGTCAATGATAGCCCTTGACCGAATAACTTCCTTGTGGGCGTTTTCCTCAAGTTGCTTTCTAAATACGACCCGTTCTTCTTCCGTCAGCGACTCTGAATACTGATCAAACTCCTGACGCAACTGAGCAATCTGCTCGGGTGTGGTAGCCTCGCCGGCTAATTTATAGTGCTTATCCAAATCAAAATAGTTCATCAGAGAAAGTGTTTACTCGGTTGATCGAATAGTTTCCAGCGCCTTGACGAGTTCATCCCGAAGATTCATCATTTCTTCGATTACCGCCCAAGCTGCTTTTTCTTGTTTGAGTTCTTCTGTCCGAAGAGTTACTGCTCTGATTCGCGCTTCCAGCATTCGAATCATTACGTCCCGGACGTGCTTCGGTTCATTCATGGGTTGAAAACGGTGGGTAAAAGCACTGAACTAAATCGTTTGCCAAGTACGCCTTTTTCGCCCTACTTTGCAATCGTTTGCTAAACCCCACGGCTGTGGCCGACCGTCCCAATGAAAACCTTGTTCTTCTGCCCAATGTGGGGTCTGGAAAACCTGACTTACGCCGAAGCCGCCAAACGCGTGAAAGCTGCCGGCTACGACGGCATGGAGATTGCCGCCCGCGACCGGAAGTACGACGAAGTCAGGAAAGCCATGCAGGATAACGGCCTTCAACTGGTCTTGATGGCCTTCGGTGGCGGTAATAACTTTGCCGAACACAAGCGGACGTTCAAAGCCGATCTGCTCGAACTGGCGGCCCAGAAACCCTTATTTATCAACGCCCATACGGGCCACGATTATTTTACGTTCGAGCAGAACGCCGACCTGATTCAGACCGCGCTCGACGTAGAAAAACAAACCGGCGTCCGCATTCTGCACGAAACGCACCGGGGCCGCTTCTCCTACAGCGCGCCGGCTATTCAGCTTTACCTACTCCGCCTGCCCAACCTGCGCCTGACGGCCGACTACTCGCACTGGGTCAACGTGGCCGAGTCGTACCTCGCCGATCAGGCCGAGAACGTCAACCGGGCCATTGCCGTCAGCGACCACATCCATTGCCGCGTGGGGCAACCCGAAGCCCCACAGGTGTCGGACCCGCGCGCGCCGGAGTGGAAAGACGCCCTCGAAACCCACGCCAAATGGTGGGACGCCATCCGCGACCGCCTGCAACGGGCCAACGCCCCGACGCTGACCGTTACCTGCGAGTTTGGTCCCGCACCCGGTTACCTGCCCACGCTGCCGTACACCAATCAGCCCGTTGCCAGTCAATGGGACATCAACGTGTTCATGAAAGAGTTCCTCAAAAAGCGGTGGCAAACGTAGGCGCGCTCCGCTAACCGTAGCGACGCTTGTGCGAAACAGATTGTCGATTTTCCGACGTTGGCCCAATTGATGCGGCTCAAAACGTAGTCGGTTAATTGAGACAAATTTGTAAATTTGACGGTATGTTTCGTGCGCAAGCTATCGGCTATCTATTGCTACTGGGTCTTTTGCCGGGCTTAGTCCGGGCGCAGCTTGCCCACACCGAACGCATTGAGATTTTAGCCGATGCCAACGAAACCGAAACGTTCGACGTGACGCCCCTGGCCGAACGGGGGCTGCTGGTTACAATTCGGGCGGGCGGTTACTTCGATCATACCGACACCCGTTTTACGTTTCGTCGGTACACGACGGCGCTGAAACCCCTCTGGCAAACCGAATTTAAACCCGACGTTCGGTTCCGGCCGGTGCTTAACTACGCCGACGACCGCTACGCGTACCACCTATTCCGGGAACCCGACTCCGAAACGTTTCTGTTCGCGCGGTTGCACTTAGACGATGGCGTTGTGGAAACGTTTGAAGGCAATTTGCTGCATCAATTTGACGTGCAACACCTGCGGGTGATGGGCAGCCGGGCCTACGTAGCGGGCTATCACCACAACCGGCCCGTGGTTATGGCGTTCTCATTTTTCGACCGCTCGGTTAAAGTCCTGCCCGGTTTATACGTCAACCACATGGAGATTAGCAGCTTGGAAATCGACGAAGCCCGGCAGGAAGTAAACGTGCTGGTTCATTCGCTCAAGCGCCATTGTCGGTTCTCGATTCGCACCTACAGCGCTGACCACAAATTGCTGCGCACGGTTGATTTGGCCGGAGCCAAAAACAGCTTGATCTCCGGTAAGTTGCTTCCCCTCAACGACGAGGAATCGCTGCTGATTGGCAACTACTCAACCGATTGCACGCCTTACTCGCAGGGAATCTACGTCACCCGCATTCGCCATGATTACACGAGTCCGTCCGGCGAGACTCGGTCTGGCGAGACCCGGTCCGGTCAAGCCCAAGCCGACGGTACCGACATTGAGTACATTGAGTTCTCGCAGCTTCAGAACTTCTTTAATTACCTTAAACCCAAGCGCCAGCAGAAGCTGATGGCGCGGGTCAACAAGCGCAAAGAAGAAGGCAAAGACTACAAATTTCGGTACCGGCTGCTGGTGCACGATATTCAGCGCTCGCCCAACGGCCTGACGCTCGTGGCCGAAGTGTATTACCCGCAGTACCGGGGAAGCACCTTACCTTACGCGGGTATGCTGCGCGGTACAGACCGCGGTTTTGAAGGGTTTCATTACACCCACGCGTTCGTGTGCGGCTTCGACCGGCAAGGCAATTTACTGTGGGACAACTGCCTGCCTATCAAAGAACTGACCAGCCCCGAACTGACCGAAATGGTGCAGGTTTCGCAGCAGGGCAACCGCATGGTATTGGCCTACCCCAACGACGGTGCAATTACGACCGAGGTAATTCAAGGCAGCAAGGTGCTGAAAGAAAGCGAAAAATTTAAGCTCCGTACCAACACCGAAGCGGAACGGGTCACGTTCTCCGCGCAGGACAACCTGATGGCCTGGTACGGACGGCATTTTCTGGCGTTTGGGGTCCAGAAGATTGCTTCTCAGCGTAGTTATGTGACTCAGCGCGAAGTGTTTTACCTCAACAAATTGACCTACGATCCCGACGCACAGCCGGCCAAACCCGCCGAAGCTACGACCCGAAAAAACGCCGGATCAGAGCGATAACGACGTTGAGCACAACGCTGACGACGATGCAGGTCACGATGGGAAAGTAGAGCCCGCCCCCGTTTTTGCCTTCCAC
>CAXUEB010000147.1:0-3056 GCA_964249775.1 uncultured Spirosoma sp.
AGCTGGGTTAACGCCAAGTAAAGGCATGGCTATCCACGACTGGACTTCGCTCGTGTTTCAGAAGTCCGGTGCAGATGCGGCTACCGAAGCAGCAACGATGTTAACTCTTTTTGCAACAGATACGTAATGAATCGCTTCTATCTTTTTGTACTGTTTAATCTGCTGATTTTACCGGCATCGTTTGCCCAATCCGTACGCCTGTCCGATAAGCCCGATCAGTTCGTGGCGGAGGTGCAGAAGCTCCTGGCAACGGGCGGACCCGCGGGCGTTCGGGCCGGCACGAACCTGCAAAGTTTGTGGTCCGAAAGTAGGTTATCGGCGGCTCAGCAGGAGCGCGTGATGGCCCTGAGTCGGAGGATGAACCAGAAGCGGCTCCCGGCGGCTACGCACTTCGTGCCGTTCTACGAAGCGCTTTACCACGCCCTCAACACGCAGCAACCGGCCGCGTCGCCTGCCGACATTGACGGTTTGCTGACGGTAGCTGAAAAACTGTTCGAGACCACCGACACCAAAACCTTCGCCCGGACGCTGGAAACCGCCCGGCGCTTCCTGGAACGGCGCGAACTGTACGCCAGCAACTACAACAAACTGTACGCTCTCGGTGGCACGGCCAAGTTCCGCTACGTTGAAGGAACGGCTGCTCCAACCAATCCGGGTTCAGCCACGCTGTCGCCGGCGGACTCCCTGGCAGCCGTCAAAGCGTCCATCGAACGGTCGCGTTTCGACGGTTGGGACACTCCCGGTGCGGATTCGGGGCAGACCCGCCCGCTTGGACCGCAGTTCGTGCCCCAGCGTCGACCCATTCCAACGGTTTCGGGGGCGGTCATTACGTTGAGTGACGTTTCGTTGGCGATTGTGGTCAACGCGGCCGGCGCTCCGGGCGATTCGGCGGTGCTAACCAACACCAGTGGCGATCTGATGCTGAAAGACGGTTTGCTGGTCGGTAAAGGCGGCAAGTTCACATGGGAAACGGTCGACCGGCCCGACATTTACGTAACGCTGAGCGAATACGCCATGCCGATCATGAACCCGCGCTTGCAGGCCGACGACGTGACGCTGACCCGCGAAGGAGCCACCGGCGGAAAGCCCATTAAAGGCGTTTTTGAGTACGTTAGTAGAAAGAAGAACGGCGCGCCGACGTACCCGCGCTTCATGTCGTGGCAGAACGACGTAAAGATTCCAAACCTTGGCACCGACGTTGACTACCAGGGCGGTTTAGCCTTATCGGGGGCGCAGACGGTGGGCGCGTCGGCCAGCGGGCAGCCCGCCGTGCTAACCGTGAAGGCAAACGGTAAGCCCAGCTTTAAGGCCATCAGTCGCCGGTTTGAGTTCCGCGACTCGATCATCACGGCGGGGCCGGCCGCGTTCGTGGGCTACATCGACAAGGATTCGATTACGCACCCGGCCGTTACGTTCAAGTTCGACAAAGCCCAGCGCGTGGCTTGGCTCAACCGCGCCGAGCGCAGCGCCTACGCCCGCGTGCCTTACGCCGACTCGTATCATAAGTTCTATATCGAACCCGAAGTAGTCCGTTGGGACGTGCCGCGCCGGAAAGTAGACCTTTACCAGGTCGGGGCCAAGCGCGAAATACCGGTGCGCTTCGAATCCTACGATTATTTCCACCCGCAGCGCTACGCCGACCTGACGCTCGACTACGGCTTCCACCCGTTGCAGATCGTAGCGAATTACATCGCGACTAAAAAGCAATCAACGTTTCTGGTAGATGACATCGTCCAGTCGGTCAAAGTAAGTCCCGTTGCGCTGCGCGGTGCCCTGGATCGGATGGTGCTGGAAGGCTATCTGGACCGTGATGCCAATGGGCTGATGCGCCTGAGCCGCAAAGGCGCGCTGTACGTGCTGGCCTACGCCGAAAAGCGCGATTATGATCGGTTCCAAGTGCAATCGGTGTTCAGTTCCAGCGACAGCATCAAGAACGCGTCGATCAACTTAGCCGACAACATCCTCACCATCCGGGGTGTCAACAGCTTTATCATCTCCGATACGCTGAAAGTGTTCGGCGTTCCGTCGGACAAGATACTACGCGTGGGCAAAGGCCGGGCCTTCACCATCAATGGCCAGTTAAAAGCCGGTACACTGCGCTACGCCGGCCGCGACTTAAAGTTCGACTACGATAAATTCGCGATGGACCTCAACAAAATCGACTCCATTACCTTCTCGTCGGACAAGCTGGCCGCGCAGGGCAAAGTCGGCGAGGTTGGGGGCGACATCAAGTACGAAAATCCGGGCACGGTGTACTTCGGCAGCGCCGACAACAAATCGGGCACCATCAAAGGCAAGAAAACCACGCAGCGTTTAGTGATGCCGCAGGGCATGACGGTGTATTTCGATCAGCCCGTGCGGGGAAATTTGGCCTACAACCGCAAGGTGTACTTCAAGATTCCGGCCATCGACAACGACAGCCTCGGCAAGGGCGACATCGCGTTCGTTGGTACGTTCTATTCGGACGGCATCTTTCCGCCCTTCAAAGCCGAACTAAAAACCATGCCTGACAACACCCTGGGCTTTGTGCACAAAGCACCGGCGGTTGGCTACCCGCTCTACGGTGGCAAGTCGAACGTGAAGCTGGCCAGCGAAATCACGATGGACAAGAGTGGCCTACGGGCCGAGGGCGTGCTGAACCACCTGACATCCAGCCTCAACGCGCAGGGCATTCTGTTCACCAGCGACTCACTGCTGGCATCGGGCGAGAAGGGTGAGATTCGGGAAGGGTTGGTTGGAAAAGGCTACTTTCCGCAGGTGCAGCTCAACAACTACAGCCTGAAATGGTGGCCCAAAGCCGACAGCATGGTCGTGACGACGCAGAAAAACAATTTCAATTTCTACAACGCCACGACTAACCTTGAAGGCGGCTTGGTACTGCGCTCGTCGGGCTTGTTCGGCAACGGTACGCTGCGCCGGAAAGATTCGGAGGCCGTTTCCAACAGCATCAAGTTTAACAAAGAAGGGTTCTTAGCCGACAATGCGCAGTTTAAGATTGTGTCGGATAAAGAGGCTGCCGGGCCGACGCTCGGGAAGCCGATTTTGCTGGGCAACGA
>CAXUEB010000147.1:3066-13410 GCA_964249775.1 uncultured Spirosoma sp.
CGACATTGACGTTGACTTCAACCAAACTAAAGGCATCGTTGGCTTAGCGATTAATAAAAAGCAGCAAAGTCTTGATGACACCCTGGGGTCAAGCATGGAGTTTCCGTTTGCGGCTTACAAAACCAGCATTAACCGGGCGCAGTGGAATATCAACACCAAGACGATTGCCATGAAGGGCGACGTGAAAACGTCCAGCTTTACGGCGACAGCTCCTGAGCAGGAAGGTTTGACGTTCAACGGCTCGGCCGCGCTGTATGACGTGGAGAAAATGGTACTCAACATCAGTGGCGTACCGTACTTGGTTTCAGCCGACGCCCGCATTCTGCCCGATAAAGGCATCGTGACGGTCCGGCGCAACGGCGAGATGCTGCCGCTCAAGAACGCTCGGTTAGAATTGGATACGGTCAGCCGGTTCCACCGGTTGAAGGACGGCAATATCGAGGTTGTCTCGCGGACGCGCTTCGCCGGCGACGCAACGTACCGGTTTGCGACCATGAAAGGGGACACGGCCAACATCAAGATGGGCAGCTTTGAATTGAAAGAAGCGCCGGTTGCCGTAGCGACGGCTGACCTGACGGCCGATACAAAGAAACCGGCTCGTGGGCGACGCAATCAGCAGAAGACCGCGACGACGTACTTTACGGTGGCCCGCGCCGAGGTTGACGAAGCTGATAATTTACAGTTAGCGCCCAAGATGCTGTATCGGGGCAACATTGTGATGCAGGCCCCGAACCAAGATTTGGATTTAGACGGCTTCATCAAACCGGCCCTTAAAAAACGCCAAGACTTAGTTGGTGGCTGGATTCCGTTTAAGCAAAAGATTGCCGAACGTTTGGAGATCAATGTTGATAAGAACTTGAAAAACGAAGGCGATCAGCCGTTAGTAGCGGGTATTCACGCGCGGATTGGCGGGGCTGGTCTGTATCCGACGTTCCTGTCGGCGAAGGAAGACCCGAAAGACGATGACATTTTTACGGCAACGGGCGTAATGCGCTACGACGAAAAAGACAAGTTGTACCGCATCACCAGCGGCAAAGACGAAACCGCATCAACGGCCGTTGCCGACAGCGCCGGAGCGGACAGCACCAGCGAAGAAGTCGAAAACGCCTTTACGTTTAACGACGCGCGGGGCCAGATGACGTACAAAGGCAAGCTGAACCTCTTGAATGCTGCGCCTAACTCGTACGTATTGTCGGCCGGGTCGGCGCGGATCAACATCGACAGCAGTCAGTACCGGTTCAATACGTTGCTGGCCTTTACATTCTCCGTACCGGACGCAGTCAACAGCGCTATTTCGGACAAGCTCGTTAAAACGAATCAGGAAGAGAAAAACGACGAAGCAGCCGACGATGACCTGAACCGCCTGTCGGACAAACTGTTGCCCTTGATTGGTCAGCCCGCGGTAGAAGCCTATCGCACAAAAGCGCAGAATCAACACGTACCGCTCAACCAGGCGTCGCCGAAGCTGAACGCCATGCTCGTGCTGGCCAACGCCAACCTGCGCTGGTCAACCAAGTTCAACGCCTTTTACAGCACCGGCCGGCTGGGCGTCTCGAATATGATGGGCACTGACATTAACGCCCAGATGGATGGCTTCGTAGAAATCCGCAAGTCGGTCAACGGCGACGAAGCCAGCATTTACCTCGAAGCCTCGCCCGACGTGTGGGTCTTCTACGACTACAAGCCGGGCATCGGGCCGGGCAGTATCGGGCAGTTGGCCATCGTTACGTCGGAGCAGGACATCAACGACCGCCTGCTGGCCAGTTCCAAAAACAGTGGCAAAGCCACGCTCGAAGTGGTTCCAGCGACGGTCGATGAGAAGACACTGTTCGTAGACCGGTACTTAGACCAGTATAAAACCAAGGTCAAGACTGCGCCGAAGCCTAAACCGCAGCCCGGTCAGAAGGTGGTGAAGGAAGTGGCGAAAGAAAAAGAAAAGAAAAAAGACAAGGAAGAAGAGAAAGAAGGGTTTTAACGCTTGGTTTCCCCAACTTTGGCACTCAGCCGCTACAAAACAGACGTTTTGTAGCGGCGGCGCTTTTTACACCAACCCAAACGCCGACAATAGTACAAATTCCGCTACCCGCTCGTCAATTTCGGCCTGCGTCAGATTCATGATGCGCTCCGCGCCAAACTTCTCGACACAGAACGACGCCATTGCCGAACCGTAAATGATGGCTCGTTTCAAGTTATCGAAGGAAACATCATCGGTCTTGGCTAAGTAACCAATAAAGCCGCCCGCGAACGTATCGCCCGCGCCGGTGGGATCAAACACTTCTTCCAGCGGCAGGGCAGGCGCGTAAAAGGTTTGCCCTTCGTGGAACAGCAGAGCACCGTGTTCGCCTTTTTTAATGATCACCGTTTGGGGTCCCATCTGTCGAATCTTAGCCGCAGCCTTGACTAAAGCATACTCGCGGGTTAGTTGCCGGGCTTCCTCATCATTGACGACCAGCACGTCAACCAGTTTCAGCAAGCCCATCAAATCGGGATTGGCAATTTCAATCCACAGGTTCATCGTATCCAGGACGATCAGCTTCGGGCGGTTGTGCAGTCGCTCAAGGGCCAACTGCTGAATGGCAGGAACCGTATTGCCCAACATCAGATATTGGCAGTCCTGGTAGGAGTCGGGAATGATTGGATCAAAGTGTTCCATAACGTTTAACTCCGTCACTAACGTATCACGGGTGTTCATGTCGTTATGGTACTTCCCGGACCAGAAAAACGTTTTTTCGCCCGCTCGAACTTGCAAGCCTTCGGTATTGATGCCGTGCTGATTGAAGTCGTCAATCATGGCCTGCGGAAAGTCATCGCCCACCACGGCAACCAAGTTATTTTTCTTCGTAAAGTACGAAGCCGACAGTGTAATGTACGTAGCGGCCCCCCCAATAATCTTGTCGGTCTTGCCGAACGGGGTTTCCAGCGCATCGAACGCCACGGACCCAACGGTTAGTAAGCTCATGTTAAGGTATTTTTGATGGTTTGGTTAAGCGACCCAGGGGCGTTTACAGCGTAGGGTCAACGTCTTCACTTTCGAGGGCCAGCACCCCAAACGTACATTCGTGCACCCGGCGCAACGGCTCACGAGCCACAAAACGCGCGAGTGATTCCAGCCCCAGCGTAAACTCGCGCAACGCCAGTGACCGTTTCACCTGCAAGCCCCGCCTTTTCAGGATTTCCAGGTGAGCCGGCGTGTCGTAGTCGGGGCCATAAATGATGCGCAGGTATTCGCGGCCCCGGCATTTAACGGCGGGCTGAATCAGGCGAACCGCTGAACTACTGTTCTTGGTGTCGCGTGGCACAAATGCCAAGGGCTTCACCACGATGCCTTCTCCCCCAGCCTGAGTCAGACTCTCCCACCAGGCGGTAGCGACTTCGACGCTAACGGGATCAGCCAAGGCTACGAAACGATGGTCCGTAGTGGTCAGCAACGCCGGGTCCGCCTGGCAAAGATCAGCGATCTGGTTGAGATGCCAGTCGTGGGGTTGGTCAGTATGGACGCGGCCCTCGGTCGCCAGCAGGTGAAACGGAGCCAGCGTTAACCCATCTATGCCATCCACGTCCCGGCAGTAGCGGGCGTAGGCATCCCGGAACCGGCTCATTCGACCGGTTTGGTCATGAATACCCGCTTGCAGTTCGTCCACCGCTAAACCGCGCCCGGCGGCTCGCGCCAGTGCGTCAGCGGTTGTGGATAGGGCCGCCGTACCAGCCGCCCCAACGGCAGCATACTGACTGCGGATTAGTTCCCGCGCTTTGGCCGACCAGGGCATGAGTTCGGTATCCAGCGCGATCCAGTCGGTTTCAAAACGCTCCCAAAAGCCGGCTCGCGTCAGGGCGGTTTGCAACCGGTGCAGTAACTCGGTTTCTACGACGGGATTCGTGAAAAAAGACCGGCCGGTGCGGGTATAAACAACGCCGTCGGCCGGAGTTGGTAAGCCGAAGCGAGTTTGCGCTACGTCCGGCCGGCGGCAAACAATCGCAACGGCCCGCGAACCCATGTGCTTTTCTTCACAAACCACCCGCTCGATGCCCTGCTTTCGGTAGTACGTGAATGCCTCAGCCGGGTGCTCTAAGTAGTCGGGCAATGGGCTGGTTTCCACCGGCGACATGGTGGGCGGCAAATACAGCAACCACTGCGGGGCAACGGCAAACCGGCTCATCACCTCCAGCGCGGCAATGGCGTTTTCTTCGGGAATCTTAACCGGTGGGCCAATGCGAGGACGTAGAACCCGACGACCCAGCAAATCGGCAATGTCCAAAACGCCATCGGCTTCCTGCTGAGCCGTGAGTGGAACGGCGGTGTTACCTAACACCGCGTCGTTTCCGGCAACAAGTTCGCGTTCCTGACCGACCGGAAGCCCCAGTTCGGCAACCGGAGAAAATACGAGTTGCCCATTGGGTTCAGCAACGGGCAGGGTAGTGACCAGTACCAACGGTCGTTTGGGTTCGCTGTAAATGCGGTGCGCCGGGACGGAGACCAGCTCTTTTTCAGGGTAGCGCAACGCGGTAAGCGCTCCGCCGAAACAACAGCCCGTGTCAATGTCGATGACGTTGTTCAGCCATTCGGTTGAGGGAACCGGCACGTGCCCGTGCACGACCATCGCCCGGCCCCGGTAGTTGGCCGCCCAATTGAGTCGAACCGGCAAGCCATACTCGTCGGTTTCGCCGGTGGTTTCGCCGTATAAACAAAACGCCCGAACCACCCCCGACGCCCGGCCCTGCATCGCTTCGGGCAGCCCCGCGTGGGCCACCACCAGCCGCCCCCCATCCAAGACGTAATGGCTGATTAATTTGCCCAGAAATTGCCGCACCCGCTGCCGAAATTCGGGCGGCTGGGCGTTCAACTGCGCAACGGTCTGCTCCAAACCGTGCGTGAGCGCTACTGTCTTACCCGACAGGTACCGCTGCAACTTATCGTCGTGGTTACCCGGCACGCACAGCGCCGTACCGTCCTGGACCATGTTCATCACCAACTGCAACACGGCCGGCGAATCCGGTCCGCGGTCGACCAAATCACCCACGAACACGGCTTTGCGACCAGGCGGTGGTGTAGCGCTACGGCCTTCACCCTCCCCAGTCAAGGTGTAGCCTAATTTTGTCAATAGCTCGGTTAGTTCCGCGTAGCAGCCGTGCACATCGCCAATGATGTCAAAAGGCCCCGTTTCCGTGCGCCGGTCGGTCCAGGTAGGCGTACGCTTGATCTGGACGGCGGCCACGTCTGATTCGGCTTTAAGCACGTGTACGTACCGGAAGCCTTCTTTCTCCATGCCTCCCAGCGACCGGTGCAGGTCGCGCCGGTGGTTATTCAGCACGTGAGGTCCAAAATCACGGTCGGTGCGGGCGCGGTGCCGGTCTTGAAGTACCCGTTCGGGTAAATCCAGTACGATAGCAACGGGGAGTACGTGGTACTGCCGGGCTAGTTCAATCAGCGATTTGCGGGCAAACGACTGTACGTTCGTGGCGTCTACCACGGTGAGCCGTCCGCGCTTCAACCGCAGGCCAACCCAGTGATGCAGCAGGTTAAAGGCGTCGTCGGTGGCCGATTGATCCGCTGGGTCGTCGGAAACGAAGGCGCGGCATTGATCGGACGAAATGATTTCCGTTGGCCGGAAATGCTGGCGGGCAAACGTCGATTTACCCGAGCTACTCGCCCCCACCAAGACCACCAGCGAAAGTTCAGGAATATCTAAAATCATACAGACGCTATCTTTTGAAACCGGGCCAACTGCGACGATGCCCCGACTAACGCATCGGCCTCGCCCACACCCGACACGCTGACCTCGTAGCCAAACCGCCCAGCCGTAGCCGTGCACCAGTCCTTAAACTCGGCCCGGCTCCACTCAAACCGGTGGTCGTCGTGCCGGGTCTGCCCTTCGTCCATGCCGTACAGCTCGTTGTATTCGGCGTTGGGCGTCGTAACGAACACGGTTTTCGGCGCAATGAACCCGAACACAACCCGCGTCAGGTCCGGTAGCCGGGCGGGTTCCACGTGTTCAATCACTTCGACTAAAGCAGCCGCGTCGAACCCTTCGAGTCGTTGGTCGCGGTACAGCAGTGAGCCTTGAAGCAGCGTCAGCCGGTTGCGTTGGCGTTCGGGTAACTCGTCGTAATGCAGGCGGGCTTTGGCCCGCAGCAACTCTCGGTAAGCGACATCCATACCCACAACTCGGCTGAACTGCGGTTCGGCCAGCAGTTTCCGAAGTAGTTGCCCTTCACCACACCCTAAATCCAATACCGACGTTGCGCCCGAGGCCACTAACCCCGTCAGCACGGCGTCGAGCCGCTGTTCGTGTAGGGTTACTCTACGATTAAATGCGGTTACCGGTTCCGCTTTGGTAACGGCCGAAGGTTTATCCGTAGTAGTTGATAATCCATCTTCATCAGTTACTGACTCAACTGGTTCGTCATCGACGGGGGCGTCGTCAATGGTGAGTAGGCGGTCGAGGGCCAGCCGGGTAAGCCCAGCCTGTCGACGCAAAAACCGCCGGGTGATGGTTGTCCGTTCGGGGTGCCGGGCAAGCCAGTTACCGCCTTTTTTGACCAAGATGTCCACGTCCTGCTCCTGCACGAAGTTGTGGCGGCTGTTGTCCAGCACCGGCAGCAGCACGTACAAATGTTCCAGTAACTCACGGACGGGAAGCGTGTGTCGCAGCGTCACGGTGAAATAAGGACTTTGTCCCCAATCCGGGAATCGTTCATCTAACGAATGTTGTACAGTCTCCACAGAGTAGCCCAAGGGTTCAAATAACCGCGCCAAGCCATCCGGCCAGCCTTCTACGCGCACCACCGCCAGCGTGACGATTAGCGGCAGGGGCGTTTGAACCAAATCGGGCCGGTCGGCGCAACGGCCGTTCAGGGCCGACGAGAAAACGTTGGCTAAGGCCGAACTGAGGAGCGAAGACGCTACGTAGGGTCGGTCATTGACGTACTGGGTGCTGAGGGCATGGCCGCCCGGCCCGGCTCCGCGTACCAGATTAACCGAATCAATCGTCAACAGCAACGCGGCCGTGCAACAATCTTCGTCCGCGCGGGGATAAAACACCGTTGCCCCTCCGCCGGTGGTGCGGAAAGACTGCACTTTGTCGGGATGTTTGTGCAGCAGCCAGCCTAAATCCGTAGCGGGTTGGCGCGTGTTTGTGATGGTTAGCAACATGGGCGCTTACTTCTTACGCCCAATAACCGGGCAGCGTTTAAACGGCTTCGTGCGGTCGAACAGGTACCGGTACGTAACGTGCGTCTTGACGATGGTTGATCCTAACTGGCTGACGAACCGCACCATAATCGGGTTGAAATCACCCACCCAATTCATTTCCAGCTCGGTGTACTGAAAGTTGGAGTTATGGTCGGCTTCGTGCGGCATCCGCAGGGCAATGGCTGCTTCGAGACCCTTACCCTGATGAGCCGGTGCTACCCCAAACACGACGCCAAAGGCTTTGCGGTTGGTCCGCCGAACCATGTGCCACAGAAATTTTAGTTTACCCATCAGATCCAACTTGCCGTTGACGTACTTAAAAATCTGGTTCAGTTCGGGTAGGCAAACGAAAAACGCCACCGGCTCGTCACTGTGATAAGCGAAGTAGATAATTTTCTCGTCAACAACCGGCTTGAGCTTCTGCATCAGCGCCTGCGCCTGCTCGGCTGACATCTCCTTGACGCCCGCGTGAGCGCCCCAGGCCGCGTTGTAAATGTGCCGAAACTGCTCAGCGGCTGCGGGTAAATCGCGCTTATCGAGCGTCCGAAAGCTGTACTCCGGGTTTTCGTAAATGCGCTGGGCACGGTCTTTTACCGCCTGCGACATCTCTGTCAGCTTCGCCCAGGTCGTTGGAATACCGAACGTGAACTGTTTGAAATAATCCCCGAATCCGTAATTCTCAAAGAAAGAGACGTAGTACGGCTTAGTGTAGGGCATACAATAGTTCGGCTCTCGGTCGAAACCATCCACTAACAGACCCCACCAGCGGTCGCGGTCACCGAAGTTGATCGGGCCGTCCATTGCTTGCATACCCCGGCTTTGCAGCCACGCTTTAGCCGCGTCGAGGAGCATGAATGCGGACGTCTGGTCATTGATGCACTCGAAAAAACCCAACCCGCCGGTTGGTTGATCGTTGTCTAAGTTGGCAATTTCGTAATCCACAAAAGCCGCCACCCGACCGATCGTTTCACCCCGGTCGTTCAGCAGCAGATAGCGAACGCACTCGCCGTGCTCAAACCGCTTGTTGCGGGTAGGGTCGAAAACTTCTTCGACATCAACGTCGAGCGGCCGAATCCAGCACGGATCGGTGCGGTAAAGCCGGACGGGAAAATGGAGAAACTCGTTCTGGTACTTGGCGTTCGCGCCAACTTCAACTACTTGCATTCGGAACGTACCTAAATCAGTGGCGAATATAACCAAAACCAGCCGGGCTGCCCCGAACTTCGCCAAAGTTTGGGCGGACGGTTGCGTCGGCATCTACCGTTTTCCGTATAAGAATCCGTAACTTCGCGACCGTTACGTTTGCTTGTTTGGTAGTGAATCCGCACCAAACAAGCAACCAAAAAGACAGCGATGCCGCAGCCGCTAAAACTTTACAATACGCTTTCCCGTCAGAAAGAACCGTTTGAGCCGCTCAATCCGCCTTACGTCGGCATGTACGTTTGCGGCCCGACGGTGTATAATTACGTGCATCTCGGCAACGTCCGCACGTTTCTGACCTTCGACACGCTTTACCGGTACCTAACGTTCATTGGCTACAAAGTGCGGTACGTTCGCAACCTAACCGATGTGGGTCACTTAGTCGGCGACGGCGACGACGGTGAAGACAAGATCGGTCGCATGGCCAAACTGGAAAAGGTCGAGCCGATGGAGATTGTGCAACGGTTCACCAACGACTTTCACACGGTGATGGGTCAATTCAACACGTTTCCGCCGAGTATCGAACCCACCGCGACGGGCCACATGGTGGAGCAGATTGAAGCCGTGCAGAAGTTGCAGGCCGCGGGGCTGGCCTACGAATCGAACGGCTCGGTGTATTTTGACATTGACCAGTACAACCGGCGGGGCGGCAACTACGGCAAACTTTCCGGCCGCATCTTAGACGATCTACTGAATGAAACGCGCGAACTCGACGGTCAGTCGGAAAAACGCAACCCGCTCGACTTTGCCATTTGGAAGCGGGCCGCGCCCGAACACCTCATGCGCTGGAACTCACCCTGGGGCGAAGGTTTTCCGGGCTGGCACCTTGAATGCACCTGCATGAGCACGAAGTACTTAGGCAAGCAGTTCGATATTCACGGGGGCGGCATGGACCTCAAGTTTCCGCACCACGAATGCGAAATTGCGCAGGGCGACGGCCTGACCGGTCACGATCCGGTGCGCTATTGGATGCACTCGAACATGCTGACCGTCAACGGCCAGAAAATGTCGAAGTCGCTGGGCAACTCGTTTCTGCCGGCCGAACTGTTTGCGGGCAGTCACGACTTGCTCGACCAGGCGTACAGCCCTATGACGGTGCGGTTTTTCATGCTTCAATCGCACTACCGCAGTACACTCGATTTCTCGAACGACGCGCTCAAAGCGGCTCAGAAAGGCTACCGGCGCTTAGCCAACGGTCTGCGCGTTATTAAGACGATGACGTACCGGGATCAGGCAGGCGACAACGCAGCACTCGATGCAGTCAAGCAGGAAGACATCCGTAAGGCGGTTGCGCAGTTCTACGATGCCATGAACGATGACCTGAACACGGCCGTGGCCATCGCGCAGTTGTTTACCCTGTTGAAGTACGTTAACATGCTTTACCTAAACCAGCTTCAGGGCGCTGCACTGGGCGAAGAAGTATTTACGTTGCTGAAAAATTCATTCGTCCGGTTTATGCAGGACGTAATGGGGTTGCATGAAGAAGGCACCGACAACCAGCCCATCCTGGAAGGACTGCTGACATTATACCGCGAGTACAAAGAGCAGCGACAATACGACAAAGTGGATCAGATTCGTTCGTATTTCAAAGCGCAGGGGCTGGCCATCAAAGACATGAAACACCAGATCGACTGGGCGTACGAAGAATAAAATGAAAAACTTGTTGATAACAACCCTGCTGCTTACGTTGAGCCTCAGCGCCTGCAAGGACAAGCCGAGCCAAAGCGACGGCACGCAAACCACCGATCAGCCAACGATGGCTGCGGCCCCTGCGTTTAACGCTGACTCAGCCTTCGTCTTTACGGAGCAACAAGTTCAGTTTGGACCGCGGGTGCCGAACACGCCCGCTCACCAGCGCGGGGGCGATTACCTCGCGGCTAAACTCCGGCAGTTCGGCTGCCAAGTCACCGAGCAAACGTTCACGACGACGACTTGGGACGGCAAGACGTTAAACG
>CAXUEB010000148.1:0-4755 GCA_964249775.1 uncultured Spirosoma sp.
AGGCCCCGTTCGTAGAAGGCCGACACATCGCCCACCAGCAAACTCAGTGGGTTTAGCTTGACTACGTTTCGTCGGGCGGCTACGGAATCCCGCGCCGTTTGCGCCCGCGCCGTGGTGAGCACGATAATTGACAAAAAACAGAGTAACGTTGCCTTCATGAATACGTAAGATAAATCATTTTCGCCGTAGTGATGGCTTCAATCGTCAGAACGCGCATCCCAAACTAACGCCCGCCCGGATATCCATTGTCAACTATCCGCTGGGTAAGGCGGTCCCGACGGTGCCGTTTGATGCCAGCCGGCGGTAGCGGCTCAAAGTGGGCGGCATGGTGCCCATACCACGAAACAATTCGACCACGAAGCCCCGGTTACTTACTCACTGGTAGCCCACGGTTAACCCGAAGCCAATGGATTTTACGGTTTCTTTTTCGTACACATCCGGTTCAATGCCCACGTGGTCAAAAACCCACAACGACCGAATTTTGCCGTAAGGATTCGCAAAAAAGCCGGTCGGGTGCGGCTTTGCCGTCAGTCGCTCGGCTTTCGCCGTATAGATTTTGCCTTCAACCGTGGCGTTGATAAACGATTGCTCATTGAACGTGCCTTTGGGCAGTTTCAACGCCCGCGCGCTGAGCCGGAAGGCGAACCGGCGCGTCAGGGCGCGTTCGTAAACGACCGAAACCGGAGTCAGTAGATTCGTTTTGATCACGTTTGGGTGGCTCCACCTCCAAGTCGTGTCCTGCGCCGATACCGACGACCAACAGGCGCTGATTAATAAAACCATCCTACTCGCCTTATTTGCTTCCAGCTACTTTCACTGCGGTTTTCATCGGCTGAAAATCCGGGTGGCCGGCCTGCCACAGCCCGAAGGCAAACATGTTGGCGAAGTTACGGAAAGCCACCGTTTTGTCTTCGGTAAAGTGGCCGTTGTCGTAGTTAACCTGCATCAGCACGGGCTTACCCGACGCGCTGGCCGTTTGCAGCGCAGCGGCTAATTTGCCCGGCTGCCAGGCAATGACGCGCGGGTCGTTCATGCCGCCGACGCACAGCACGGCGGGGTACTTTGTGCCGTCTTTGACGTGCTGCATGGCGTCCATTTCGTATAAGGCCATGCACTCGGTCGAGTCTTGCACTGTGCCGAATTCGGCCGCGTTGATGGGGCCGTTGGGCGAGTTTTCCATGCGCAGGGCGTTCGAGCAGCTTACGTTGCTGATGGCAGCCGCGAACAGGTCGGGGCGTTCGGTAATGGCCCGGCCGATGAGGATACCCCCTGCCGACGTGCCCATGCCGATGAGCTTGCCCGCGCTGGTGTAGCCGTTTTTAATGAGGTATTCACCACTGGCAATGAAGTCTTTCCAAGTATTCGGCTTGGTGGTTTTGTAGCCCGCTCTGTACCACGCCTGTCCTTTTTCGGAGCCACCGCGCGGGTGGGCTTCGGCCAAAACCACGCCCCGGTTGAGCAGCGCCAGATTCTGCCGACTAAAGTAAGGCGTTGCCGAAATGCCGTAAGCCCCGTAGCCATCCATCAGGCAGGCCGCGCTGCCGTCGCGTTTCAACCCTTTTTTGTAAATAACTGACAGCGGAACCATCGTTCCGTCGTGGGATGGGAACTCCACTTCCTCCACCACCAGATCAGCTACGCCGGGGTAGTTCATGGGGATGTGGAAAGGACTGACCACTAATTGGCGCGTCTCTGGATTGTAATCATAGCGTACGCCGGGGTTATTCCAGGATAGGCTGTACGCCAGCACCTCGTTACTACGTGGGGCATCGTAGGGTTCTATATAGGCCGTGCCGGTCATGGTGAAAGGAACGTCGGCCCATTGCCCGCTGCGGCTGTCATACTGCCGAATTTTATCATTGATGCCGTCACTAAGCGTCACAAATAGAAAATCTTTTGACGAGGTCATGCGGGTGATATTTTGCTTGCCTTCAGCCAGCAGAACAGTAGCCGTTGCCGGGTTCGGGTTGGCGGCATCTGTCACTAAGATTTGCCCGTTCGGTGCGCTTTTCACGCTTTGCATAAACAACCGGTCGCCCAACTTGACGAAGCTGCTCACGCTGTCGGTAACGGCGCAGACCCGTTTCCAGTTAATCGTCGGCTTACCCACATCCTGGGCCGGGGCCATCCAGGCCGTGGCTCGGCGGTCGACTGTACCCAGGTAGCCGTAGACCTGCGTGTTGTCATCGGAATAAAACAGCACCGGGTACTGATCGGGCTTGATGCCGAAGTCGGGGTTTTTCGCAATCGAGAACAAGTCTGGGTCATTGGCCGGGTCCGCGCCCAGTTTGTGCAGCCGCGCCTTCGTGTTGAGGTTGCCTTTCGGGGCTTTGGTGTCCATCGAGGTGTTCGGCGTGTAAAGAAACCCGCTGTCGTCGGGCAGCCAGCTTACCTCACCCCCGAACACCGCCGTAATGCTTTCCGGCCCGAAGGTTTTCGTGGCCACTTCCATCGTGTGGATGGTCGAAAGTTCGGCCCCGCCTTGCTGCAAGCCGATTACCAGCTTTTTGCCGTCGGATGAGGGGGTAAAAGCCGTCATCAGGTAAGGCTTGCCCCGCTCGTAAGCCAGCGGATCGAAGAGCAGCGTTTCTGGGCCGGTTTTGCCTTGCCGCACGTAGAGCTTGCCCGCTTTTTCGCTGGGTAGGGTTTTGCGGTAGAAGTACGCATTGCCCCGTTTCTTAATTTCACCGTAGCGCACGGCCAGCAGTTTATCATACGCCACAAACTGCTCGATCAGCTTGTCCCGCCCCGGAATCTGGCTCAGCACGGCGTTGGTGTAGTCGCCCTGGGCTTTGAACCAAGCTTTGGTTTCGGCGCTGTTCATGTCTTCCAGCCAGCGGTAATTATCGACCACAGCCTTGCCGAAATACGTATCCGTCACGGGACGTTTGGGCGTGGCGGGCAGGGCAGCCTTGACAGCGGCAACGGGAACCTGGGCTACGACGGGCAAAATCAGCAGCCAGCCGGCGAAGAAACAGAACAAGGTATTCGATCAAAGGGAAGAATGGGCCGGGCGCAGACCCCGGCCCAACTTAGAATCCGTAAGCAGGAAATAAATCCTGAGCCTGACCTGGCCAGGGATGCGGCAACTTGTCAAGTGCCTGATTGATGGCCGTATCCATCGTCCAGACATTAGTCTGTTCAGGTATCAATTGTATAAACTCATCCGTCTTTTTGCCTTCCGCCGTTTCAAATAAGGCAACGGAATCGCCATTAACCGACCAGCAATAGGTGAGACCGTCGGCACGACGTTTTAGGACTGCGCAAGTAGCACCCGGTAAGTAACCGCCGTGATCAAGTGAAAACGAATTGTTAATGCTCCGATTCACCCCGAAGCCCAAACCATAATAACTATTACTGCCTTTGTCACTGGCTCCATCAGCGATCAATTTAAAATGCGCTTCGTTGAGTACTCGCACACCCGGTTTTGAGCCATCAACGGAAGCCATCAGGGCCAGTAGGTCGATAGGCGACACAGCCCAGGCAGACGCAGCCTGGCGCACGGGAGAGTCAATGACCCAGTTGGCCGCGTGGTCACTGGGACGGCGATCCGTGGGGTTCCCCCAGTTATTTGTCCGGTTGAATGGCCCCATCTGGTCGTAATACTTGGCTTCGGTTAACTGTAGGTTCGGTGGCAAAGCCCCCGTAATACCCATACGTTTAATCTTGAGTGGTGTTAGCAATTTCAGCCGAACGTAGGCCTCATAAGGCATCTTTGAAATCAGTTTAATGATCTCCCCCACCAGGTGGTAATGACCGTTTTTGTACTGATCCTTATGCCACGTACCCGGCTCCGTCACCACCGGATTTGGATGATTCAGCACATCGGCGGCAGTAGGCACCCAGGCTAGGTCATTATGAAAACCAGTTCGATGTTCGAGCAGATGCCGCAGGGTGATTTTATTTAATTTTTTCTGGGCAACCGTCCCTTGCGATGCCTCGAATATCTCGCCAAATATTTTTGTATCCAGGCTAATAGGTTTGTTGGTTTTCGGTAGCAGCGTCCCGTCTTGGATTAACCGCAGCACGGCCAGCGCCGAGATGGATTTTGAAATACTGGCAATACGGAACAGTGTATCAGGTGTGGTTTGTCGGCCCGCTGCAAAGTCGGATGTACCGTATCCTTTGGCGTGAACCAGTTTACCGTTAGCCGTGACGGCCAGCACGGCCCCGGCAATGCCATATGTTTTTAGGGCGTTGGTAACGGCCTGATCCAGCACGTCGTAAGCAGGCGATACGCTTTTACCTTGTACCGACAGTGGCCAGGTATCAATCAGGCAGGCAGAATACAAACCCGTTGTAGGGTTGCGACGCAGATCAATTGGCCGAAAACCCAACCGCCGGGTGGCATGAATTAGGTCGTCGGGGTTGTCAAGTTGCGTTACGTTCATGCCGTCCAGATGCCGGTTGGCATCGGAGTCGGACCGGGTTTCCAGTACATAATCAAAGGTTTCTTTACCAGCAGGTTCCAGCGCTATAAGGCGAACCGGCTGCTTGTCGTGCAGATTCTTCTGCGCTATCAGTTCACTCAAACTTAACAGACTTGCTCTCCCAACCCATTGTGTGCGCTTGTCGGTTACGCTGTTTTTAGTAATCACGGCGGAATACGTCGTAACGGAAAAGGGTAAACCTAAACTGCCTAATTTGATGGTTACTCTGGAAACACTCATATCGACAATGCGACCACCAAAATGTTGAGCTTCTTTCAGTACGCTATCCAGATTGTCATGCCCCAGCACCACCTTATATTCCCGG
>CAXUEB010000148.1:4765-13134 GCA_964249775.1 uncultured Spirosoma sp.
AAACGGGGCATACGCTGATGATGCGAATTTTAGGATTAGTCGCCTGTTTCAGCACGTCTTCCCGGCTTAAGTCAAGTTCCCAGTCCGCGCCAGTGCGTTCAAACGGACCTTGATTCCGAATAAATAGGGCGGTAAAGATGTTTGGTTGTAGTGGGTCTGCTTTCAAGCGAAAGAGTCGATACCCCTCTGCAATCTTCTTCTTGATTCCATCTACCGTAGCTGCATGCATCCACCAATGATCAGCGGGCGAAGTACGATCCAGCTCTGGGTGAGGATCCAGTACTAAAAAAGGGATATTCGGTCGGTTTGGGATTGTGATAACTGGCTGAGGTTTGGGTTCGATTGCAGGAAACATGGGTGTGTTTAGTTTTATTGGTTTAACTTTTATTTACATGTGGACGAGGGTCAGGCGATTAATTTAAAGAATAGGCACGGCGTTGGTGTAGTCGCCCTGCGCTTTAAACCAGGCTTTGGTTTCGGGGCTGTTCATGTCTTCCAGCCAGCGGTAGTTGTCGACTCCGTCACGGGACGTTTGGGGGTGGCAGGCAAGGCTGGCGATTGCGCCCGAACGTAAATAGTCAAGCCAAATAGTAAGCTTAAGCAAAGGAAGACGGTTGGTTTCATGGAATTTCTGGACTGGTTAGCGTTGATAAAAAGCCGTTAGCGTACTGGTTTCGCGTTGACCGCATTGAGGTAATCCACGACCGCGTTCATGGCGACCTGCGCCTTGGGCGAGCTACTTCCCCAACGGCCCGCTAAGTGCCCAGCACCGGGTATATCGACGAGCTGCGCGGCCACGCCCGCGGCTTTCAGCTTGTCGTGCAGCATAAAGCCGTGCGGCCGTAGGTCGTCTTTCTCGCAGGTGATGATGAGGCTTTGTGGGAAATCGCCGAAACTGTCGGCCAAAATCGGCGATACGAGTGGGTTGTTAGGGTCGGCTCCGTGCAGATAGATACCAGTCGCTCACCAAGGCGTATGCCTCAGCGCCGGCGGCCGTTGGTCGCATGTCGATGCCCGGATTGACGAAAACCAAGGCCCGCGGTCGTTCGGGTTGCCCCGTCTGCTGCCGTTTAACTTGTAAGGCACCCGTAAACAGCCCTCCGGCACTGTCGCCCAGCAACGTAATTTTTTTAGGGTCTCCACCCAACGCCCCGGCGTTGTGCACAATCCAGTTCCAGACCGCGTAGCAATCGTTGATGGAAGCCGGAAACGGGTGTTCGGGCGCAACGCGGTAATCAATTGAGACCACGATGGACTGGGTACGGTTGCACAAAACCCGCGCGGCCAGCCCGTCCAGCGCGCTCATGACGAACGCGCCCCCGTGGATGTTGTAAATAAGGGGCAAACCCGTTTCTGAACTGGGGTAATAAATTTGGATGGGGATCGAATCAACTCCGATTTTTCGCACCTCGGTTTTAAACACGGGCGGTAAGGATTCGGTACTCAGACCCTGCCTCATGTTAGCCCTGACCTGCTCGGCGGTGGGTGGCCCATTCTGGGCCAACAGGGTAAGTCGAACCAGCGTCAGCGTAAGCAGTAGGGAAAAACGGTTAGCTCTGGATGAGGTCAGCATGGAGTAGACGGAAAAGACGGCTAACGCTTAGCGTAACCATCTGATTCTGAGAAAATACAACGCAAGGCAACCTACGAAGAACGCTGAATAGACTTACCCACCAATTGAGTAAACGGCGCAAAAGTGCGTAGTCTTCAGGGTGGTTACCGCAAAACCCAAGCGGTGATGTCGGCGAAGGCCGCCGTCTGATTTTGCCTGTCCCGCGCCGAAACCTGGTCCCGCAGGTTCAGCCGCGTAAACACGTGCCGGTCGGAATCCACTACTTGAACCGCCCCGCGCCCGCCGTCGGCCGTTCGGACGCCCCGGTGAATCAGCACCGCGCTGACCGGGTCGGCCGACGGGTCGCGTTTGGATTTGTAAACTTTAAAGGCGCAGCCGGCCGGTAGGGTGACGCCTTTCTCCAACGCTTTGCGCACCACCGTCAACAGCTTTTGCAATTCCTGCAATGTTTCCTGCGGTCGGAAATGGTAAAAATACCGGTCTTCGTCGGCTTCCTGATCGGCTTCGACGTAGCCCAGCACGGGTCCTACGACGCCGATTAGCGACAAGGTTTTATCGGATGGGATAACGATGGGATCAACCAGCATGATATTACGGGGTGCCGTGCGACCGGCGAAATAGCCCGACGCCACCAACTCTAACAGCAGCGCCCCGCTGGTCGATGAGCCGACTAAGGTAATGTTCTGGTAGCCTGCCCTCAACAACGCGTCGTATTCGTCGGTGATGGCGGACTGCCAATCGCGCCAGGTCGACTTTTTAAACTCTTCGTAACTTCGGCCGTGTCCGGCCAACAGAACTTGGGAAAGGTAAAAATCAGTTCGGCTGCCGGCCCAGGCGCGGTATTCGTCCCACTCGAAGGTGGTGGCGGTGTAGCCGTGGCAGGCAATAACGACGGGCGTACGGGCCTGCGCGGGCGTCGGGTTCGGCAGGGCGCGGGATACTAAATACCGTTCGGGTTTAGCCAGCGACGAGTCCATCAGAATGCCGCCGTCGAGCATGTCCGGGGTGATGTCCGGTTCGGAAGAGCAGGCCAGGGTGAGGCCGGCGATAACTAACAGGCTTACAATGGTTTTCATGGTATAAAGGTGCGGGGTGTAAACGGTTTCACGTTTATACCCTCATTTCAACAGGTTCCAGGTCAGACTCGTTTGCACAAAAACTGGGTACAGCGTGCCCGGTCCCGCGGTGCCGTTGCCGGTCAGCAGGTTGTAGCCAATCGACGCGTTTATTTTGAGCGGGAATTTAGGGCAGTAACAAAGGCCCAGTTCGGGCGAAACAAGGAGAGACGTTTGCGGTAGTTCGTCGAACAGGGCGTCGCCGTAGTCGGCCCGGAAGTAGCCCCCATTTACCTTGACGACCGGCTGAATCAGCCACTTCGGCCGAAAGTAATATGAAACCGTCGCAAACAGATGATCCTGTTTGATGGCGTTGGAGGACAGCGCCGTACCCAGCCGCGACGTAACGTAACTGGCCCCGACGTACAGCCGCCGACGCAGCAGCTTTGGGTGGGTGTACTGGACCGTAACGCCGTTTTCGGTGTAAAGACCGATGGCTTTCTGGAACCGAACGCCTACGTCCAGCACCGCTCGTTGGGGGGTATCCTGCCCAGTAGCAGACCCGGCCACTCCGGTTAGGACGAAGCTGGCCAGCAGCATCCATGAGAGACTCAATCTTGTTTTCAACGGTCTCGAAAGGATTAATAAATGGTGTGGATAGAACCCCGTAGGGCACGGACCACCGGGCGTTGGCAGATGCCCGAATACGGGGTTTGAGGGATTAGTCGTTGGGGTTTGACGAAACGGAAACGTTCGGTGGGTTGACAAAGTCAATTTCGTTGCCGACGCGGTCGTAAAGGTACACGCTCAATCTGACTGACCAGACGGCCCACTCTACCGGCCTAAAAACGGTAGGATGGCGTCTGGGTCGTATTGGTTTTTGGCGCGCATGAGTTGGGGCCAAGCCGGCCCGAAGTGTCGTTGCCAGTCGGTAGATTCCAGGGGAACGGCGCTGATGGGGTAGAACGTGCCGCCGAGCGACCGGTTTTGCCTGTAGAAGTCGCGGTTCTGATTCAGCACGGCGTTAATGGTTACGGAATCGGGCGGTACGGAGCGCAGAATGTCAAATAGAAAAAACGTTTCTTCAGCCGGTACCCGAAACAGTGGACGCTTGAGTTGGGAGCGGACGAACGGATAAAACAGAATAAGCGAACCCGGTAAAAAAGTCGCCGGGTCGAGCGTGGTGATGGTTTGCAACGCAAAGGCGTCGACCTGGGAATCCGGTACAAACAAATCGAGCCACGGGTGGGCAAAGTCGCCCAGGCCGGCCGCATCCAGCGCCGTGTAAAGCTGCACGACCACGTCCGTGAAGTCGAAATATGGCTGGTCTTCGAGTTGGTTCAGTCCCGCCAGGGAGCGGACGCCGGCCAGCGGATCAGCCGGTTTATCGGCCGGTACGGTGTAGAACGACGTAGCTTCGATAAAAAACGAAAACGCCTTGGATGCGTCCGGCGACGGCACAACGTTGCCCCGAAGGTAATCAAAGCGTTTTTGGCGCACCAAGTACCGCAGGTCGGCTAGCATTGACGGCGCGTCGGCATAGAACAGCCGGTGCGTTTGCGCCCGTTCTTTAGCCGGAATCAGCCGGATCGTAGCCCGGACAATAATCGCGCACTGACCCAGACCGGCCAGTACCGCGTCGAACAAGTCTTTACGTTTAGTTTCCGAACAGGTAACCAGCCGGCCCTCGGCCGTGACAACCTGAAGTTCAAGCACGTTGTCGACTTGCGCGCCGTGCTGATAACTCCGGCCGCTAACGCCACCCACCGACAGGGTGTAATCGGTCAACACGGGTGGCGTCAGCCCGGCGGCCGTTGTAGCCAGCAGCAAATCCCGCCAGACGACGCCCGCGTCGACGATCGCGTGATCGGCCGCGATCGTATGAATCTGATTTAGGCTGCTCAGGTCAATCACCACGCCGGCCTCAACCTGCGACTGCCCGAAGGCCGTGTGGCCGTTGCCCCGGCCGGCCAGCCGGAGGCTATGCTGCCGCGCGAAGCGGACCATCTTGAGCACGTCATCGACCGAACCCGGCCGCAACACCGCAAGGGGCGTCTGATGAATGATTTGCGCAAAGTCGTCGGCAGACTGAGCCACCAAAACGGGGTCAGTCACAAACGTGCCGTCGAAGGTAGGAACCTGGGCAACGACGCCACGGGCATTTTGGGTCGTGACCCAGAAGCGGCCCGTGGCGTCGAAGCTACGAATGGTCGGGTTACCGGCTGGCAGCTCGACGGGTTGGCGATCAGCTAAAGCGTTCATGACGTAGTTGTTAGGAGAGAGGATTGACTTGATTCAAGAAAAGCGTTTGAGGACGAACGTTCGAGCGTTACCAGTTAATGAGGATGGAAAGGCAAGGGGTAGGCAAGCCAACCGTTTACCGCGAACATCTGCCTAAGTCGTTGAAACAAATCGCGCTGGAAACATCTCTGGCGCGAATACTTGTCCAGACCAACCGTATTGCCCGAACAGCGGGAACCATAACGCACGGATTCACCCAACGGGGCGGATGCATCGACTCGCTTCTGATTTGGAACGCACGCTACAAATGAAAGTCCCGGACCGATTTTCGGTCCCGGACTGAGGTAAGAAACGTATTCGTGGGGTTCGGTGGCTGGTTTACAACGCCCGTTCCAGCGTCATTTCGACGCCTTCGCTTAGCATGGCGTTCAGGTTTTCGGCTACGGCGTCCACGAAGCCCGGCAGGGTGCTCAAATCGGTTTGCCACAGGTCCACGTCGGCGCAGACCGATTGCACAAAGGCCCGCACCGTGGTTAAATCGTCGGCCTTCACGGTCTGCCAGTCGCCGTAGAAGTAAGCGGCTTTCTCGTCGCGGATGGGATAGGTAATGACACCCCCACTGGTCGAAATTTCGCCAATGAACTGGCCTTCCTCCTCCCGAACGGCCCGCATAAACAGCAGGTAAGCCGCGAAGCCCAGCGCGATGTAGCGCGGCACGGCGTTGACCTGTTTGTAGTGCCGCTGCAACGTTTTTACGTTGCGGGCCTGCATCTTGGCCGTCTCCTGAAGCGAAATATTCAACAGCAGGTGATCGAGGTGGGGATTGCGGAAGCGGTCGAGCACGTCGCCGGCGAACTGCTCCACGGCGGCCCGGTCCATGCCCGGAATGCCGTAGTCGGGCACGGTCGGTACGATTTCTTCCAGCATCAGCGATTCGATAAACCGGCTCATCTGGGGGTGCTGCATCTCGTCGGCAACGGTTTCCAGGCCCAGCAGATAGCCCAGTGGCATGGTAAGCGTGTGGGTGCCGTTGAGAACGCGTAGTTTGCGCTCTTTGTAAAAATTAATGTCTTCGTCAATAATCACCTGGGGCGTTGAGCCGTCAGCGAAGGTCAGCGTCTGGCGAACGCGATCGTCGCCCTCGATGGCCCACAGGTAATACGGCTCGGTCATCGTCAGCAGCTCATCTTCGTAGCCCAGTTCCTGCTGCAAGGCCTGCCGGGCTTCGTCGGTGGGGCGCGTCACAATGCGGTCCACGAGCGAGTTACAAAACCGAACGTGAAACTTCAACCACTTGGTAAACAGTTTTCCTAACTCGTTGAATTTAGCCAGCTTTTCAACGGCTTCGCGGAGTTTAAGGCCATTGTCGGTAACGAGTTCAGTCGGGATAACCACCAATCCCTTGGCCTTTGAGCCGCCGACGCTGCGAAACCGCTCGTACAAAAACGCCGTTAACTTGGCCGGGAAGGACCGGGGTGGGTGCTGAAATATGCCTTCTTCTTCGTAATTCAGGCCGATCTCCGTTGTGTTTGAGATAATGATTTGCAGGGCCGGGTTCCGGGCAATGCGCAAAATTTCGTCCCACTGCGTTGGTGCGGCCAGTACCCGACTGATTACCGACACAATCTCGGTTTCGGCAACTGGCTGCCCTTGCTGAACGCCCCGCACGACCACCGTGTACAGATTATCCTGCTCCGCAAATTCGTCCGTCTGACTGCCGGTGGATTTTACTACTACAATTGAACCGTTGAAGCGCCCGGCGGCGTTGGCTTTCTGCACCAAATAATCGGGCAATCCGCGCAGCAAAACACCGGTGCCAAATTGCAGAATTCGTTCGGGGAACTGGGGAGCGGGATGCGTGGAGCGGCTTAATTTGGACATTGTCGGTTAGAAAATCAGTAAGAACGTGGGTCAGTACTGGCCGACTTAGTCGCTCACGGATGCACTGACTACTTGGTTAATTGGGCAATAATACGAACTCCGGCGCGAACCCTGTCGCCATTTTTAGCAAAAGCGCGGGTTGTCTCAGTAGCAATCGGTTTCGGAACGCGTTTAAACGAATTCATTCACGAGTTCTTCAGCCTTGACGGGTTCTAACCGCGGCAGCACCAAGTGAATAATGGCCAACGCCAGCAAGTAGGCGCAACTGGCGATGATAAACATGGGCAGGTAGCCAAACGCCGTGATGATGCGCCCAGCGAGCAAGGCCAGCAGAATACCGCCCACCGCGCCGAACATGCCGCCGATACCCGTCACGGACGCGACGACGTTGCGCGGAAACAAATCCGACGCAAAGGTATACATATTGGCCGACCAGCCCTGATGAGCGGCCGTCGCCAACGCAATTAAGGCAATGGCTACGGTCAAACTGCTGGTTTGGGCGGCAAAGAAAATCGGCACCACGCACAGGGCGCAGATCAGCATGGTGGTTTTGCGGGCGCGGTTGGCCGACCAGCCCCGGTTCATAAACTGGGTCGTGAGCCAGCCGAAAAAAACGCTGCCCGCGTCAGAAACCACGTAAATAATCAAGAACGGCACCCCGAAGCCTTTCAAGTCTAACTTTTGGTCGAGGGCGTCGCTGGAATTGAAAAAGTCAGGCAGCCACGACATGTAAACCCACCAGATTGGATCGGCCATGAACTTGCCGACCGCGAAAGCCCACGTTTGTTTATAGCCCAGCAGCCGCGCCCACGATACCTTGGGCGGGGCCGCGGCCTCGTCGTCGCTGCGGATGTAGGCCAGTTCGCCCGCCGACAAGCGCGGGTTTCGTTCGGGTTTGCTGTAGGTAAACCACCACAGACCCAGCAGGAGAAAGCCGAGCAAACCCGTCACGAAAAACGAAGCGCGCCAGCCGTACTGCAAGATGAGGTACGGCACGGCCAAGGCCGTCAGGATAATGCCGACGTTGGCTCCGGCGTTGAACAGCCCGTTGGCGAACGAACGTTCGCGCCGGGGAAACCACTCCGATACGGTTTTGATGGACGACGGAAAATTGGCGGCTTCGCCCAAGC
Organism: uncultured Spirosoma sp.; assembly: GCA_964249775.1. Taxonomy (GTDB): domain Bacteria; phylum Bacteroidota; class Bacteroidia; order Cytophagales; family Spirosomataceae; genus Spirosoma. Next base: position 12,646 of record CAXUEB010000148.1, read on the forward strand.
CCAGCCCAGCCCGCGCCCACCGCAGGCCGGCCATGTTGCCCACGAAGGTAGTCAGCACGGCCGCAATGCTCCAGACCAGGATGCCCAGCGCGAAGCCGCGCCGGGTACCAATGCGGTCGATCAGCCAGCCCGCCAGCAGAAACCCCAAGGCGTAAGCAAACTTAAAGGCCGCGTCGACGTCGCCGTAAAGAACTTTGAACCGATCCGTTGCTTCTTTGGTCAGGACGACCGGGGCACCGTCGCGTTCGGGAGCCAGATCGAGCATTTCTTTGCGAAACACGTCGTCGGTCATCGTGAAGGACAAAACCTGCCGATCGATGTAGTTAATGGTCGTTGCCAGAAACAGCAACGCGACAATGCGCCAGCGAAACCGGCCGGTGGTCGTTGATTGGGTCAAAACAAAAGGAAATTTGGGGAGAAAAGCAGACAGAGTGGCTTTTCTTACTGTTGTGTGTAGCCCGGACGGCCACGTCCGGGCGGGTGGTGCGG
>CAXUEB010000148.1:13260-13361 GCA_964249775.1 uncultured Spirosoma sp.
TGGTTTTCACCAGTTTCCCGCCCGGACGTGGACGTCCGGGTTACTCTTATGCTCGAACAAACCTGGCGCTGGTTCGGCGACGCGCCGTCGGGTCCCAACGA
>CAXUEB010000149.1:0-604 GCA_964249775.1 uncultured Spirosoma sp.
TAAATGATTAACGCTTTGATAAACACCTATATGCGCTTACTTCTCTCTTTTGTTCGTCTTGGCGGCTTCCTGCTGCTCATCGGCAACGTGGGTATCTGCGTGTCGGCCCAGACGGTCGCCTTGGGTAACCGGACTGCGCAGTCCCCCCGGCCGGACCAGTCGGCCGCTCCGGTTGCCGCCCGCCCGGCCCGCGTCAGTTTACGTCAGTTGCTGACCAGTTTGGAAACGGCTTACTCGATTCGGTTCAACTTCAAGGCCGCCTTAGTGCGCGACGTGCAGGTCGAGTCGGTACCCGTTACTGAATTTGGGGGTCAACTGGTCCGGCGGCTCAATCAGTTGCTGCCCGTCCATTTAACCTGTCTGCCGGTCGGCGAAACATCGTTTGTCATCACCACTCGTCCCACGGGTACCGTTCCGGCCAGCCAACCAGCGCCCGCCGAAGCACCCAGCGGTGAGATTTTTCCGAAAGCGGCCGACGCCCCCGCCGACCGGACCTTGACGGGTACGGTTCGGAGCGAAACGGGTGAAGGACTTCCGGGCGTTACGGTGGCTCTGAAGGGAACGCAACGCGGTACGACGACGGATGCGGAAGGTACGTTCCGAC
>CAXUEB010000149.1:614-5267 GCA_964249775.1 uncultured Spirosoma sp.
GCGTGACCGTCTACGAGACGCGCTCGGAGGGCGGCGGCGAGGCCGTCCTGACGGTGTCGTACATCGGTTACGCGACGCAGGAGATTGCGGTCGGAACGCAGACGACCATTGATGTTAAGCTGGTGCCGGATAATAAATCGCTGGACGAGGTCGTCGTTGTCGGCTACGGCACCCAGAAAAAAGTAAACTTAACGGGGGCCGTAGCGGTGGTGCCGGGCACTACCCTGAACGACCGGCCCGTGGTGAACGCTACCCAGAGCTTGCAGGGGCTGGTGCCGGGTCTGAACGTAACGGTGGGGGGAAACACCCGACCCGGCCAAAGTTTTAACCTCAACATCCGGGGGCTGGGTAATCTGAGCGGCAGCGACAGCCCTTACGTGCTGGTCGACGGCTTCGAGATGGACCTGGCCAGCGTAAACCCCAATGACATTGAAAGTATCTCGGTACTTAAAGACGCGGCTGCTTCGGCCATCTACGGGGCGCGGGCGGCTTACGGGGTGATTCTGGTAACCACCAAACGGGGTTCCGCCGACCGCATGACGGTAACCTATTCGGGCAACGTGGGTCTGACCCGTCCCATCCGGCTGCCCGACATGGTCAACTCGGCTGATTTTGCCCGGTTCTTCAATGCCGCTACGTTCAACGCCCTGGGAACCCGGCAGTATTCTGACGAGAAAATTGCCCTGCTCGAACAGTATATCCGCGATCCCACCGGTATTACATCGTACCCCGAAATCAACCAGAACAGCCCCTACCCCAACTTTGAGAACAACGCCAATGGCGTAGCGAATACGAACTGGTTTCACCTGCATTACAAAAATCTCGCGGTCCGGCAAACCCACAACTTAACCCTGAGCGGGGGCAACAAAACGACGCAATACTACGTATCGGGCGGCTACTACAACGAAGGCGGCAGTATGCGCTTCGCCGACATTACCTTCGGACGTTACAACCTTAACGCCAACGTAACCTCGCAACTGACGCCCTGGCTGAAGCTGATTGCCGACACCAAATACATCCGGTCGAACTACGTAACGCCGTTTGCCGACGACAATTTCGAGAACAACTTCTTCAACGGCCTGTCGCGGATGCGGCCCAACTTCTCGGCCTATGGTCTGAACGGCGACTGGTCGGAAGCGTCGATGGTGCCGTACCTGCAATCCGGCTCGAAGCGCGAAATTGACAACCGAACGCTTAACCTGATTACGGGACTGGAACTGGAGCCGGTCAAAGACTGGAAGGTGTTTGTGAACCTGAACCTGCGCGAAAACGGCTCTGAAATTTCGCAGCTAAAACTGCCCGGCACCATCTACGGCATCGACGGGACGCCTATTCTGGTCAACCGGACCGAGTACGTCATTCCGATCCGGGGCAGCTTTGCCCGCACCACCGGCAACGCCACGTACCTCTCGCCCTTCGTGTATTCAACCTACGCGCGGACACTGGGCAATCGTCACAACCTGGCCTTGACGCTGGGCTATCAGCGGGAATCGTTTGTATTCAAAAACTTATCGGCCACCTCGCTGGACCTCATCAGCCCGTCGCGCCCCGGCATCAACCTCGTAACGGGCGAAAAAACCGTGACCGAAACCCGCAACCACTGGGCCACTGCCGGGGCGTTCGGGCGGCTGACGTACAATTACCGGGAAAAATTCCTGTTTGAGGTCAACGGACGGTACGACGGCTCGTCGCGGTTCGCGTCGGCTTCGCGCTGGGGCTTTTTTCCGTCGTTTTCGGCCGGCTATAACCTTAGTCAGGAAGGGTTTATGGAACGGGCCGCTCCGTGGCTTAACCTCCTCAAAATTCGCGCGTCTTACGGGGCTTTGGGCAACCAGGCCGGGGCGGGCCTGTACTCGTTCTCCGAGAACATGAACATCGTCGTACCCGGCCTGGGCAGCGGGCCGCGCTGGTACTTCGGTAATTCCCGCGAAGCCTTTATTTCGGTGCCGGGTACGTTTAACCCGGATATTACGTGGGAACGGGTCGAAAGCGCCAATATCGGGCTGGACGTTGGCGCCTTCCAGAACCGGCTGACGGGTACGCTGGATGTGTACCAGCGCAACACCCGCAACATGCTGGGACCGTCGGTCGATATTGCGGATCTCTACGGAGCCAGCCCGCCCCAGAGTAATAACGCCGACCTCCGTACGCGGGGTTGGGAGCTAAGCCTCAACTGGCGAGGTAGGCTCAAACCCGGCATCGACTACTCGGTGGGTGGGGTGCTGTCGGACTATAACGCCGTCGTCACGCGTTACCAGAACCCGACGCGCTTTGACCCGGCCAACGCCTGGTACGAAGGTAAGCGGGCGGGTGAAATCTGGGGCTACCGCGCCGATGGTCTGCTCCAGACCGCCGACGAAGCCGCCGTCTATAATCAACTCGACCTGACGTACCTGACGACGCGGGCCTGGGCTCCGGGCGACGTAAAATACGTGGACCTGAACGGCGACGGCAAGATCAACAACGGCACCCGGCGCGTGGGTGACACCGGTGACCTGACCATCATCGGCAACACGACGCCCCGCTATTCGTATTCGTTCAACGGTACCGTCGGCTGGAAGGGGCTGTCGCTTTACGTACTCTGGCAGGGCATCGGCAAGCGGGATTTCGCCCCCGACAAAGTGGACTCGTATTTCTGGGGAGCCGCGTCGCTGGCCCAGGTAACCGTTTTCCGCCAGCATCTGGACTACTGGACACCCGACAACCCGGACGCTTACTACCCGCGCCCGTACGCGGCCACCACCGGCGCTATTCTGTCGTACGTCAATAAGACGCAGCAGGTGACGGACCGGTACCTGCAAAGCGCAGCTTACCTGCGGCTGAAAAACGTCACGCTCAGCTATACGCTGCCGGGGGCACTCAGCCAGCGGGCCAGGCTGAACAAGGTCAACGTGTTTCTGACCGGCGAAAACCTGTTCACGTTTACGAAACTGGCTAAGATGTTTGACCCCGAAACGCTGCTCGGGGCCGCCGGCACCGGCAAGCTGTATCCACTGAGCCGGGTTTATTCGACCGGGCTGCGCATTAGTTTATAAATCTCACTCGTGATGAAAAAAACGCTTATAAGTGGCCTGTTACTGATCGCCGTCCTATCAGCCTGCCGGGAAGACTTTCTGGATCGTCAGCCGCTCGACGTGCTGTCGACGACGGGCAATCTGGCGTCGACCAATGAGCTGCGGCTGTACATGAATCAATTTTACCAGAGTCTGCCCAGCCACCCCGATTTTTTGACTAATTTTTACGATACCGACAGCGACAACGTCCTGGCGACCAACATTAATACGCGCATCGACGGGAAACTGGCCGTCAGCAACGCTACGCCGTTGACGGAGTACAACAACATCCGGGGCGTTAACTACTTCTTGGCTAACTACCAGAACGCGACCGGCGATCCGGCCGTCATCAATCAGTACGCGGGCGAAGCGCGGTTCTTTCGGGCCTGGTTTTACTACGAGCTGGTCAGAAAGTACGGGGATGTTACCTGGGTAAATCGGGTGCTGCCGCTCGATGGGGACCTGATGCAGGTACCGCGCGATCCCCGAACCGTGGTCGTCGACTCCATCCTGGCCGACCTGGACCGGGCCGCGACCCTGCTGCCCGTGCAGTCGAACAGTGCGTCGCTGCGGATGCACCGTGACGTGGCGCTGGCCTTCAAATCGCGGGTGGCGCTGTTTGAAGGTACCTGGCAAAAGTACCACCGGATTAAGAACGATGCGTTTTTTACCAAAAGCGTTACCGACGACAAGATCAAAAGTTACTTCAATCAGGCAAAAACGGCCGCTCAGTCGATTATGACCAGCGGGCGGTGGGCCATTTCCACAACGAGCAACCCCCTGGCCGATTATAGCAACTTGTTTATCACGCGTGATCTCTCGGCAAACCGGGAGGTGATGCTGTGGCGCAAGTACAACGTAGGTGAAAACGTGGGGCACGGGTTTAGCCGCTACTTAGGTACCGCCGGGGGTGATCTGGGCGCTACGTTGTCGTTGGTCGACGATTACCTGACGCGGTCGGGCAAACCGTTTGTCGGCGAGGAACGGGCTACCGCGCAGGCGACGTACGGCCGCGAGCTGCAACCCGACCTGCGCGACCCGCGCCTTTCCCAGACCATCGCCGTCCCCGGCAGGCCGCTTCGGCCGGGTGCGGTGGTGTTGCCGTACCCAGCCCTCAACTTGACGGGTTTTTCGCGCAGCACGACGGGCTATCCGGTGTACAAGTATCTGGAATACGACAACGGCCCGGCTACGCAGGACGGCAACTTCAGTTCGGCACCCCTCATTCTGTTCCGCTACGCCGAGGTGCTGCTCAACTACGCCGAAGCCGTCGCGGAACTGGGCGAAGATCCGAATCTGATCAAAACGGCGCTGAAACCGCTGCGCGACCGGGTGGGAATGCCCGCCGTTGATTTCGACCGGGAGTATAACGCCAACGCCAGTTATCCGTTCGTGAACCTGAGCAAGGAATTGCAGAGCGTTCGGCGCGAACGGCGGGTGGAGATGGCCATGGAAGGCAGCCGGCTGTACGACATCCTGCGTTGGGCGGCTGCCGACGTCCTGCTGGTTGGTAAACGGCCGCTGGGTACGTTGTTTGTCGGCAGCGACCTGGCCGCTCAGAACGCGTCGACCGGCTTCTACCGCGACGCGCTGCTGTATT
>CAXUEB010000149.1:5277-9140 GCA_964249775.1 uncultured Spirosoma sp.
GCTGTATTTTGATACCCCGCCAACGGGCCGCTCCGTCAACTTTTACCTAACCGGAAGCCCCGGCGATGCCCGTCGGTACATTGATCCGTACAAGCAGTCGCTGCCGACCGGTTACCGCTTCAACGTAAACCGCGATTACCTGCTGCCTATTCAGGATCGGCTGATTCAGCTAACGGGCGGTAAATGGACCCAGAACCCGGGCTGGTAATCCCGAAATCCAAATAACCTCATGAACGCGAAACGACGTTTTCTGCCAATTGTAAGCCTGGGGCTACTGGCGCTGAGCCTGTGGCAATGCACTCGGTACGAAGTGCCGCCCAAACCCCAGCCGTCCCCCTTCGGCGCGACGCTGGAAGGAACGAAATCAAGTTTCGCGGCTGCGGGGGGCACGGTCAACCTCCTAATCGACGCCGGTGCCAACGGCTGGTGGATTGTCGTGCCCGACGACAAGAAAGCGTGGCTGTCGATCACTAAACTTTACGGAGCCGGAAACTTGTCGGTACCCGTAACCGTACGGCCCAACACCACCAAAGCCGCCCGAACGGTGGAGATTGTCGTTAACTCGTCGTACCAATTGCCGCCGGTGAAGCTAACCATCACGCAGGAGGGTTAACCGGTAAACCATTACGTACCGCATGAAAACACGAATGATTTGTGTGTGGGCCGGGATCAGCATGGCGGGCCTGGCCGCTTTCCTGCCGCCGACGGCCCCCGCTGCCCAGCCCAACATCATTGTGGTCATCGCCGATGACGTAAGCTGGGATGACATCGGCTGTTACGGCAATCCGAAGATACGGACGCCGAACATTGACCGGCTGGCGGGTCAGGGTATCCGGTTTACGAATATGTACCTGACGGCCAGTTCGTGCAGTCCCAGCCGGACCAGCATCCTGACGGGGCGCTACCCGCACAACACCGGCGCGGCTGAACTGCACACGCCCCTGCCGCGCCACCTGCCACTGCTGCCCGAAGCGCTCCGGCAACGGGGTTATTTTACGGCCTTAGTGGGTAAATGGCACGAAGGGCCCGCCACCCGCCGGGCCTACGACACCTTGCTGGTCGACCGGGCAGCCAACGGCGAAGGGGCCGAAGAGCAGTGGATCAACCTGCTTCGCGCCCGCCCCGCCAACAAGCCGTTTTTTATGTGGCTGGCGGCCATCGACGCGCACCGCCCCTGGTCGGCCTACCAGTACGGCCACCGCCACGACCCTGAGAAAGACGTTGCGGTGCCCCCGACCCTGCTCGATACGCCCGAAACGCGCCGGGACTTGGCCAATTATTACAATGAGATTGGTCGGCTCGATTATTACGTGGGTGAATTGGATAAGGAACTGACCCGGCAGGGAATTAGGGACAATACAATCGTCATTTTCATGTCCGACAACGGTCGGCCGTTTCCCGGCAGCAAAACGCGCGTGTACGATGCCGGCACGAAAACGCCGTTCTTGATTCGCTGGCCCAAAGGCATCGCGGCTAAAAATGCCGTCAGTGCCAGTTTGGTCAGCAGCATCGACATTGCCCCGACGCTGCTGAAACTGGCGGGCGTAACCGCCCCTGAAACGATGCAGGGTCGCAGCTTCGATCCACTCCTGCAAAAACCGGCCGCGCCGTTCCGACAGTACGTATTTTCGGAACACAACTGGCACGACTACGCGGGGTACGAACGGGCCGTCCGCACCCGCGACTTTTTGTACCTGATCAATAAACGGCCCGGCTTGGACAACGGCGGACCCATCGACGCCAACCAGAGTCCGTCCGCAAAGGAACTCAAAGCCGCTCGCGGCAGCGGGAAGCTGACTCCGTTGCAAACCGATGCCTTACTGATCCCACGCCCGGCCGAGGAGTTTTTCGACTGCCGTAAAGATTCCACCCAAAGCCGGAACGAGGTTGCCAATCCGACCTACGCTAAAACCGTGGCCCAACTGCGGGCGGTACTCAACCGGTGGCAGGACGTAACCGGCGACTCGGCACCGGAGGAGCTTACACCCGACTGGTACGACCGCGAAACGGGTGGGCCGCTGCCCGCCCAGAGGCAAAACAAACGGGGCGAAATGCCGGGCCGGAGCAACCGGGCAGACCGTAATAACCAGAAAGGACCGTTCTAACCGTTACACCAGCGCTATGAAGAAACTCCCTAAACTTCTGCTCACCCTGCTGGCCGCACTCCTGACGCTGACGGGCGCATACGTGCTGAACGTTCCGGCACGAACTACCGAATCGGCTCCACCCGGCCGTCGGCCCAACATCATCTTTATTCTTTCCGACGACCATACTGCCCAAGCCATCAGTGCGTACGGCAGCAAGATCGCCCGGACGCCGAACATTGACCGACTGGCGCGGGAAGGGGTGTTGTTCCGAAATATGTTCGTGACCAACTCGATTTGCGGCCCCAGCCGGGCGGTGCTGCTGACTGGCAAATACAGCCACCTGAACGGCTTTCGTAACAACGGCAAAGACACGTTCGATTCGCGTCAGCCAACCGTGGCAAAGCTTATGCAGCAGGGGGGCTACCAGACCGCCTGGATCGGCAAGTGGCACTTAGGCAGCAAACCGGTCGGGTATGATTACTGGAACATTTTGCCCGATCAGGGATCGTACTACAACCCGGATTTTATGGGCGAAAAAGACACGGTCCAGCACGAGGGCTACGTAACGGAACTGATTACCCGGTTTTCACTCGACTGGCTTGACCGCCGTTCAAAAGACAAGCCGTTTATGCTGGTCATCGGCGAGAAGGCCACGCACCGCTCCTGGTTGCCCGACCTGCCCGACCTGGGCCGCTACGACAGCACCGACTTCCCGCTGCCGGAGACCTTCCGCGATAACTACACCGGTCGGCTGGCGGCTGCCCGGCAGGACATGAGCATTGAGCAAACGATGAACCTGGCCCACGATCTGAAAGTCCACGCCGACTACCAGCGGAACGGTAATTACAACCGCTTCACGCCGGCGCAGAAACGGGCGTTTCAGGCGTATTATGAAGGAAAGGTCAGCCGGGAGTATGACGAAGAACAACCCAAAGGCGAAGCACTGACCCGCTGGAAATACCAGCGGTACCTGCGCGACTACCTGGCCACGGCCGCTTCGCTCGACCGCAACATCGGTAAAATTCTGGATTACCTCGATCAGTCCGGGCTGGCCCAGAATACGGTCGTCATCTACGGCTCTGATCAGGGGTTTTACTTAGGTGAGCACGGCTGGTTCGACAAGCGGTTTATGTACGAGGAATCCTTCAAAACGCCGTTCTTAGTTCGGTTTCCCGGCGTAGCCAAAGCGGGTAGGGCCGTAACGCAACTGGCCATGAACGTCGACTGGGCCCCCACCCTGCTTGACCTGGCGGGCATGACCGTCCCGGCCGACATGCAGGGTAGGTCGCTGACGCCCCTGCTGACGGACAAGCCGACCAAAACGCCTTGGCGGGAGGCCGTGTTTTACCACTACTACGAATACCCACTGCCGCACCGGGTATCGCCCCATTTCGGCACCCGTACCAACCGCTACAAGCTAATCCGGTTCTACGGCGCGAGCGAAGCCTGGGAACTGTATGATTTACAGAACGATTCCCACGAACTGAAAAACCGCTACGGCGAGAAAGGCTACGAGCAGATCACCGCCACGCTGAAACGGAAACTCGCCGAACAAGCCCGGCAGTACAAAGACGACGAAGCCACTCGCCTGATTAACACCCCGCTTGGACCCTAACAAGGCGACTTCTATCTCGCGCCAACGCTGCTCACCTTAGCCGGGGTGCCCGTACCGAACCAGATGCAGGGCCTGGGCCTGACCACGTTAATGGATGACCGCGACGGCGGTGATGCGGCAAACCGACCGCCCCAAACGCCCTGGCGTACGGAGTTCGTTTT
>CAXUEB010000149.1:9150-13257 GCA_964249775.1 uncultured Spirosoma sp.
GGTCCATCTGCCGACCGTATTTATCACGCAGTCGGAAGGAGTGCTGAGGCAGGATAAAAAGTACGTGCGCTACGTTAACCTGCGCGGGCCGGGGCAGAGCTACGAGGAAGTCTATGACCTGGAAAAAGACCCGCAGGAACTCCGTAACCTGGCCGCTAAACCACGGGGTCAACGGTTAAAAAGAACGCTGTCGCCCGCTTTTGAGCACGTAAAGGCCGCAGCCCGGTAAACGCTTAACAACCTCGACATGAACCTTTCTCTCTTACTTGTGGGCAGTACCATCGCGGTAAGTTGGCTGTGTTTGCTCCGGCCACCCCTCCGTACCCCGCCTGCTAACCCGGTGCGGGTTGCCCCCAAGCCGAACATTATCATTGTGATGGCCGATCAATGGCGGGCGCAGGACCTGGGCTACATGGGCAACCGGGACGTCATTACGCCCCATTTAGACCGGTTGGCGGGCGAATCGGTAAACGCCCGGTTTGGCGTGGCCTCGGTGCCGGTTTGTTCGCCCAGCCGGGCGAGTCTGCTGACGGGTCAGCACGCCACCACGCACGGGGTGTTCTACAACGACCGCCCGCTTCGCAACGAAGCCCTGACGTTGGCCGAGGTGTGCGGACAGAACGGCTACCGGACCGGTTTCATTGGTAAATGGCACGTAAACGGAAGCCTGAACAAAGACTACAATCCGGGTCGGCTGGCTCCGATTCCGGTCCATCGGCGGCAGGGGTTCGATTACTGGCGGGTGCTGGAATGTACGCACGATTACAACAACTCGGCTTATTACAACGAGGTGAACCAGCGGTTTGTGTGGCAGCAGTACGACGCCATCAGCCAAACCGATTCGGCCATTGCGTTTATGACCCGGCCCGACCCCAAACCGTTTTTATTGGTGCTGGCCTGGGGGCCGCCCCACGACCCTTACCAAACGGCTCCGAAAGACTACCGGCAGAAATACGCGAACCGACCCATTGCGCTCCGGGCCAATGTACCGACGAGCGACAGCACCGAGGCCCGGCGAGCACTGCGTGGTTACTACGCCCACATCAACGCCTTGGATGACTGCATTGGGCGGCTGCAAACGGCGTTGAAAACGGCTAACGTTGACGACAATACCATTTTCGTATTTACCTCCGACCACGGTGACATGCTGTACTCGCAGGGCATGATTAACAAGCAAAAGCCCTGGGATGAGTCGATCCGTATTCCCATGCTGCTGAAGTACCCGGCGGGCTTAGGCCGAACCGGGCAGGTACTGGACGTGCCGGTAACGCTTACCGACCTAATGCCAACGTTGTTGTCGTTGAGTGGGCAGGCCGTACCCCAGAACGTGGATGGACAAGATCTGGCTCCGTTGTTCCGCCGGCCGCGACCCGCCCGGTCCGACGATGCGGCCCTGATCGCCTGCGTCGTGCCGTTCCACCAGTGGAACTACGCTAAGGGCGGGCGCGAGTACCGAGGCCTCCGCACGACTCGCTATACTTACGTGCGGGACCTGAACGGCCCCTGGCTCCTGTACGACAACGAGCGCGATCCGTACCAGCGTGCGAATCTCATTAACCGCAACGAGGTAGCCGTTACCCAACGGCAGTTAGACAAGTTGCTATCCCAAAGGCTAAAAAAGGCAAATGATCGCTTCCTGCCGGGTAATCAGTACATGGAACGGTGGGATTATCCCTGGGCCATGTCGGATTCGGTGGGCAATCCGTATTACCGATGAGATAAGATTCGTTAGTAAGTACTCTTTATTGATGCTCAACAAAGGCCGGTTTACAAACCTAAGTTGAAGCGAATCTCTATCATAACGTTATGTACTGCTGAGCAAGGCTGGGCTGACAGTACGCCTTTGTTAGTATACCCATTTGCGACAATAAGCAGGCAAACACCTGCTTCCGGGATAGTGATGATACCGATTTAAAATAGGATGTTGTTAATGGCAACGTGGTAGTTTTCACCCACTGGAATCTTGACTCCCTCGATGGTAAGCTCACGCCGGCTAATTGACGCGATCCGCGACCGGTTGACCAGGAAAGAGCGATGAACGCGCTGAAACAAGGTGCTGGGCATCATGGCTGCCAGATGTTTCATCGTCATGTGCGTAATATAATTACCCGTGATGGTATGAATGAGGATGTAATCTTTGATAGACTGGGCAAACAGAATGTCGGCATGTTCCAGGCGGACCAAACGTCCATCCACTTTGAAATACGTATGGGCGACGGCCGGTTCGTCGAGCGAACTTACCCTGAGAAACTTAGCAATGCCTTTCTGAAAACGTTCATAGGTGATCGGTTTAAGTAAGTAATCAACAGCTTCCACCTGGTAGCTGGTTACGGCGTACTCTGAATACGCGGTGGTAAAAACAACGGCGGGTGGCTGTTTAAGGGTCCGAATGAACTCCAGCCCATTCAACCTGGGCATCCGGATGTCCAGAAACAGCAAGTCAACCGGGTGCTGTCCCATCCCAGGTAGGCAAACGCATCCAGTGCGTTGGCGCAACTATGCGCTACCACTAAGTTGTCGGTCTGATCAGTATAGCGCTGCAAAACCTGCCGGGCTAAGGGTTCGTCATCCACAATTAAGCACTTAATCATAATTCCGTAACGGTAAGCATAGTTGAAGTTCGTAAGTCGTGGCGTCCTCCCAAATAATTAGTTCGTGTTGCCCTGGGTACAACAGGGCTAAGCGCTTTTGCACGTTCATTAAGCCAATGCCCTTCGGTTGCTTACCCGCCGAAGATCGCGCGACCTTGCTGTTTTTAGTTTGTAGCATTAATTCTTGCTCAATCACCACCAACGCAATGTAAACGTAACCGGTAGTCGTCTCTTCACCGACGCCGTGTTTAAAGGTGTTTTCAACAAAGGGTAACAGGAGCAGCGGCTCGATGCGAACAGACGAATCAATGCCCTGCGTATCGAATCGAATGGCGATCTGATCGGAGTAGCGCACCGTTTCGACCGCCACATAGCCAAGGACAATCCGGTGATGAGCCTACTGGGCAAACCGGCCCCAGCCTTCGTGCTACCGACCTTGACGGGTGGTCCGTTTGCTTCGGAAAGCTTAGCCGGTAGCGTTACGCTTCTTGACTTCTGGGAGGTTTGGTGCGGACCATGCTTAGAGTCGATGCCGAAAATCCAGCGACTGGCCGATACGTATGCAGTCCGGGGCTTGCAGGTGGTTAGCATCATCCACGAGCTTAAACAGAAAGACGTGGCCAAACGAATGCTGGCAAAGCGGGGCGCCACATTCCCCATGCTTTTAGGCACGAATCGATCCAAACGCGATTACCAAGTCAATGCCATTCCCCTGTACGTCCTGGTCGATCGCCGGGGCGTTGTCGCTTTTATCAGCGAAGGCTTTTCGCCTGAACTGGAAGAGGCCATTCAGAAGCTCCTCAACGAATAGTCTGTAACCGTAATTTTAAGCTGTCCGGGTAACTGAGTTGGAAACTGAGTTGGAGCAATTAACCGGGAGGCCGGCTTATGGGTCAGCCGATTCAAGCCAGTTACTTCAGATCATCTAACGGTCCTTGCTCCGAATGCTGGATGGTTGAGTAGCCACGTAGCGCTTCTACAATTAGCCCGAAGTGACCGTTGAGGGCATGGGTGCTTCAGGATCGATTATTCGTTCAGCGTCACCGTCAACGGCAGAAACATTTACAACGGGTTGGTCGACGGACGCTAAAGGTTGACCCCGTGCATAAGCCGGGTTTACGCAGACAACTTGGCCAGCTTTGTTTTAAGTGTACTCCTGACGGTGTTCATGTTTATTCGCAACACACGAGCCGTATCCCGGATGCCGCTACCGTTCAAGGCCATGTCGACGACTTGCTCTTTGATGCCAGGTTGGTAAGCTCGCTTAGTGTAGGTGAGCTGAAAACTTCGCTTGCAGGCTTCACATTTGTAGCCGGTCCGCCGGTGCGGTTGATGGCCATCAGGACTAACGCCTTTCCGTCGGAGGGCTTCCTGCTGGTGGCAGTGGGGGCAAGAAACGGTGATAGTTACCCTGTAGTAGAAACTCTAAGTCCACGATTAAGTCACGACCCACTATCTTCCGTCAAATCGTTGTTGCCTTCTCAAAGAGTCTGCAATAATTGCCCCCGCCAATTTG
>CAXUEB010000150.1:0-2031 GCA_964249775.1 uncultured Spirosoma sp.
CTACTAACGTTTTACGTCCGCAAATCTTATCTGAACTGCTGCCCAATCGTGAAGTGGAACTGACCCCGGTTACCCGTGTTGTTCGTGCCCGGAACCCGGTCGAAGCCGTAGCCGTAGTCAATGCCAATCAGCCCAAAGGCCGGCATGAAAATCCGCGCGCCGAAGCCAATGGAGCGTTTCAGATCGAACGGATTGAACTGCTTATAGCTGCCCCAGTTGTTGCCCGCTTCTAAAAACGTCAGCACGAAAATAGTCGCCGACGGATTGAGCGAAACTGGATACCGCAGTTCCGCCACGAACTTGTTGTAGGCCACGCCCCCCTGCCTCAGTTCGGTGCTGCCGGGAATGCGCCAAGGCAAACTGTCCCTGCCCGGCCAGACCCGAACCACCCAAGACGAACCGGTCGAACGGCCCAATGTCAGTACGGCGGTTGTAGCTGCCCAGGAAGCCCATATGCGCCCGCGTATTCAGGACCAGCTTACCGAAAATAGTCTGGAACCAACTGGCGTCGAACATCCACTTGTGGTACTCGACCAGCTTGTACTTGTCTTCCGGGCGCGACGCTTCGGTGATGTTTCTCCGAAAAGCCGACCAGGGTGGCGTAAATGTACCGCTCAGCGAGAACGACGAACCACTGCGCGGAAACTGCGGGTTGTCGATGCTGTTGCGCGCCAGTGTCGTGTTGAACGTTACGTTGTTCGACACCCCGTTGTTATAGCCAATGGCGAAGATGTCGAGGTTGTTCAGGTTGTACCGTTGGAATGACAACGAGTGGCTCAACGTAAAGAAATCGTCGGGCACCTTCAACTGCCGCCCCAGACCCACCGAGAACGCCGTGTTGGCGTACGAGCCGGTCGGCTTGCGACCTTTCAGACTCTGGTACAGACTGTAAGGGTTCGTCGGATCGTAAAACGATTGGTAAACCGTATGACTGGCGCTGACCGACAGGGCGTTGGGTTTACGTCCGCCGAGCCACGGCTCCGTGAACGACAACGAATACACCTGATACTGACTACCGTTGGCCTGAAAACGCAACTGCACCCGCTGCCCGTCGCCGGCCGGCAGGGGCCGCCACGCGCTGAGGTTTGGAATGTTACGGGCTGAGAAGTTATTGAACGTCAGACCAAGCGTACCGACGAAGCCTACGTAGCCGCCCCAGCCACCCGAGAGTTCGATCTGGTCGGAAGGCTTTTCTTCCACCGTGTATTCAATATCGACCGTTCCGTCGTTCTGCGGCACGGGGTTGATACCAATCTTTTCGGGGTCGAAGTAGCCGAGTGTGGCCAGTTCGCGCTGCGTACGGATCAGGTTGGTTTTAGAAAACTTCTGACCCGGCAGCGTCCGAATGGTGCGCATCACGACGTGATCGCTGGTTTTGGTGTTGCCGTTCAAGACGACGCGGTTGATGCTGGCCTGCTTGCCCTCAAAAACCCGGATTTCGAGGTCGATGGAATCGCCGTCGATGGCTTTCTCAACGGGTTGAGCGTTGTAGTACAGGTAACCATCGTCCATGTACAGCGAACTCAAATCCTGACCAGGATTGCCATTCATTTTCTTCTCTAAATCTTCGGGGTCATACACGTCACCCTTAGCAACGCCGAGCACCTCGCGCAGTCGTTTAGCCGGGTACAGGTAATTGCCCGAAAACTCAATGTTGCGGTAGTAGTACTTGCGGCCTTCGTTAAGCGTCAGGTTCAGGTTGATCGTGTTGCCGCCGTTGTTGATGACCGTGTCGCTTTCGATAGCCGCGTCGCGGTAGCCGAGCTTATTGTAGTACGCAATTAGCTTTTGCTTATCTTCCTCGTACTTCTTGGGAATGAACTTGGAAGGCGAAAACACCCGGCCGAAGCGCATTTCTTTGGTGCTTTTCATTTTCAGCCGCACCGCCGATTCGTCTACTTCCTGCCGGCCGTCGAAGGTGATTTTGGCGATCTTCACCTTCTGCCCCTTGTCGACCAGCACGCGCATCGTTGCGTTGTTGCGGGCGCTGTCGGGCACGGTTGTAATCTTAACCTTCGTGTTCAGGAAGCC
>CAXUEB010000150.1:2041-8401 GCA_964249775.1 uncultured Spirosoma sp.
GGGATGCAGACGGAGAGGACGGCGACCAGCCCCTCGCGGATGTCCTCCTCCTTGATCTCCATCCCCTTCTTGATCAGGTCGTGCGTGTCCATCAATTTGCGCACGGCCGAGCCGACGGCCTCGCCCGGAATGCGAATTTTGTCGCCAACCTTCAATCCCGCCAGCGACACCAGCGAGTTCGGATCGAGGTAGCGCGTACCCGTCACGCTCAGTTTGCCGATTTCATACTCTTTAGGGTTGGCATAATTGGTTAACTCGTCGGTGGACGCGGGCGCGGGTAAGTCCCGGCCGACGCCGACGCGAACCTGCGCCTGCGTTAGGGCGGGCAGCAGGCTCAGGAGCAGCAGGGCGGCTCCGGTTAGGCACTTTATAGGGTGTTTCAAGTTCGTGGCCTGTGTTGTTTTCACTGGGTGGATTCCCCTTTGCCCCGTAGGGTTGGAAGGAACGCTTGTTAAATTTTGCTAATTTATTTAACCAACTGCTCGCTGGTTTTGCCAAACCGGCGCTCCCGTTGCTGGTAACTCAGAATAGCTTCGTGCAGATGATTTTTGCGAAAATCGGGCCAAAGCACATCGGGCATGTACAGCTCCGAATACGCCAGTTGCCAAAGCATGAAGTTGCTAAGGCGCATCTCACCACTGGTTCGGATCATCAGTTCGGGATCGGGAATGCCGCCCGTGTTCAAGCGCTGTCCGAACACCGTCTCGTCGATCTCGTCGGGCGCTAAGTGGCCGTCGCGTACGTCGGCGGCCAACTGCCGGACGGCCTCCAGAATTTCCCACCGGCCGCTGTAGCTGAGCGCCAAAATCAGCGTCAGGCCCGTATTGCCGGCGGTGGCGCGCATGGCTTCGGCCAGTTCGCCCTGGCAGTCGGCGGGCAGGCTTTCGGTGTGGCCGATGGTTGTCAGTCGCACGTTGTTGTCCATCAACGTTTTGATTTCCCCGCGGATCGTATGCACCAACAGCGTCATCAGCGCGTCGACTTCGTACTTGGGCCGGTTCCAGTTTTCGGTAGAAAAAGCGTACAGCGTCAGGTACTTAATGCCCAGTTCGGCGCACCCTTCGGTCGTTTCGCGCACCGCCTTGATGGCGTTGCGGTGACCAAACACCCGGGCGGCTCCCTGCCGCTTAGCCCAGCGTCCGTTTCCGTCCATAATAACGGCGATGTGCTGGGGCAGATTGCCAGGGTCAATGTGTTCCTTCATCCCAATCAGGGCTATTTAACAATAGTTAACAAGACCGCGAAGGTACGAAAATTTCGCCAGACCGTCAGGCGAAAAAGTAGGTATGTGGTTGGGTGATTGGGTTTTTGCGCGACGCCGATGCCTATCTTTGTCCGCCCGGAAACTTAAGCCGTTTTCGGCGGTTCTTCATCTAAGTAACTTTACGCGCCCTACTGCCCATTATGCCCTCTTCTTTGTTTGCCCGCCTGCCCCAGGTAAGCGTCTGGCTCTTGATCCTGACGATGGTAGCAAGTTGCCAGAAAAACGACGATTCCGTTGCCCAACCCCGAACGGTTGCCGACCTGATTCAGGAAGATGATCAGTTCAGCCTGCTGCGGGCGGCCGTGGCCCATGCCGAGGTGGGCGACGCGCTCAAAGGCGCGAACCTAACCTTGTTCGCGCCGAATGATAGAGCTTTTGGGGCGTCGGGGCTAACGACGCCGGCTGCGATTACGGCAATTTCTAAAGAGCAGGTTAGAACCATCCTGCTATACCACGTACTAAGTTCATCCGTCGGGGCGTCGGCGCTACCAACGGGCCAAAATACCTTGCAAACGGCGAATCAGGGAGTCGTGTACGTCAACCGAACGAGCAACGGCGAGATCAGCCTCAACAGCGCCCGCGTGACGCAGGCCGATCTGACAACCGCCAACGGCACGGTGCACATCATCGACCGGGTGCTGACGCCATCGGCCGCTACGGTGCTGGCGGCTATCCAAAGCAATCCCAATCTGACCTACTTATCGGCGGCTCTCCGGCGCATTGGAACAACCAATTCGGCGCTGTCGGCCTTGGGTAACGCAGCGGGTAGTCCGGTTACCGTATTTGCCCCCAACGACGCGGCTTTCCGGTCGGCGGGTTATACGTCGGTAGCGGCCGTGGAAGCGGCTAACCCACAAACGCTGGCGTCGCTGCTGACCTACCACGTCGTGTCGGGCGTAACGCTGTCGGGGCAGATCCAAGCCGGTCCGGTCAATACGTTGTCGGGCAGCAACCGGCTGACGTTGGCCGTTACGAACGGCACGGCGACGGTAAAGGGAGCCAAGAATACGACTCCTGCCAGCATCGTTACGCCCGATCTGGTGGCACCCAACGGCGTCGTGCACGTGATCAACCAGGTGTTGCAGCCGTGAGAATTACCCAACTTGTATGCTCAAGCGAATCATGATGTACGTGGGCGTTGTCCTGGTGTTGATTGTCATTACGGTGACGTTGATCGGCTACCTAATTTCGGGACCGCGGTACAGCGGGCCGGTCAGCGATCACTTCGACGGCCAAAACTTCTTTACGCCCGGTGCGCCAACGGCAAAAGGCTTTCGGGAAGTGATCGGCTGGCAACTCAACCGCGAGCGGACGCAGCCGTGGGGGGCGTTTCATAACGATCAGCCCGGCCCGCCCCCACCGGCTCGCGTGGGTAGTGATTCAGCTAATAATCCGGCGGCCGGCGCACCGGTTCGCCGGCCGCCGGTGCGGGTCACGTTCATCAACCATTCGACGGTGTTACTTCAATTCGACGGATTGAACGTACTGACCGACCCGATTTATGAAGAACGTGTGAGTCCGTTCCAGTTCGTTGGTCCCAAACGCAACGCTCCGCCCGGCGTTCGCTTCGACGACCTACCCAAGATCGACGTGTTGCTCTTGAGCCACAACCACTGGGACCATCTGGAAATTGGCACCGTCCGCAAGCTCTGCACCCGCGACCAGCCGAAGGTTATCTGCCCGTTGGGCGTAAAGGCGTTTTTGGAGCGGGCGGGCTGCCGCAACGTAACGGAGTTGGACTGGCGGCAGTCGATGCCCGTGAGTGGGCAAACTACCGTGCACTGCGTACCGGCGCAGCACTTTTCGGGCCGGGGTCTGTTCGACCGCAACAGTACGCTTTGGGCGGGCTACGTGCTGGATAACCCTAAAACGGGTAAGCTGTACTTCGCCGGCGATTCGGGTTACGGGCCGCACTTTCGGGCGATTGGCGAGCAGTACGGGCCGATGCGCTTAGCGCTGATTCCAATCGGGGCCTACAAACCCAATTGGTTTATGTCGCCGGTGCATTGCAGCCCGGCCGAGGCCGTGCGGATTCACCAGGACGTGCGCTCGGCGCAAAGCGTTGCTATTCACTTCGGCACCTTTCCCTTGGCCGACGACGGCGAAACTGAGCCGGTCGATGATCTGCGGCAGGCGCTAACCGGCCAGAACATACCAGCCAATCGGTTCCGGGCGTTGAAAGCCGGAGAAGGGTTGATGGTGGAGTAAGGAAGTCCGTTAGACCACCGGACTTTGGCTCCGTGTAACGGACCACTCAAAAATCCCTTCTCGTTCCAACGGTTTGCCACGATGTGGGGTCCATCTGCGTAGTAGTTGGTATTGGTATCTATTGGTTTACGTTCATGCAAAAATTACAAGCCTTTATCTGGAGTGCCCTGTTGCTGGGTGGCTTGGCGTCCTGCGCCAAGGAAGAAGTTGATCCATCGGCCGGGTTCGCTGTTAAAAATGATTCGGCCGTCACGGCCTATGCCGCGGCCAAAAACCTGAACGGAACCCGCACCGCGTCGGGACTTTACTACGTCATTACGAAGGCGAATCCAGCCGGCAAAAAAGCAGCCCTGGGCGAAGAGCTTGAGTATTCGTACACGGCGTATAACCTGTTGGATACCTTGATTCAACGCATTCCCGCCACCAATCCGGTGTACGCTATTGCGGGTTTGTACCGGACGTTTATTCCGGGATTAGACGAGGGTCTACTACTCATGCGTGAAGGCGAAACGGCCACCTTTCTAATTCCTTCGTACATCGGCATCGGCGCGACCAACATTAGCGCTAACCTGCCGGCTTACTCCGTCGTCCGCTTCGACGTGGCGCTCAGCCGTTCCCGCTCGGAAGAACAGCAGATTGACGAATACGTGACCAACAACAAACTGACCGTCACCGAGAAGACGACGAGTGGTCTGCGCTTCATCAAAACCCAGGCCAGTCCAACCGGGGCCGTGCCGACCGCCGGACAGACCCTGACGGTTCGGTACAGTGGTAAACTGCTACGAGGGGTGACGCCCTTTGATAGTACGGGCACGGCTACGCGGGACATTATACTGGGCCAAAACGCGTACATCAAAGGATTTGAAGAAGGCTTTTCTAAATTAAAAGTTGGCGAAAAAGCCACGGTCGTCTTTCCGTCGTCGCTGGGCTACGGGACGAGCGGCCGATTAAGCGGAAACAATTACGTGATTCCGCCCTACGCGCCCCTGCGTTTTGACCTGGAAGTGGTTTCGGCCAAATAACAGGCTTTGTTATCGGTTAAATAGTACAAAAATAGCTCGCCCAAACGCGGGCTATTTTTACGAGGTAGTCAGGATAGACAGTGATTACTTCAGTTTTGCAAATTAGTTCGGCTCGATGCTAAACGGCATTCGGTCATTTGGCAAATCTTGGTAAAGTTAAAATACAGAGGTTCTTTTTGTATATTTCGGCTGATTACGTCTTATTTTTGCAATAACTAATTTTCTAACCTATGATTAACTATTACACAGCAAACCGTTGGGTGCTGAGTGTGACCGCCTGGCTACTTACGCTCACTACGGTACTGGCGCAGGGCGTACGAGGCCGGGTGACGGATGGTGGCACGCAGCAAGCCATTCCGGGCGCAACAATCGTGGTGCAGAATACCAGCATTGGCGCAACGACCGACGCTAACGGCGATTACGCCATTAAATTAAACCCCGGCAGCTATACCCTCCGCATCAGCTTTGTGGGCTACGAAACGGCCAGTTTGCCGGTCACGGTTACGGAAGGCGACGCGGTGTTGGCCAACGCTACGCTGCGCGAAAACTCGGCCAATCTGGGCGAAGTGGTGGTCATCGGTTCGCGGGCGCAAACGGCCCGGTCGAACATCCAAACGGCCGTGCCAGTCGACGTAATTTCGACCAAGGACTTAAAGGGATTTGCGCAGACTGACATCGGCCAGATTTTAAACTTCGTGGCTCCCTCGTTTAACTCCAACCGGCAGACTGTTACCGACGGCACCGATCACATCGACCCGGCATCGCTGCGCGGCCTTGGTCCCGATCAGGTGCTGGTGCTGGTCAACGGCAAACGACGCCACAACACAGCTTTGGTAAACATCAACGGCTCGGTGGGGCGCGGTTCGGTCGGCACCGATATGAATGTAATTCCCGTATCGGCCGTGGAGCGCATTGAAGTGCTGCGCGACGGGGCAGCCGCTCAGTACGGTTCGGATGCCATCGCGGGCGTTATCAACGTCGTGTTGAAGAAAAACTACTCGGGTTTAACGGCTTCGCTGACGGCCGGGCAAAGTTTTACCAACATGAAGTACAGCGTTCCCCTGATCGGGGGCGGTACGGAGCAGCGCAGTCAGCAACTGCGCGACGGGGGCGTGCTTCAGTTCGATTTCTCGAAAGGCTTTCGGTTTGGGAAGCTGGGCGGCATCACGGTGTCGGGGCAATTCCTCGATCGGGGCCGCACCAACCGCAGTGGCGAAGACAACGCCCCGACCATTTACTTGGGCGGTAACGCCAGCTTCCCCGCAACACCCGCCGGTCAGGCCCAAACCGCCTTTCGGACCAACCTCATTAACGCCGACCGGACGCTGGTTCAGCAGCGGGGCTACAACCGGCAGAACATGGTGATTGGCAATTCATCGGCGCGCAACTACGGTTTGTTTGTAAACGGCGACCTACCCTTCAACACCCGGTCGGCGCTGTACTTCGCCGGGGGCGTTACGTACCGCACGGGCACGGGCTTCGGCAACAACCGAATTCCCGTGTCGCGGACGCAGCAGCCGCTCAACGCCGACGGTAGTTTGTACTACCCCGACGGATTTTTGCCGGCGATTCAATCCATTATCAACGATCAATCGTTGATTTTAGGCTACAAGACCAAGTTTGGTGCCTGGAACGCCGACCTCAGCAACACCTTCGGACGCAACACGTTCCGGTTCGACGTGCTGAACTCCGGCAACGCGTCGCTGCCCAACAGCAACACGCAACAGACGGAATTTTACGCTGGTACGCTCAAGTTCGATCAGAACACGACCAACTTAGACTTCTCGCGGCTGTTTGAGCGGGCGGGCAGCATCCGCAGCCTGAACCTGGCGTTCGGAGCCGAATACCGACGGGACCATTTCGTGA
>CAXUEB010000150.1:8411-12114 GCA_964249775.1 uncultured Spirosoma sp.
GATTCAGGCGGGCGAGCAAAACTCATACATTGGCGCGGACATCCGCAAAGTGGTGCCGGCTGCGCCCCTGACAATCAGTGGTCCCGCGTCGGGAACGGCCCTGGCCTTGCCCGGTGCGCAAGTGTTTCCGGGTTACCAGCCTTCTGATACCATCAACCGGTCACGCTCGAACGTCGCCGTGTACGCCGACGTGGAAGGTGAATTGTTCAACCGTCTGCTTTTGGACGTAGCGGGTCGGTACGAAAATTACACGGATTTTGGCTCTAAATTGACGGGTAAACTATCGGGGCGGCTGCGGATTGTTGACGCCCTAAACCTACGCGGAGCGATCAGCACCGGCTTCCGGGCACCGTCGCTGCACCAGCGTTATTTTCAGAACACGAGTACGCAGTTCGTCGCCGGTCTGCCGTCGAACACGTTGACCGTCAACAATGAAAACGCCATTGCCCGGCAGGTCATCGGCGTGGACGCGCTGCGTCCTGAAACGTCGGTCAACTACACGTTCGGCTTGACGAGTCAGCTTGGGCGGGGGCTGACGCTGACGGTTGACGCGTACCAAATCGACATTCAGGACCGCGTGTTGTATTCGGGCGCGTTCAGCCGGGCGGCCCTGCGGTTTGGTGCAAACGAATACGTTGGTATCAACAACGTCCGGTTCTTTGCCAACGCGGCCAATACACGCACGCGGGGAATCGACATTGTGGCGACGGAGCGGACCAAGCTCGGACCGGGTCAGTTGACCGTCACGGCGGCCATTAACTTTAACCAAAACAAGGTGCGGGCCATCAACACGACGGCGTTGATTGATAACCCGGCCAACAACGAAAACCGGACTAATGCCGACGGCACGCCGGCCAGCCCCGATACGTATTTCCGCAACATTTTCTTCGACCGCTCCCAGGTGGCCCTGCTCGAAACGGGTCAGCCGCAGAACAAGATCAACCTGAGCGCGACGTATTCAATCCGTAAGTTCGATATAACGCTGCGGACGGTGCGCTTTGGTTCGGTAACGAACCTAACGAACGTGGACCCCTACGCCCGCAATGCAGCGGGTGCGTATTTCAACGCGCAATTCGCGCGCGACGAGAATGGTAATCCGTTTATCGACCAAACCTTTAGCCCGATCTGGATCACGGACCTGACGCTGGGCTACCGATTCAACAAAACGCTAAACCTAACGATTGGGGCCAATAACTTGCTCGACGTGTACCCGAACCAGATTTTCATTGACCCCCGAAACGCGCTTGGTTCCATCGACTACGCATCAAACCGCGACGCGTCGAACCGGGGCCGGTTCCTGTTTCCGTCGAACCAGGGCGGCTTCAACGGCCGGTTCGTGTTCGGGCGGTTGAGCTTCTCAATGTAAAAGGTTTTGGGTGTTTTGGTATTTACTTCTCGAACGGCGTGTTGGGTACAGTGGGCAACCGCTTCCAACGCGCCGTTCGTCCTTTATTGATTTTCTATCAGGCTCAGCGCGTCGTTCGGTTGCACAACGTAGCGTAATGGCAAGGCATATATTGTGGACCAATTACACCGAATGATACGTCGCTTTTATCAATCCCTGCCCTCTTAAGTGTCTACAAGAAAAGCCCCTTTCCCGACTACCGTGAACCGGTATGGTTTGCTTTGTTTCGAGTTGTTTGTAAATGTGATGGCTACCTTCAATCCTATCTAACTCCCAACCTTTCTCCTCTACCCGTTTAATTAGCCGTTTTGGCGAATAGTCCATGTTAGGCGGATAAGGTTTGGTAAGAATAATCAATTGGTAGCGTTACGACCGTTCGTGGGGGACGTTGACTTTCCTGCTGTAGCTGTTCGGTATCATCCGGGATTGGATACTCATTCGCTTCCCGGCTTTCGATAACTCCTTCTATGGCTTTTTTTACCGTAGCGAATGCTTCGGCGAGCGTTTCGCCCCAAGTGGTGCAGGGGCTTAATGTCGGTATATTGGCGATTTACTGACCATCGTCGGAATCTTTAGTAATGGTAACTTTGTATAACCGGTTGATAGCATTGACTACCAATTGTTCGCTAAGCCACAAAACAACGCTTACTTGGGTGCCATCCGAATTGCGCCGTCCAGCCGGATTACTTCGCCATTCAGCATGGGGTTTTCCAGAATGGCTTTGGCCAGCATCGCGTACTCGTTGGGCCGACCTAAGCGCGAGGGGAAGGGTACTTGCTGACCCAGCGAAAGGCGGGCTTCTTCGGGCAAACCCATCAGCAGGGGCGTTTCGAACAGGCCGGGGGCGATGGTCATCACCCGGATGCCGGAACGGGCGAGGTCGCGGGCAATGGGCAAGGTCATGCCGACAATGCCACCCTTTGAGGCTGAATAAGCGGCCTGACCAATCTGCCCGTCGTAGGCCGCTACGGACGCGGTATTGATGATGACGCCCCGTTCACCTTCCGCGTTGGGTTCGTTGCGCTCCATTGCCAGGGCCGACAGCCGGATGACGTTGAAGGTGCCGATCAAATTGATTGAAATGGTTTTCTGAAAGGCCGCCAGTGAGTGCGCTCCGTAGACGCCGTCAACTTTACCGAGCGTTTTGCGGGCTTCGGCGATGCCCGCGCAGTTGACGTTGACGTGTAAACCGCCGAAGGCTTCGACGGCCCGGTTCACGGCAGCCTGCACGTCGGCTTCGTTGGTCACGTCGGTTTTCTGAAAGCGGACGGTCGCGCCTGAGCCGGCCGCGCCCAACTCGTCCGCCAGAGCGTTGCCGCGTTCGTCGTTCAGGTCGACAATGACGACGTTCGCGCCGTTGGCCACCAGCATTCGGACCGTGGCTTCGCCTAAGCCGGAAGCGCCCCCCGTGACGAGGGCCGTTGCGTTTTGTAGGTTCATGCGTTTGCGGTGTCGGTTTTGAGAAGCCGACACCCGAATTTGCGTTATGGCTGTTAGTTTTGAGACGCTGACATCGCCTTAACTTTCTCTTCTACCGGCACAAACAGCACCGCGTCGGCGACGACCGCGCCGGTTGCGCCTTCGTTACTAAGTTCGAGGTAGGGCGTCGTGCCAGCGGTGAGTTGGTGTTCGCCGAGGCTAATCCAGTCGTTGGCCTGCGGTTGCTGATCCAGCGTCAGTTGCTGGATGGAGTTGCCGGTGTTCAACCGAACCAGTACGCGATTAGCCTTGTCCGTCTGGCGGTCGTACTGTCCGGGATTGCCGCCCCCGCCCGACCGGATTGGGTTATACACGTACACGGTGTAACGGCCGGGCCGGTTATTGGGCAGCCGAAACCGCACGGACTTTGGCCCACTGCGGTCTTCGGTAACCAGCATCGACGCGCCGTACTTACCACCCTTGGTTTCGCGCAGCCACGCGCCTACCGGCCGCACCCGCGTTGTGTCGTCGTTGTCGATCAGGATTTCGGGCGCAGAACCGTTCAGGAGTGGATCGTTGGCTAAGCGCGTTTGTAGTTTCGTTACGTCAATGTCCTGCACGGCTTTGCCTTCGTCGATGGCTTGGCAAGCCGCCAACGCTGCCGACTGCGCCAGGACCATAAACACCGGTTCCATCCGAATAGAGCCGTAGGCAATGTGGCTGGCCGACAAACAAACCGGTACCAGCAGGTTTTGTACGCTACCGCGCTTGGGTACCAGCGCCCGGTAGCTAACGGGGTAGGGCAGGAAGCCGCCGACTTGTACGTCGCCTTCGTTGCGGACGGAACCGTCGACCACGAGCCGCTGGCAGTTGTGCGAA
>CAXUEB010000150.1:12124-13145 GCA_964249775.1 uncultured Spirosoma sp.
GATCATGTACTGCGGCTCCATCCTAAGCGTCGAGTAGGCGACGTGGCTCGCCGAGAAGCAGACGGGGACGAGCAGGTTCGTCGCCTCGCCGCGTTTGGGGAGCATGACGCGGTACGGAATCTGGTACGGCTCGACAGACACCTGCATGTCGCCTTCGTTCTCGGTTGCGCCGTCTGCGGTCGCCACACGCTGGACGTTGTGCGAGTCGGAGTTGTAAGAACCCATGCCGATCACGTCCGGCTTGGTGCGCTCAATCTGTATGTCTTTCTGCGTCATCACGTACTCGCCGACCATGCGCCGGGCTTCGCGGATATACAACTGATGCGAAAAATGGCCGTTGTCGCTGTATTCGTCTTTGGGGTAGCCCCAGTTCAGCATCTCGTCGCGCAGATGCTTGGGCATCCGGGGATCGTGGCCAATGAAGTAAAACAAGCCCTTGGTGTACGCTTCGTGCTCTTGGATGATTTGCCGCCGGCGTTCGTAGCTGGCGTTTGGATAATCGAAATTGGCCCCGATCATGTCGGTCGAAAAGCCCCCGCAGTTGTTGATGTCCGTTTTGCGATTGGGCATCATAACGAAGTGCATCAGGTTCCAGGTCAGCTCCTGCGGCACCTTCTTCTGAATCTGCCGGAGTAACAGTTCGTACTTTGTGGAATCGTAACCATCGGGGCGCGTAATCGGAATGCGGTTAGCTGGTTTGTCGGTCAGGCACATGCGGTAGTTGTAGGCTTGCACCGCCCGGTCCCCCGAGCCATCGGGCGTTCGCTTCGCGTCGCTGATGCCCCACAGTAAACCACTTTCGGGCTTGCCGGGCACTCGGTACGGGTCAACGCCGTCGGGAAACTGGTGTTTGTCCAAGAGTTGAACGCCGTTCCACGTCTCGCCGTACTGCGGATTGGCTTCGCGCCCGACCGTAAACGAAACGCCCGCCTGCGCCATTAGGTCGCCTTCCTAAGTGCAGTAGATGAATTGCTTAGAGCGAACATTCCTCACCGGAACGCCGGACCGGCCCGGTGAGGTG
>CAXUEB010000151.1:0-6460 GCA_964249775.1 uncultured Spirosoma sp.
GAACGGGCGGGCCGTGCTGCAAAACGGCGTCCTGTTGCTGTATGTTCTCGTACTCGTCTAACAGCGGTTGGGGCAACTCACTCATGCCGTGGGTCCGTAGGTGCCATTGCAGATAACCAATTTTTAGCACCACGTCGGCAATGGCAGCCGCGCGGGGGTTCAGTTCCAACCCCAACAGTTGCCGGGGCGAAATGGTCGTCCCTCCGCTGAGGTTGAGCAGGGCGGTTTGGCCGTACGAATTGATTGCCGCCAATACCTCCCCTTCCAGCCGTTTCAGGTGTTCGAGCGTTACGTATAGGAAATTGCCCGAACCACAGGCCGGGTCTAAAATTTTGATGTTCGTCAGCCGAAGTAAGAACCGTTCCAGTTCAGCACGGGCGGCCTTGTCTTTACCTTCCTCCAACAGTTGCGCAGCCGCAGCCTGAGCAGCCGCCCATTCCCGGCGCAGGGGTTCCAGCACCGTAGGCAGTACCAACCGTTCGACGTACCGGCGTGGGGTGTAGTGTGCCCCTAAACTATGCCGTTCACGCGGGTCTAACGCCCGTTCTAACAGCGTCCCAAAAATGGCCGGTTCTACGGCGGTCCAGTCGGCTTCGGCCGCCTTCAATAACAAGGCGATCTGATCGGCGGACAGAGCAAACGCCCTGGCATCGTGAAAGAGTTTGCCGTTAAACTTGCGTAGCCGGGCCTTTATGTCGGGAGAGAAACCGCCCTTATCCATCGTCTGCCAGAGTGATTCTAAGGCATCGGGCAAGAAATCGCGTAGGGTCGGTTGTGCGTATTGACGTAGCATTCCTGTAAACGACTCCTTCGGAATTAGTCCTACGTCCTCCGAAAACATCGTAAACAGACACCGCATGAGAAATTGAGCCACCAAGTCCGGGGCATGTCCGGTACGTTCTAACTGCGTAGATAGTTTCGCCAAATATTCAGCCAGTTCACGCGTCACACGGGCCGCCCGTCGGCTGGGGTCTAATTCGCGCGGGTCGGTCCAGATGAGCCGTAGCATAGCCCGCGTTTCCTCATTGGCCAGTTGCGACAGGGAGAGCCGAAACCGGGTTTGGTCGGGAAACGGTACGAACTGATCGCCAACGCCCGCAAAGTTGCTGTACACGTCGATGCAGTAACCTACGTCGGCCACCAGTATAAACAGGGGCCGGGGTTCATCGGCGGGTAAGGCCCGCACATAGCCCAACGCCTGTTGGCGGGCAGTCTGCATCATTTGTTCCCACTTCGCCGAACCGCGCACGGCGTGACCCTTTCGGCGTTTTTCAGTCGGCAAACCTAACTCAGCCCGTTCAGCGGCCTTTTGCTGATCGGGCGTTTCGGTGCCCTGTTTGGTTTCCAACACGAAACAGCCGCGTTTGTAGAGGTCAATACGGCCGGTACTGCGTTTGCCGTGGTCGTTAAACTCAACCGCCCGTTCGAGTACGTAGGCGTCTTGCGCGGGGTTGTCGGTAGTCGGGTCAGGGCGTGGTACGCCGATGAAGTCGCAAAGTTCAGTAAGAAACAGACCGTAGTTAGCGCGTTCAGCACCGCCAGCCGGTTTCCAGCGGGCTTCAAAGTCAGAATAGGTCACGGATAAGAAATCAGGGAATTAAGTCAAACCAGCCCAAAAGATAGGTAGTATTCTAACGCGGGGCGGGTGTATTGTTAGAAATCGTTTAGGCGGTCGAGTACGATCAGCCCGGAGGGGTGGGTAAAATCTTGAAAAACGGCCCATTTTGTTAACCGCTACCCAGCCCAGCCGCAAAGAAACGCGGTCAAAATTCAGCAGGGGGTATGCCCTACTTTCATATACAGACAATAAGTTAACATAATCATTGAATTATATACTATCTTTTTTAAGTAATGATCTAACGCAGCTAAAGGCGAAGACCCTTTCAATTCATAACCTTAGTCAATCAGCACCCACCGCTGGCTCAATTCCTGCGCCATTCCTTGTAGTTGATCGAAGCTAAGAGGTTTGGTCAAAAACTGATTTGCGCCTAAGGCGTAGGCACGTTTACTATCCACTTCGGCCGATGAGGTCGTTAGCATAACCACAGGTAAATCAGCAAATTCAGGGATATTACGTAATTCGGCCAGCGCTTCAAAGCCGTTTTTAACGGGCATATTAACGTCTAATAAAATTAGCTGGGGTAACTTATTACAGTTAGCCAATTTCGATAATAAATGTGCCCCATTCATAAGAGACAACACCGATACAGACGGTTCGCTGTTGGCGAAGGCAGTACGAATAAATAGCTGATCGTCTTCGTCGTCATCGACTACCCAGACGGTGGCTAAAGAGGTAGGTTGCATAGGATGAAGTGTAGAGTAACGGGGAGACAATGTTACAACCTTTAGGATTGATAACCAATAACCTACTCTGTGGTAGGTTCGTAACAACAGCGTTGTTCACGTGGAATTATCCCTAACAATGCTCCTACCAGCCAATTCATTCTGACGGGTAAGGTGATAGCTATTTTCGTCAAAATGGTTTACGCTTATTTACTTACTTTCTGTTTGGCTCTAATCTTTAGCGGAGATTTGAGGTTCTATCATTGAACCTTTACTTCGTTTAGCTATCATGCACACTTCTGATCCACTGCTTACCCTTCCTTTTTTAGCCGAGGGCGGAGAGATGGGCACCCTAACCAGGGCTTATAACTGGCAGCCAACTTCGGTCGGGGCACCCCAGCAGTGGCCTCAGAGTTTACAGACAACGGTGAGTTTGATACTGACCTCCAAGTTTCCCATGTTCCTGTGGTGGGGCGACGAGTTGATTCAGTTCTATAATGATGCTTACCGGCCCAGCTTTGGTCAGCAGGGTAAGCACCCCACTGCCTTGGGTCAGCCAGGGGCCGACTGCTGGCCTGAGATATGGCCTACCATCAAACCCTTGATTGATGAGGTCCGTCAAACCCGTCAGGCCATCTGGCGGGAGGATCAGCTCATCCCCATCTACCGCAATGGTCAGTTGGAAGATGTGTACTGGACCTTTTCCTACAGCCCCGTCATGGGGGAAGAAAGCCAGGTTGGGGGCGTTCTGGTGATTGTTCAGGAAACAACCCAGAAAGTAAACGCTCTATTTGACCTGCAACGCTCGAATAACAACCTGCAACTGTTTGCTTCGGCAGCCTCGCATGATATGCAGGAGCCATTGCGCAAAATCCGCTCCTTTGGTCGGCTGCTGCGCGAGGGCTATGGCGCTACGTTAGAAGACTACGGCGTGGATATGCTGAAACGGATGGAGTCGGCGGCCGAACGCATGGCGCATCTAATTCAGGATTTGATGGCCTATTCCCGCCTAACAACCCATGCTGAACCGTTTAGCAAACAGGCACTGAACCCGATTGTCGATGGCGTTCTGAACGTGCTGGATATAATCATACAGGAGAAAAACGCCCACGTCGAGGTAATGCCTTTAGGCACCATCCAGGGTGATGCTACCCAACTGGCGCAGTTGTTTCAGAACTTGGTGAGCAACGCCCTTAAGTTTGTCCGCCAGGACGTCACTCCCCAAATTAAACTCAGCAGTGAATCGTTGAATCGGTCGGCCTTACCGTCGGCTTATCAACCCCCGGCTGGCCACGAGCAGTTCTGCGTATTCAGGATTGAAGACAACGGCATTGGCTTTGAGCAGGCGCAGGCCGAGCGAATCTTTAACGCCTTCCACCGGCTGCACGGTCGAAACGAGTATGCCGGTGCCGGTCTTGGCTTGGCTATTGTCAAGCGGGTGGTCGAGAATCACCAAGGATATATCGTTGCGCAGAGCCAACCCGGCCAGGGAACAACTTTCAGTGTTTATTTACCGATTTAATTACCCAGTAATTGTTTTTCAATTATTTACATTAGCTTATTAGTGGTAAATGATATACCTTTAACATATTATTTACTTAATTAAAGGATTTCTCACCTCCCGCTCTTCTCCGAGTTGCTGGTTTAGCCTTCCTCCACCAACTCATGAATTTCACTACTCAGCCAGCTCAGACAGTCATCCAGAGCGTTCACTACCCGGAATGGGTCATTTTAGACTGGAAGATTGTTTTTCTGTTCTCAGACCGACTTCTGGCTGAAGTGAGAAAACTCTCAAAAGCTAACAATTGGTACGAAGATCCAGCCATAGTCGACATCTATCTTGAGCGGGTCAATGTGTGCTTCAATAGTATCCAAAAGTACCATGCTACGTTTGGTATTTTACCCCAGATAGGCGATCGTTTATACGATGAAGAGACCGGTATGATTGTCCAAGATCGGTCAATTGATGGGGGCTTGATGACGGTCACCTTTACGCTGAGTGCTTAAAACGTTGTCGTACGTATGTAATCAATTTTCTTCAATGATTAACCAAGACAACTCTTTGCAAGGTGAACCAGTAGGGAGTCTACCTGATTTTGAGCTGCTTATCGCCTGGTATAAGCGTGCGGTTTATGAACGAATTTATTTGCAGAAGTCAGAAGCCCTGCTTGCAAAGAAAAATAGCAGGAAGAGTACGCACTACCCGTAGGTTGCCTTTTCACCGGTAGTCCTGAGAAAGTCTCTTGTTGAGGTATTTCTGTTGTCGCTCAGGCTGTCTACCATTGGGCGTAGGAACCGGGTCGTTACTCACCGCCCGATGCAAACCCAGCTCTAAGTTTTCTGCACCCAGCCTACCCATCTTGACCTACACTATGTTTAACAACAGCCGGTTTAATTAGACGGTCACAAACGTCAATTTGATTTATAAATAACTGTAAGTTAAACAAAAACAAATAAACTCCCGTTTGCACCCTTGTAGTCATCGGACTCTACTTCCCTTCTTTTCTCCCTTCTGGATCGACGGTTAGCACTCCCTAACGTGTCGATTATGAAGTTCTTTTTGCCCTTGGCCACCAGTGCCGAACAAACCGAGCGGGTTTACCTGCGCATTACCGACCGCTTGAAGCTCTCCGGTTACGGACTGAAAACCGACCGGATTTTTAAAGTCATTTACCAGGAAGGGGATCAACTACGGAGTGAGACGGTTGGAGCCACTTCCGCTAACGGAGAGATTGTGTTGGCTATCTTTCAGAACGACATTGGCTACTTCATTTGTACCTATAGCACGGGAGCGGTTTGGGGCGAACCGACCATCGCTCGTTACCTCGCGGTGGAATCAGTTGAAACCTTCGATGAAGAGTGAACCGCATTTTACGTTTACACAATTCGCGGCTGTTTTGTCATCTACGTGGGCGGTCATACTGACTCTCAACACTATGAAACTCAATCTAAGACCCGTTGATGTACCGTTTATGGTCGGCGATTCGGTCTGGGTCGATCAACCCTTCGGTGCTCTACATGAATTTCCTTATTTTCAGGGGATCATCATGCAGATTATTTCGGATGGTAGTTTATCAAATACGCTGGTTATTCGCCAACGTAAAGACGCTCATGAATTAGTGGTAAGTAGTGCGGTATATAGTCTGAAGCCGATTGGAAATCATGCGGGCTCGCCCAGGGTAAATGTCAACGTCCAGCTTGTTCCCTTCCAGTAGAATTTATTTGCCACCGAGGGAGAGCTGATCGATTATCAGAACAATATTCATCGAGTGGCAATAACAAGGCACTTAGCACAAACAGCAGCCGATAACACAACGCCCTGGCCTACTACAGTGTGCGTTAGTAATCTGTTATTTTTAGTCATTCCGTCTTAACTGACTACCAGGCGTTAGTAAGGACCTTGATTCACTTCCAACCAGTACCGACACGTTAACGACAGCTTTTCTTTGAGCAAGTCAAACTGGACCTCCTTGCCCAGAAATGAATTGACGCCGGCTTCATAACAGCTATTGATCTCTACCGGAGTAGCATCCGCACTCATCATGACTACGGGAATACGCTGGTAAACCGAATGCTGTTTCAGGTGGAGCAGGGTTTGATGACCGTCCAAACCGGGCATGTGGCGGTCCAGCAGAATCAGGCTGGGCCTGTGGCTCATTTTCGGAAGTTCGTTTAAGAATGCCTGCCCACCGGCAAACAAGTGGACCGGGTAAACGGGTAGAAACCGGCTAAATAGCTGCTGAAGTAAGAATCGGTAATCGGCAGAATCGTCAACGATACAGACCAGTTGAGCATGTGTCATATCGGATCGTAATTGGTTTACTCCGCTACAACTACGCATTAGATGTTAAGGGTATGGTGTTGAGGCAATGGACCGACCGGGCCGTTCTTTCTTTGCAGGAAAGTACCTAAGAACCAAATATCCGCTTATTTGTCCTTAATCTCCTCTGTCGGCCTACATACTGGCGCTATAAAAAAACGGGTCGGGGGAACCACCCACCCGACCCAATGAGCCGGGGGAACCACCCGCCCGGCTCTGACCAAACCAAGTGACCGTAACGGCCGCTCGATTTAAGTCAAAGGTACGCACGGCAACCCGCCAACAGCGCTGCAATGGGCCGAATTGAGCCAAAATTTATACCTTGTGAACGGTTGTTTTAAAATCCGTCAACTAATC
>CAXUEB010000151.1:6470-12876 GCA_964249775.1 uncultured Spirosoma sp.
AAAATATTGTCTATTAGCTAAACCGTCAACCAATCCGTCAACTGGCAAAATAACCATCTCAAATGCTACTGATTTACAGTAATTTAGCTGCTTAGGTTATAATCCCAGCCGGATCACCAAGAAACGCTAAAGGCCGCTCCGTGGAGCGGCCTTTAGCGTTTCTTGGTGATCCGTTTCGACGCGTTTGCTAAAGTCGCTTCGTGCGTCGTCCGAATAGTAAATTAAGCTCAAGTCCTAAAACCGAGTTTTTACTTTTGCGGGGCCAAACGCAGACCCATCCAAAAATAACAGATGCCACCAAAGTCGATTCCAACCATCGGGGTAAATCAAGGGTCTTATTGCGTAGGAATGGTTAAGTATACCCACTTGCAAACCATGAGACAATTTGTTTTCGGTGTATATTTGGCGAATAATTGGCACCTCTATTGGAACGACTAAACCGCAACTTTCCCGCTCAGTATGACCGCTACCTCCTGTTTTTTGGTTCATGGACAAATTTGATTCGTTCATCATGCCCCAAAGCCGGTGTTGGTCCACTCCTTTAGCCAATAGGTACGATTCGATTACATGAAAATTCTTGGTATTTCGGCGTTTTATCACGATTCGGCGGCTGCGCTGGTCGTTGATGGACAGATTGTTGCGGCCGCTCAGGAAGAGCGGTTTACCCGCCGTAAACACGATCCGGCTTTCCCGGCGCAGGCCGTTCAGTATTGTTTAGACCACGGCGGCTACCGGTTAAAAGACCTCGACGCGGTCGTTTTCTACGACAAGCCTCTGCTCAAATTCGAGCGCTTACTGGAAACGTACTACGCCTTTGCCCCGCAAGGCGTTCGTTCGTTCATTACGGCGATTCCGGTCTGGATTAAAGAAAAAATGTTCCTGAAGCGGCTGCTTCGCGAAGAACTGGAAAAATTATACGGCGATCAGGCCAAGTCAATTAAGTTGCTGTTTCCGGAGCATCACCTCTCGCACGCGGCCAGCGCGTTTTATCCGTCGCCGTTCGAGGAGGCCGCTATCCTAACCATCGACGGCGTGGGCGAGTGGGCCACGGCCTCGATCTGCAAAGGTTCGGGCGGAGAGATTTCGATTCTTAAAGAACTTCGTTTTCCCCATTCGTTGGGACTGCTGTATTCCGCCTTTACGTATTTCCTGGGCTTCCGGGTGAACTCCGGCGAATACAAACTGATGGGCCTGGCTCCCTACGGTAACCCCGAATCGGCCGATGTTGCTCGCTACGTCGACACCATTAAACGCGAACTGGTTTCCATTAAGGACGACGGCTCGATCTGGCTGAACCAAACGTACTTCAACTACGCAACGGGGCTACGGATGGTCCACGCCGATAAGTGGGCGAGTCTGTTTGGTTTTCCCCTGCGCAAACCAGAAGACGAGCTACAAGAGCACCACTGCAACTTGGGATTGGCCATTCAGCGCGTTACTGAGGACATTGTTATTCGGATGGCGCAGGAAGCCAAACGACTCAGCGGAGCGCGGTATCTGTGCTTAGCGGGTGGGGTGGCGCTGAACTGCGTGGCCAACGGCAAACTCCAGGACGCGGGCGTGTTTGACGACATCTTTATTCAGCCCGCGGCCGGCGACGCGGGGGGCGCGTTGGGAGCTGCGCTGGCGGCCAACTACATTTATTTCAAGCAGGAACGCAAGCACAGCGGGCGGCAGGACGAGATGATGGGATCGTATCTCGGTCCCGATTTTGCCGACGGAGACGTTGAACGGGCGGCCCGCCGGTACAACGGCGTTCATCAGCACTTTGCGGATTTGGGGACCTTGTGCGACGAAACGGCCCGGCTACTGGCCGAGGGCAACGTGGTTGGCTGGGTGCAGGGGCGCATGGAGTTCGGACCGCGCGCGCTGGGTGGGCGCAGCATTTTGGGCGATCCCCGCAACGCGGAAATGCAGAAAAAACTAAATCTAAAAATCAAATACCGCGAATCGTTCCGGCCGTTTGCCCCGTCCGTGCTGGCCGAAGACTGCGATCAATACTTCAACTACCGGGGCATTTCACCCTACATGCTGCTGGTGCACCCGGTCGCGTCGAATCGGCAGAAAGCGCTGCCCGCCGATTATCACCACTTGCCCCTGCGCGATAAACTGTATTACCTGCGTTCGGATTTGCCGTCGATTACGCACATTGATTTTTCGGCCCGTATTCAAACCGTTCACCGGGAAACCAACCCCCGGTATCATCAACTGATTCAGGCATTCAAGAAATTGACCGGTTACGGCGTGATCGTCAACACCAGTTTCAACGTCCGGGGCGAACCCATCGTCTGTACGCCCGAAGATGCGTACCGGTGCTTCATGCGCACCGAAATGGACTACTTAGTGGTTGGTAATTACTTGTTTGCGAAAACCGAGCAACCGGACTGGCAAGAGAAAGACAACTGGAAAGAAGAGTTCGTACTCGACTGATGACGCCTTAATTCGGTTTACCAAAGCGACTTGGTCCGCTTTCTCACCGCTTTGAACCATTAGCTTGGCTTAATCTTTGCCACTATAATCCCATGATACAAACGTTTACTTAAGTATGGACTTCATTAAAGACTTATTTTTATTCCTGAGAGAACGCCGGAAGTGGTGGTTAGCGCCCATGATTTTCATTCTCCTGTTGCTGGGCATCATCCTCGTCGTCGGTGGCGGTTCGGCCATCGCCCCCTTCATTTACACGCTGTTCTGAGCCGACCGGGCGTTGCTGACCTAATCATTAGATTGGATTAGAATCGGCAACGCCTAACTACGTTTTCTAACCATGCATAAACGCATTTCGGAACTGGACATGTACAAGGCTAACCTGGCCATCGCGACCGGTTTCTTGGCCCTATACTTTATTTTTGACCGGCGCGACTGGCTTCTGATTGTAGCCCTAACGGTTGGTGCATTGACCCTGTTGTTGCCCGCCTTAGCCCGCTGGGTATCGTTCGGCTGGTACAAACTGGCCGAAGGGTTGGGCTACGTTAACTCGCGCATTTTGCTTTCCTTGGTTTTCTTCGTGTTTCTGCTGCCGGTCGCCTTGCTGTACCGGCTCGCCAACCGGAATCCGCTGTCGCTGCGCAACAATCGCCAAACCAACTCGATGTTTGTCGAACGTAATCATATCTACTCGCCCAAGGATATGGATAACATCTGGTAAGTAGGGCGTTAGTGCATTAACTAAAGGGGTAAATCGGTGCTGGAAAAGGCGGACAGAGTTCCTGTTTTTCAGCACCGATTCGTTTGTCAAGCCGCTTAGTTTAGTAGTCTAATTGTAGACGATTCTCCCTAATTAACTATCCGTGTATATTCACTTTTCAAGAACGATTATAATCAAATTCACAATAGGCCTTATTCGCTATTAAATTCTGACAAACTGAATTTTTGCCAAATATTTTTGGTAGTATATTGCGTGACTTTGTCGCAAACGCCCGTCCGGTGTGGCTGTCATCACCCAAATCGACTATCCACCCCCCAACCCGTTAATTTTGACGTTTACAAAAAACGCCTTTGTTTTTTGCGATTCTTCTAATTGAAGACGGAAAAACGGCGGCTTAACCCAACGCTGTACGACAATGTCTGATCAGGTTGATCAACTCGCAGGGCTTCACTCGAAAGCCGACCCGCAATCAATAAGCCGGGCATCGACCCAACCCAAACCATCCGGCTCAGGCTTGTACCGTCCTGAGTTTGAGCACGACAACTGCGGCATCGGCTTCGTGGCCCACATCAAAGGCCGCAAGTCGCACCGGATCGTGTCCGACGCGCTGCAAATGCTGCGCCGGATGGAACACCGGGGTGCGGTGGGTTCGGAACCCAACTCGGGCGACGGCGCGGGGTTGCTGATTCAGATTCCGCACGAGTTTTTCTTAGACGAGACCCGTAAGCTGGGTGTTCATCTACCGCCCGCCGGGGAGTACGGCGTTGGGATGGTGTCCTTTCCGAAGGACGTGTGGCTGCGCGAAGAGTGCCGGGCCGTGCTGAACCGGAATATGAAAAAGCTGGGCTTAGAACTGCTTTGCTACCGCGTCGTGCCGGTGGCGAACGGCGACCTGGGCACTGGCTCGCGCTCGTGCGAACCGCAGATGGAACAGGTGTTTATCAAACGCCCCGCCGACGTTCATACCGCCGACGACTTTGAGCGTAAACTGTACATTCTGCGCAACTACAGCACCCGCATCATCAACGAGACCGTGGCGGGCGTTGACCATTTTTACTTCTCGTCGCTTTCCTGCCGAACGATTACGTACAAAGGGCAACTGACGACGCTTCAATTAGAGCCGTATTTCCCCGACCTGCAACGCGACGAAGTCGTATCGGCCTTGGGCGTGGTGCATTCGCGCTTTTCAACCAATACGTTTCCGTCGTGGAAGCTGGCGCAGCCGTTCCGCTACATCGCCCACAACGGCGAGATTAACACCGTGCGCGGCAACGTCAATTGGATGAAAGCCGCCGAGGGTTTGCTCGAATCAGCCAAGTTCACGAAGGACGAGATGGACATGCTCTTGCCCATCTGCGACCCCAAGCAGTCGGACTCGGCCAACTTAGACAACGCCATCGAACTTTTGGTGATGAGTGGGCGCTCCTTGCCGCACGTGATGATGATGCTGATTCCCGAAGCCTGGGACGGCAACGAGCACATGGACCCGGTACGGAAAGCCTTTTACGAGTACCACGCGGCCCTAATTGAGCCGTGGGACGGCCCCGCGTCGATTTCGTTTACCGACGGCCGGATGGTCGGCGCGACCCTCGACCGGAATGGTTTACGTCCGTCCCGCTTCTGGGTCACGGACGACGACATCGTCATTATGGCGTCGGAAGTGGGCGTCTTAGACATTGACCCGGCTAAAGTCGTGACCAAAGGCCGGTTGCAGCCGGGCAAGATGTTTCTCGTGGACATGGAGCAGGGTCGCATCGTGGCCGACGAAGAAATTAAGGCGCAAATCAGTTCGCGGCAACCATATCAACAGTGGCTTGACGACAACAAGATCAAGATTTCGGACCTCGAAGCGCCCATCCGGTCGTATAACAACTACGATCCGGCTAAGCTCCTGCGCATGCAGCAGGCGTTCGGCTTCACGTCCGAAGACCTCCGCATGGTTCTGGCCCCGATGGCAGAAACGGGCAAGGAAGCCCTCGGCTCAATGGGCACCGACGTACCACTGGCGGTGCTGTCGGAGCAGAGTCAGCACCTGAGCCACTATTTTAAGCAACTCTTCGCGCAGGTCACTAACCCGCCCATTGACTCCATCCGGGAACGGTCAATTATGTCGCTGATCTCGTTCGTCGGCGCGACGTACAATTTGCTCAGCGAATCGCCCGAGCATTGCCGGCAGGTCGAACTCGATCAGCCGGTTTTGACAACGAAGGAGTTCGACAAACTTCGATTCATCGACCGGCCGAAGTTTCAGGCCAAAACCATTAACTGCCTGTTCACGGCCGACGGACACGGTAAGTCGCTCGAACGGGCGCTGGACCGCATCTGTCGCTACGCCGAAGACGCCATTCAGGACGGCTATTCCATCTTGGTGCTGTCCGACCGGGCGATTGATTCCAACCACGCGCCCATCCCGTCGCTGCTGTCTACGTCGGCCATTCACCACTACCTGATTCATCGGGGACTGCGCGGCAAAGTCGGCATTTTGGTCGAAGCGGGCGACGTGTGGGAAACGCACCACGTGGCGACGCTCATTGGCTACGGCGCGTCGGGCGTGAACCCGTACATGGCCTTCGAGACCATCGCCAACATGAAGGAGAAGGGGCTGCTGGCGGTGGACTACGACCTCGACAAGCTGTCAAAAAACTACGTCAAGGCGGTCAACGGCGAATTGCTCAAAATCTTTTCCAAGATGGGCATTTCGACCCTGCAATCGTACCAAGGCGCGATGATTTTCGAGTGCCTCGGCCTGAACGAAGACGTGGTGAACCGCTACTTCACGGGCACCGTCTCGCGCATCGGTGGCATGGGTCTGGAAGAAATGGCCCGCGAAATTCGGGTGCGGCACTGCGTGGCGTTTCCGTCCGCGCCGGTGGCGGCACCGCGGCTCGAAGTGGGGGGCGTGTACCAGTGGAAGCAGCGGGGCGAAAAGCACATTTTCAACCCCGATACGATTCACTTGCTCCAGCAGTCAGCGCAGCGGAACGACTACTCGATTTTCAAGAAGTATTCGAAGCTGATCGACAATCAGGACAAGAGCGCCATCACGCTACGGGGTCTATTGAAGTTTAAAAAAACGCAGCCCGTGCCAATCGACGAGGTGGAGCCAGTCGACGTTATCTTCAAACGCTTCGCGACGGGGGCCATGTCGTTCGGGTCGATTTCGTGGGAAGCCCACACGACGCTGGCCATTGCCATGAACCGCATCGGCGGTAAAAGTAACTCCGGCGAGGGGGGCGAGGATGAACTGCGTTACAAAGC
>CAXUEB010000152.1:0-4626 GCA_964249775.1 uncultured Spirosoma sp.
GTGTAGAACGAGTATCGGCCTTCGCGGTCGGTCAGCAGCCGCCCGCCCCCCAGGAAGTTGGGGTCAAGCGGAGCGTCGTGAATTTCTTGCCGGTGCACGTAGCGTCCGGCCGCGTTGGCCTGCCAGATTTCGACCAGCACGTTGGGCAAACCCCGCCCCCGGTCGTCCATGACCCGCCCGGCCACTTTGATGCGTTCGCCGATGGGTTCGCCGTTGACGCGGGCGTTGCGGGTCAAATCGTTGTCGTAGGGACCAATGACGGATTCGCCAAAAACGGGCAGGCCTACATCCCGCATGTACTCGCCAACCAGCATCAGGGGCTTGGTCGGACTCCGCAGTACAGTTGACTTGTAGTCGGGGTACAGGTGCGGAGGGTGAACGTGGTAGTTAGTGGTCTGAGCTTCCATCCGTATCTTGAGAAAATATCGCTTTCGCCAGTTTCATCGCGCCGTTGGTAACTGGAACGCCCGCGTAAACGGCGGTGTGTAATAAGACTTCTTTTACGTCGTCGGGCGTAGCACCGGTATTTCGGGTTGCCCGGATATGCATGGCCAACTCGTCTTCGTGGCCCAGAGCGGCCAGCAAGGCAATGGTAATCAAACTCCGTTCGCGGTGGGTCAACCCCGGCCTTGACCAGATGCTACCCCAAGCATTTTCGGTAATATACCGTTGAAAGTCAACGTCAAACGTCGTTTTACTGGCCTCGGTCCGGTCTACGTGGGCATCACCCAAAACGGCCCGCCGGGTAGCCATGCCCTGCTCATAAAGGATGTTGGATCGAGGATTGGGGGTTGGCGATTTACCTCCGGCGTCAGCAACAAATCCGAAATCCAAAATTAGCTCTGTTAGTCCAGCCGGATTGTCGACGCACGGAATATGCCCCGACCCGTCCAGCACCCGGAACTGCGACCCGGCAATCAGGGCCGACAGGCTTTGCACGAGCGCGGGCGGGGTCGCTACGTCTTCCGAGCCAACTATGCACAGCGTCGGCACCCGAACGCGCCGGGCTTCGTCGGTCAGGTCGGCATCGCGGATGGCCTCGCAGGTTCGGACGTAATCGGTGGGCGAGCAACTCCACACCATCCGTCGAAGACCCTGGACGAGTTGGGGCTGCTGCTGCCGGAAGGGGGCCGGAAACCAGCGTTCCCCAATCGCTTCCGACAAGGACATTAACCCATCCGACTGCACCGCTCGAATGCGGTCGTCCCAGCTTTGGCGCGTTCCGATGACGTGGGCCGTGTCGCACAGAACCAGTTTTTCGACCAATTGGGGTTGTTTGTCGGCCAGCATCAGGGCGATGCGTCCGCCCACCGACAAGCCCACCGGAATGCAGCGGTCGATGGCCAGCGCGTCTAACAACTGGCATAGGTCGTCGGTGAAAGCCGCCATCGTTCCCGTCAGGCGTTGGTCGGCGGGGGTTTCGGCCGATAACCCGTGCCCCCGCTTATCGTAACGGAGGATGTTAACCGACGTACCCAACGCCTGTACCACGCCGTCCCAGATGCGCAAATCGGTTCCCAACGAGTTAATGAACACCAGCGTTTGAGGCTGCCGATTATTCTGCCATTGGTAGTAGACGGAGAGGCCGTTGAGTAGGGCGAAGGGCATAGGGACGGGCGTAGTTAGAGTTCTTTTAAACCGACATAATTCTCGGCGATGGTGGTGGCCATCGCCGGCGATTGGGCAATGTAATCAAAACGAGCCTTTTGCAACTGGTTCTCGAATGAACCGTGCGGGGCTTGCTTGTGAAACAAATACGTCATGGTGTTGGAAAAATCCTGCACCCGCCAGACCCGGCGCAGGCAATCCGCCGTGTAGGTAGTCAGTTTAGCGTCCTGCCCCTGCTGGTAATGATCGGTGAGAGCTTCGGCCACCCGCTTTACGTCGGCAACGGCTAAGTTCAGGCCTTTGCCGCC
This sequence comes from uncultured Spirosoma sp., assembly GCA_964249775.1. Lineage (GTDB taxonomy): Bacteria > Bacteroidota > Bacteroidia > Cytophagales > Spirosomataceae > Spirosoma. The sequence continues at coordinate 1,917 of CAXUEB010000152.1, forward strand.
CGTCGGGGGCACAATGTGGGCGGCATCCCCCGCCAGAACCAGCCGCCCGTACTGGAGGTTGTCGATCATGAAGCTGCGCATGGGCGTAATGCTTTTCTCAAAGATTTCGCCCCGGTTCAACCGGAAATCCGTTCCGTCGCTCAGGCGAATTTCGAGTTCGTCCCAGATGCGTTCGTCGGGCCAGTTGTCGATATGGTCGTCGTTGCTTACCTGAACGTACAGGCGACTGACGGAGGCCGAACGCAGGCTGTGGAGGGCGAACCCCCGCTCGTGATAGGCGTAAATTAGTTCGTCGGTCGCGGGCGTCGCGTGGGCCAGAATACCCAGCCAGCTAAACGGGTATTCAATGCGGTGCTCCTGGTAGGAACCGGCCGGCAGCGAGGCCCGGCTGATGCCGTGGTATCCGTCGCACCCGGCCACGAACGCGCAGTGTAGCGTATGAATTTCGCCGTTTTGCGTGAAGTGAATCGTGGGTGATGATCCGTCGATGCCTTCCATCCGGTTGGCAACGGCCTCAAACTCGATGGGTATTCCCCCGTCGAGGCAGGCCCCAATCAAGTCTTTGACAACCTCTTGCTGCCCGTAGATGGTGATGCACCGGCCCCCGGTTAGCTCCCCGAACGGAACCCGGTACCGAACGCCGTTGAAGCTCAGGTTCACACCGTGGTGTTCAATGCCTTCGCGCTCCATACGGTCGGCGACGCCTAATTCATGAAAAAGGTCAACCGTATTTTGTTCAAGTAGCCCCGCCCGCACCCGCGACTCCGCGTAGACCCGGCTCCGGTTCTCCAGAACAACCGACTTGATACCCTGCCGTTGGAGCAGCAAGGCAAGCGTCAGACCGGCCGGCCCCGCGCCGATGATGCCAACTTGGGTTGTATAGGTAGCCATAAGTCGTCTATTGTTAGGATCTACGCGAACATGCCTCCGTCAACCGCCATCGCGTGGCCGGTGATGAACGTTGATTGATCGGAACAGAGCCACAGCGCTACGTCGGCTACTTCCTCGGGTTTTCCCATCCGCTTCATGGCCTGATCGTTGGTGAACTTAGCCCGCAGTTCGGGATTGTTGCGCAGGTTCAGCCGCCCGTCCATAATCATCGGCGTTTCGATGGCCGAGGGACAAAGCGCGTTCACGCGAATATTTTTGGTGGCGTATTCAAGGGCGGCCGTTTTGGTCATGCCCACAATCGCGTGTTTAGTGGCGCAGTAGCCAATGTTGTTGGGGTGACCTTTCAAGGCCGCGGCCGAGGCAATGTTTACGATGGTTCCGCCACCTTGTTGAAGCATCTGCGCCAACTGGGCTTTCATGCAGTACCAAGTGCCGGTCAGGTTCACGGCCACGTTCTGCGCCCAGGCCGCATCCGGGTACTCGTGCGTGGGGGCCGATTTGCCGCCCGTTACGCCCGCACAGTTCACGGCGCAATCGAGCCGCCCCCATTCCGCAACGGCCCGCGCCACCATCTCGTCGACCTGCTGCTGATCGGCAATGTTGACGGTCAGGAATAGGGCCGTGCCTCCGGCCGACATGATTTCGGTGACGGTGGCTTCTCCAGCCGCTACGTTTACGTCGGCCACCAGCACGCTGGCACCCTCGCTGGCAAACGCCAACGCCGTAGCCCGGCCAATACCCGAACCCGCGCCGGTAACGATGCACACTTTATTCTGGAACCGGTTCATATCCGTTTTCGCTGCCGGTCCGCCGGTGCGGTTCGATCATCTCTTAAGGTAACCATTCAACGCCAGCCACTCACCGAACCGCTCGATCCAGCTATCGGTCGGCAAGTTTTGTTTCCGCATCCCAAACCCGTGCCCACCTTTGAGGTACATGTGCAGTTCGGCCGATTTGCCAGCCTCGATCCAGTCGTTGTAGAGCTTAGTGCTGTGCGGGGCCAGCTTCAACTGATCGTCGGTGGCGGCACAGACAAATAAGGGCGGGGCATCGGCCGGTACGGTTTGTTTGGCAAGGGCACCCGTGCCTAAATACGGGTAGATGGGAGCCAGAAAATCGGGGCGATTGGCCGGCGCGTAGTCAAACCCCACGCCCATCGTAACGGTGCCGCCCGCTGAGAAACCCATCAGCCCAATCCGGTCCGACCGCAGACCAAACTCGCCCGCGTGACTGCGCACGTACTCAATCGCCCGCTTGCCGTCGGCAATGGCCAAAGGAACAACGGGCGCGTTTTCTTCGTCCAGCTTTTTGAAATCCGCCATTTTACTCGTCAACTCCGCGACGGGGTCGTCGGTCAGGCTGCGGACAACTCGGTATTTAAGCACAAAAGCCGCGACGCCCTTGGCCGCAAGCCATTTGGCCACATCAATGCCCTCGGAATCAATCGAGAGCGTATGAAACGCGCCACCGGGAGCCACCACGACGGCTGTGCCGGTCGCTACGGCCGGGTCGGGCAGGTAGGCCGTCAGCGTCGGGGACGTTACGTTGTAGACCACCCGCGTATTGAACCTATTCTTCGTGCTTTCGGCCTCCGACCACGTCCAGGTTTCGGAGCCGGGCGCTTTGCCTTGATACAGCAAGATAACCCGCTGCGCCTGAGCCGTTGTAAAGCCCAGCAGGGCAATAGTGATCGTGAGAAAACCGTGTTTACGCATGATTCAGCTTGATTTATAACGTGATTGATGGACCGGCAGATTTTTAGGATTGGTATGATTCAAAATGGTCTTAATTTATCATACCAATCCTAAAAAAAGTCCGG
>CAXUEB010000152.1:4636-6919 GCA_964249775.1 uncultured Spirosoma sp.
TGTTTGTCTATAAATTATTTTTAAAAAAAAAAAAAAAAAAAAAAAAACCCCCCCCCCCCCGCCGCCGGTGCGAGTCCATCAATCTTCAAAAATCGCCACCGCCCGGCACCAGCCCGCGCTACCGCCTTTAATTTTGGCCGGGAAACAACTCACCTTGAAGCCATACGGGGGCAATTGGTCCAGGTTGGCTAACTTTTCAATCTGGCAGTACTCTTTCTCCCGGCCGACGTAATGGGCCGCCCAGATAACGCCCGGACGTGGATCTCGAAAGTAATCTTCCGCCTGAAGGTGCAGCGGAATGTCCCAACCCCAGCCGTCGGTGCCCATGACCTTGATACCCTGGTCGATGAGCCAATGCGTGGCTTCGGCCGAAGCGCCAACGTGGATTTTAACGAAATCGTCGTCGTGCAACCGTTTGTCGGCGTCGCAGCGAATCAGGACAATGTCGAAGGGTTTGAGTGTGTAGTTGATGGCGGCCAGTTTCTCTTTCAGGTCGTCGGACGAGAAGCAATAACCGTCGGGCTTGTCGGTAAAATCCAGCACCACACCGTCGTGGAAAAACCAGTCGAGCGGCATTTGCTCAATGGTGCGGGATGGTTTCCCTTCGCTGGTGGGAAAGTAGTGCCAGGGCGCGTCGATGTGCGTACCGGCGTGGCCCGTTAGGTATAGAAACTCCCCGGCGGGGCCGTTGCCTTCCAAAAACACGTCTTCCGAAGCGCCACCAAACAGCTTAGAACCCATTTTCTTGGCCCCTTCTTTGTGGTCTTCGTAATCAATCCGCGTGGGCAGCGGCTCCTTGATTTCGGGCGAGATGGTAACCGATAAGTCGATGATTTTCATGATGGAATCGCACCGGCGCCCCGGGCAGATGATTATGGTTTTTATGGTTGTTTTATGATTAAAACTAACCGTAAAGACAATGAACGAGAATTACCAGCACAGCGAGGTTACACAACTGATTTTGAAGGCGTACTACAAGGTGTACAACACGCTGGGTTATGGCTTTCTGGAAAAGGTTTATGAAAATGCTTTGTGTTTGGAAATCCGCAAAATGGGTTTGTCCTGCTCGGCGCAACAACCCATTGACGTGTTCTATGAATCCGAAAAAGTTGGCCTGTATTACGCCGACTTAGTAGTTGAAAATTGTGTTATTGTTGAACTAAAAGCGGCTACCGGATTAGCCCCTGAACACGAAGCGCAACTAACCAACTACCTCAAAGCAACCAACATTGAGGTTGGGTTACTCCTCAATTTTGGCGTACAGCCACAGCACAAACGCAAGGTCTTTGCCAACGACCGAAAGAATCACAAGGTATAGATTTGATGGAACGCTGATTCTTATGATTTTTATGATTAATCATGATAGATCATAAGAATCAGCGTTCCATCAAATCGGAGCCGCCATTGCACCGAGGGTTTGGCCCATCGTGCGGCCAATGTTTACGCCCTCGGGTAGTTGGCCTTTCCATTCTAATTGTTCCCACTCGCCAATCTGCGCCGATACGTCCACAACCATTTTGCAGCGGTCGAACCGGCGGTTCATAAATTGCTCAAACACGGTTGGTAAATCGCTTTCTGAACTAAGCAATTCGCCCAGCACGACCGCGTCTTCGATGGCCAGCGACGCGCCCTGACCCAACTGCGGAATCGTGCCGTGCACCGCGTCGCCGATGAGCAGCACCCGGCCTTTGTGCCAGGGCTTGGGCACTAAGATCGTTTCGAGGGGCCGGCAGATCACCAACTTGGGGTCGGTAATCTGATCGATGAGCTTGGCAACAACCGGGGCCGGATACTCGCGCAGATGAGCTTTCAGGCGGGGAACCAACTCCGCTTCGGGAATAAAAAAATTATCGCCTTCGGCACTGACCAGAAACATATACATCCGGTCGCGGGTCATGGGCACTAATCCCACTTTCGTGCTGCGCCCAAAATACATAAGGGCGTTTTCCAACTCGGGAATCCGGTCGAAGGCATACCGCCACACCGATTGGCCCGTATAACGTGGCTTGAACACGTCGCCGAATAAGAGCTTACGGATGGTGGAATTAATGCCGTCGGCGCCCACCACCAAATCATAAGCGCCCGTCGTCCCGTCGGCAAAGGTGACGGTTACGCGGTCGCCGGTATCGTCCAAAGCCGTCACCGTGTGCCCCATCCGAAACTGCACCCCGGCGTTAACGGCTCCTTCGTGCAGCACGTCGTGCAGCACCCGGCGCGAGATGCCGTTGTGCGCCGGCAAATGGCCTAAGCCGGGCGTACCGGGCTGGCCGATCGGCGTACCGT
>CAXUEB010000152.1:6929-11212 GCA_964249775.1 uncultured Spirosoma sp.
TTGTAGGGCGATCCCCGACGGATGCATTCGTCCGCCAGGCCGAGCGCGTCCAACGCCCGCAGCGCGTTGGACGGCTGGATGATCCCCACACCATAGACGTTGTACTCCGGATTCAATTCGGCGAGGTCGACGTCAAGCCGGAATGCCGGACCACGAGATGCCGAACCGCCTACTTTTCGCAGGGCCACACCGGCAGCCAAACCGCCGATGCCCCCGCCCACGATGAGTGCTTTTTTAACGGTTGTCATGGTAAGGTTTTAGGTTTGTATAATGCTCCACGAACGGCGGTTTATCGAAGAAAGGCCCGATAATAGCCCGCCACTCTTTGAACGAATCCGACTGCCGAAAACCGGTTGTATGCGCTTCAACAGAAGTCCACTGTACCAGCAACAGATAGCGATTTTCGGTTTCGATGCACCGTTGCAGCGTATGGCTCAGGTAGCCTTCGGCTTGACTGATTACCTGTTCGGCCCGCGGAAACACTTGCTCAAACTCGGCGTTCTGCCCGGCTTTTATCTCGATTAAAGCGACTTCGGTAATCATGACTCTTTCTCTGTCTACCAGTGAATCATGGGTTGGCCCGGCACCGGAGCACGGAAATACGGTATCGTCGTGCCGCGCAGACTACCCAAATAAACCGTTTGCAAATCCGGTCCGCCAAACGTCAAACTCGCCAGCCAGGGGGCAAGGGTGCCCATCGTCTGCCCCAGAAGGGCGGGCGTTACGGCGCGGTTCTCGTAGGCGTCAAACAAGGCCCTTTTCGTAGCCGGATTCGAGTCGTCTAACAGCGTCAAGACGTCGCCTTCGGGCGTGATAGCAATCAGCACATCCGTAAAAATGAGCGTTACCCACAAATTGCCGTACGCATCGAAGGCGAACCCATCGGGAAAGCCATCCAGCCGCGACGGGCCGTACACTTCGCGGTCAGTCAGACTACCGTTGGGCTGTACACGCAGCCGCGAAATACGCCAGCCGGTACTTTCCACCACGTAAAGCCACTCTTCCGCCGGGTCAAACCGAATCTCGTTCGTGCCACAAAATCCATCGGCCACGATGCGTATTCCCTGTTCGTCAATTAAGGCAATGTACCCATCTGTCGCCCGCGTGTTGATCTGGTCCGACCAGGGTTCGGTCCGGGTCGTGACCGTGAACCAGATGCGGCCCTTCGCGTCGCGCAGGGGAAAGTTGGCTTTACCCAGCGGTACGCCGTCGATTTCGGAGTACAGCTTGGTCAAATGACCGGCACGCGTCATGCGTTCAATCGCGTTCGTGCCCCAGTTGGCAATGATGAAATCGCCCTCGTTGTCAAAACACAGGCCATTGGGCAATGAGCCTTTGGCCTGAATGTAGCGGTTTTCGTAAGCTGCCTCGTCCGAATCAGCTTGGCCGGCCGCGCTGACAAACGGGGTAACGAGCCGTTGCGAACCATCCCGGAACGCCGGACCGGGGCGAAGCTGCATGACCCCGCCCCGCGCGTCGGCGGTCCAGATCGTGCCGTCGCGCTCGGCCAGAATGCACTCCGGGCGCTGTAAATCCTGCCCAAGGGTCCGGATGGTGGCACGGTCAACCTGCCAGTTAATCAGCGGGTTGACGGCCCCGCGACGGCGGGCGATTGGGCCATTAATCATACTACCCGGTTCCGTAATACGCCAATTCCTTCAATTTCCAACTCGACCACGTCGCCGGGTTCGAGGGGGCGGTGCACGGAGAAGTTGTTTTCGATCAAGCTTCCCCAACCGACCGTACCGGAGCCAAGCACATCGCCCGGCATGAGCATTACGCCGTTATCCGAAGCGCGTTCAATCATCTGCTCGAAATTGTAGAACACGGTTTTGTAGTTGCCTTCGCAGACGGTTACGTCGTTAATCCGGGTTTGCATCTTCAGGTCGAGCCGGTCGGTGGAGCCGTGCGGAAAGCGCAGAGGTTCGGGAAAATCGGCTTCGGAAATTGTACACCGATACGGTTCCATCTCGTCCGCCGTGACGATGCAGGGACCAATAGCATTGGCAAAATCTTTGCCTTTGTGCGGTCCCAGCGGGGCTTCCATCTCGCGCCGTTGAATGGCCCGCGCGGTCCAGTCGTTGAAGATCGTGTAGCCAAAAATGTAGGGGCGAGCCTCATCGGCCTTGATGTCGCTGCCCTTTCTGCCGATGATGCAGGCTATTTCCAGTTCAATGTCGAGCTTAATTTCTTTGCCGGGCCGTTTAATGGCCTCGTCCGGTCCGTAGATGGCCTGGTGGTTGGTAAAATAAAAAATTGGCATCTCGTACCAGGCCGCGGCAATGCTGTGCCCAAACGACCGCGACGCGTTGAGCATGTGCATCTCGAAACCGATGTAGTCGCGGAAGCTGCGCGGGTTGGGTAGCGGAGCCAACAACCTGACCGCATCGGTCGGGTATGTCGGGGCCGCATTCCGCCAGCCATTGGTATCCATTAGGCCGGCATACGTCTCGTACTTATCAATGAACGTAAGCATATCGGCGGGCAACGCGCCGTTGCTGACGAGGTTCATGTCAACCACGCCCCCGTGCGACGGACCGTTATCAGTTAGCCAGCCGGCGCGGGCTTGTCCTTCGGGGTTCTGGAAGGTTACGAGTTTCATGTTGTAGAGGAGTGAAAGGGCCGTTAAACGGTCATTGATTCATTAGTCGCTATTCGCCCATCCCCCTTTACTTTTTCGCCATATCGCTTTACCCGCAAATCGGCCTGGGCCTGGTGGCCGGCGAAGTTTTCGATGGCGCACAGCCGCGAACAGTATTCGCCGATCAGGGCGCTGGCTTCCGGCGTCCGTATTTCCTGGTAGGTGCAGGTCTTGAGAAACTTGCCTACCCACAAACCTCCCGTGTAGCGGGCCGCTTCTTTAGTCGGCAGCGTGTGGTTCGTGCCGATTACCTTGTCGCCGTAGGCCACGTTGGTTTTGTCGCCGAGGAACAGGCCCCCGTAGTTGGTCATGCGCTCCAAGAACAGGCGCGGGTTTTCGGTCATCACCTGCACGTGCTCCGACGCGATGCGGTCGGCTTCCGAGATGAGTTCGGCTACCGTATCGACTAAGATCACCTGCCCATAATCGCGCCAGGCTACCCCGGCCACGTCGGCGGTGGGTAGCGTTTCAAGTTGGCGGTCAATTTCGGCCTGAACGCCGTGAGCGATGGTCGGGCTGGTGGTCAGCAGAACAGCCGGTGAGGTTGGCCCGTGTTCCGCCTGACCGAGTAGGTCGGTGGCGCAGGTTTCGACGTCGGTGGTATCGTCGGCGATAACGAGCGTTTCAGTTGGACCAGCAAACAGGTCGATGCCCACTTTGCCATACAGTTGCCGCTTGGCTTCGGCGACGTAGGCATTGCCCGGCCCCACAATCATGTCGACGGGCTGCACGGTTTCGGTGCCGAGGGCCATCATCGCCACGGCCTGCACCCCACCTAACAGGTAAATCTCATCGGCCCCGGCCAGGTGCATGGCGGCTACCGTAGCGGCCGGAATTTCGCCCTTGATCGGTGGCGTACAGGCAATCACGCGCTTCACGCCCGCTACTTTGGCGGTCAGTACGCTCATGTGCGCCGAGGCCACCATCGGGTAGCGACCACCGGGTATGTAGCAGCCCACGCTGTTGACGGGAATGTTTCTGTGGCCCAGAATTACGCCCGGCAGCGTTTCGACCTCCACGTCGCGGATGGCTTCCCGCTGAATCTGAGCGAAGTTCCGAATCTGCGTCTGGGCAAACCGGATGTCGTCAATCACCTGCTGCGGAAGTGCCGCGATGATGCCCCCAATTTGCTCTGATGACAGTCGAAAGCTTTCCGGCGACCAGTTATCGAGCCGCGCCGACAGTTCGCGCACGGCCGTATCGCCCTGTTGGGTTACGTCGGCCAGCATCCCTTCGACCGTCGCCCGAACTTTGGCATCGGCCTCTTTCGACTCGGCATACGTAATGCCCTTCTTGATTAGTTGGATCATGTTCGTAGTTAGTTTACTGGGCCCGCACCGGCGGACCGGCAGATCATTATGATTCACAGGATGAGTTTTGATCCTTTTAAATCATACAAATCATGACAATCGGAGGTCTATCCGGCATTTATCGGTACCGCCCAACGCGGGCATCCTTAATGACGCCTTTCCAGTTCATGCCAAAGCCGAAATCGTAGCTATTGCCCTCGGAATCCCGGTAGCAGGGCATATCAAAGGGCACGTCTTCCGCCTGTTTCTCGACGGCACTCATGCTGGCGGGCATCTGCATGGGCAACAGGGCTGAGGGTTCCGCCTTGCCGGAGATGATGTCTAACAAGGCC
>CAXUEB010000152.1:11222-12751 GCA_964249775.1 uncultured Spirosoma sp.
AAGCTGGCCAAAATCGCGCTGACATCGCCTTCAAACTCGCCGAATACCATTGGGTTGGAAACGTTGGCAACTACAACCACCGGCTTGCCGTTCATCCGCTGGCGGGTCTCTTTAACCAATTGGACATCCGTGGCGTTGCGCGTTTTTACGGTTTTTCCCCGGTAGGAGCGGTTCGTGAAATTCTCCATCGGGTCGCCCCCAGCCAGACTAATTTCGCGGGCATCGGTGGCCGTGTAATCGCCGTATTGCAGGCTGATGGGCACGTAGCCGTTGCCACCGGTTTTTAGGTCTTCTTTGTCGTAGCCGATACCGCTTTTGGGATTCTCGATAAACACCAGCGCCATGTCAGCCTCGGCGGGGTTATCGGTCACGTTGGCGTACTTCTTCACCAGGTCGATGTTTACCGGGTAGTCGGTCGACGCGGGCGTTTCCATGCCGAGGAAGTTGCGGCTCGCGGCCACGTAGCGTTTGGGTACATAAACGGTTTTGCCCGCGGCCATTGGCAGAACGTTTCCCCGGTTTTTGAGGAGCACAATCGACTTCAACTGCGCTTCGTAACCCGCCTTCATGTAGTCGGGCTTGCCGACGGTTTGCGCGGTTTCAGTAGGGTTCCGGTACGGATTCTCGAACAGGCCCACCCGGAAAATATTTCGCAGCAACCGCACCGCTGACTGCTCCATCCGCGTCCGCATCGCGGCCTCGCCCTGCTGTTCGGTGCCCATGCTATAGGCTTCGAGGATCGGCTTCATGTCGTTGTTGCCGCCGAACTGATCCACGCCCGCCATCAGAACTTTGTAATGCCGCTCGGCCAACGACAACGTTTCGACGCCCCACGATTTGCCGTCGAGGAACGAGTCCATCACTTTGTGGTCGCCCGTTACGTTCCAATCGGTGCAAACCACGCCGTCGTAGCCGTACTTCTTCCGCAGCAGGTCCGTAATCAGGTACTGATTGTAGTTGTTGGCGATGTTTTCGCCGTTTTTGGTATCCTGCCCCCACGAGATGGTGTAGTAGGGCATCACGGCCGAGGCCATGCCCGTCTTACCGGTCAGTTTGAAGGCTCCGGTCGTGAACGGAATCAGGTGCTGGTCGAAGTTCTTGCCCGGATACACGGCGTATTTTCCGTTGGCGTAGTGAGCATCGCGCCCGGCTTCGCCCGCGCCCCCGCCCGGCCAGTGCTTCACCATCGCGTTGACCGAGCCAAAGCCCCAGCCCCCGGCCATCTCCTTGGCCCCGGACGAGGTTTGAAAGCCGTTGCAGTAGGCCTGCGCCATAGCGGCCGACAACTTCGGACTTTCGCCAAACGTGCCTTCAAACCGCGCCCAGCGGGGTTCGGTGGCGATATCGACCTGCGGCGAGAGGGCCGTGGTGATGCCCAACGCCCGGTATTCGGCGGCGGCAATGTGGCCAAACTGCTCCACGAGCGCCGGGTCGAAGGTAGCGGCCATGCCGAGCGACGAAGGCCACATAGAGATGCGCCCACCCGCGGCGGCGTTGTACTCGGCACGGGCGGCGGTGCCGAGTACAAC
>CAXUEB010000153.1:0-310 GCA_964249775.1 uncultured Spirosoma sp.
ACAACCGCACCGGATACGCCCACCGTAGCGACGCTGCCGACATTTCCCCCACCCCCAACGACGGTTCCCGCGGGGGAATCACCCAAACCCGCTTTACCGGCGCGGGCGGCTCCGCCCCAACCGGTCGCCAGCCGCCCGGTACGTCCCGCGCCCCAGCCGGCCGCAGCCGAACCCACTCAAAAACCCACGCCGATACCCTGCGCTCAGATCATCCTGCGCAGTGGTGATTTGGTAGACGCGCACGTTACGGAGAGCGGCGTTCGTGAAGTTCGGTATAAAAAATGCCATTGGCCGGCCGGCCCTGAGCCCG
>CAXUEB010000153.1:320-5938 GCA_964249775.1 uncultured Spirosoma sp.
GTAAAAGCGGAAACCGCGCAATCTATATTTAAGAAACACCTACTTACCGACAAACGGCCCACCGGCCGGGAAATCAACCTTTCGACAAACTTACCGATGAAACGACCCTGTTATGGCTTACTGACGGCCCTGCTCGTGTCTTGTCTGACCCGGCTGGTCTTGGCTCAGTCCATCAACTTCGCTAAGGGAAGCTGGAAAGACATGCTGGCCCGTGCCAAAAGCGAAAACAAAGTGATTTTTGTGGATGTCTACACCACTTGGTGTGGCCCCTGCAAGATGCTCGATCAACGGGTGTTTACCGACAAGGAAGTGGCCGGCGTGTATAATTCGTATTTCATCAACTACAAGGCTGATGCTGAACGGGGTGAAGGCGTATCGCTGGCCCAGAAGTACGGCGTACGGGGGTATCCAACCGCCTTATTCATCAACGGCGACGGGCAACTGATCGATTCTTGGGTGGGCTTTGTGACCGCTCCCAAATTCAAAGGGCAGGGTGAACGAGTCTTCCGAAAAACGCCCGTCGGCATAACCTTGTCCCTCTACGACGCCACCTATCAGGCCGGCGAACGCGATTCGGACTTCATGCGGACTTACCTCCGGTTGCGCCGGCGCGCCGGGTTGCCGCCGACTGATTTACTTGACACCTACGTGCGTCAGTTGCCCGCCGATTCGTTGCAAACACTGGCCGTGACGGCCCTGCTGCTCGAACACACCACGGTCTGTCACGGACCCGCCTTCGATGCCCTGCTAAGCCGCACCGGTGACCGGCGCGCCGAGTCGGCACTGCGGACGGTTCTTGAAAATGAACTAACGGCGGCCGGTGAGCAGCGCGATAAAGCTCGTCTGGAGCAGGTATGCCGGGCCGTTGAACGCTTAGAGCCGGCCGATCGGGTGGCCGAGTGCGTTGCCCAATACCAACTGAGTTACTCCGCCCTGGCCGAAGATTGGAAAACTTACGCCCGACAGGCCGAGGCATACACAACGCGTTTCCTGCTGCCCAGACTGACGGCTGACCAGCAACGACAGCACCCACAGGCGTTTCGAGACCGGTACGATCAACTAAACAACATTGGCTATTTCATCAGCAAGCACGGTAAAGACGACGCCCATCTGTCGGCCATCCTGACGCACCTGTCGACGGTCGGTCGTCTGCTGGAAACGCCTTCTAACACCAGCCTACAAGCGTGTTTACAGTACCGATTGGGCGAACGGGATCAGGCCGTGGCCTTGCAAAACAAGGCGCTTGACCTGGCCAAAGCTGCCGGAGAAGACGCATCAAACTATACCGTCACGCTTCAACGGATGCAAAAGAAGAAGTCGCTTTGAGCCAAAAGGCCCGGCTACAGCGGTCAGACGTTTTACCGTTTTGTGGTTGTTGCGAATCTATTCCAACGTTAATACGCGCCAGTTCTAACCTATTCTGTAGCCTTATTAAGTAATTATTTTAAGGATAAATACGGCAAAAGACAGTATATGTATGTACACGCAAGCTTTACTTACGATTGTATACAAGCAGAAATGCTCGGTGTTATCCGAAGAAACAGAATGCAATCAATCAACAATTCATTATGAAGCAACTTGTATGTGCTCGCCTTTGCCGGTTGATCGTACCGCTGGGCTTTCTCGTTTTAAGCATCACAACGGCATTGGCGCAGGACCGACGGGTGACGGGTCGGGTCACCGCCAACAAAGACCAGCAAATCATTCCCGGCGTTACGGTTTTGGTTAAAAACTCGCAGTTGGGCACGACAACCGACGGAGAAGGCAATTTTTCCCTTAGTGTACCCGCCAATTCCGTGCTGGTCTTCAGCGCCATCGGCTACCAGGGGCAGGAGGTTACGGTTAGCAATCAGTCGCAGATTAGCGTAACGCTGACAGAGGCCGACCAGAATTTAGCGGAGGTTGTCGTAACGGCGTTGGGTATCAAGAAAGAAGCGAAAACTTTGGGCTACGCTACGGCTACGCTGGCCTCCGAGCAGATCAGCGTCAACCGGCAACCCAATTTCATGAACGCCCTGCAAGGCAAGATGGCAGGAGTTCAGATCAGCGGACTCGGTACGGGACCGGCCGGTACGAGCAAAATCCGCATCCGCGGTCAATCGTCGTTTTCGGGTCAGAATAGCCCGCTCATCGTTGTCAACGGCGTACCCATCGACAACACCAACTTTAGTTTAAACTCGGGCAACAATGGCTCCGACGGGTCCGTGGGCAACCGCGACTTCAACAACTCCGACGGGGGCGATGGCCTGAGCAGCATTAACCCCGACGACATTGAGCAGATGACGGTGCTGAAAGGCGCGACGGCGGCTGCGCTTTACGGCTCGCGGGCTAAAGACGGCGTCATCATGATTACGACCAAAACCAAAGGCACCACGCAGGGCATTGGCGTCGTTTACAACAGCAACTTTACGGTTGAACAGCCGCTTGACTTCACCGACTTTCAGTACGAATACGGGCAAGGCGAACAAGGCGTCCGGCCTACGACGCCCAACCCGACGTCGGGCGTGTGGAGCTGGGGTGAACGGTTTGCCGGGCAGACGCAAGTCTTGTTCGGGGGCGTCACGGTACCTTACGAACCGGTTTATAACCGTATCAACACCTTTTACCGCAACGGGCAGAACTGGACCAACACCGTTCAATTGTCGTCGAACAGCGAAAAAGGTGGCTTCAACTTGTCGCTCTCGAACCTCGACTCGAAGGGCATCGCCCGCAACAACTCGTTTTCCCGCCGGACCATCAATCTGGGCTTTAACTACAACCTGACGCCCAAGCTGAACGTAACGGGAACCATTAACTACTCGAACGAAGACAACCGGAACCCACCTCAGTTGGCCCAGCAGGACTTTAGTACGCCGACCGTGATTTACACGATGGCGAACTCGATGCCGCTCAACGTGTTGGACGCCAATAAGTACGACGCCGACGGAAATGAATTTATCTGGTCGCGTTTCCGCAACCGGACCAATCCGTATTTTACGCTGGCCCAGAAGTTCGAGAATGTCCAACGCGACCGGGTCTTCGGCAACGTAGCCGTGCGCTATAATTTCACCGACTGGCTGTACGTGCAGGGACGTATTGGACAGGATTACTGGTCGCGGAATCAGGACTACAACTTTCCGACGGGTCAGGCTGCGTTGGCTGCGGCCCCGGCGGGCTTCGTCAACGGCCGCTACGTAGCGGAGTCGCGGCAGTTCCGCGAAATCAACGCCGACTTCCTTATCGGGGCAAACCGCACGTTCGGTAAGATTGGCGTCAACGGCACAATCGGGGGCAACCAGTTGTACCGCCGGAGCGACCTCAACAGCACCTTAGTCAACAACTTTGTGGTCCGCGGTCTGTACACGCCCCAGAACGCCCAGCTCAAAGACCCGTTCACCAACGTCAGCGAACGGGCGGTTAACTCGCTCTACGGCCAACTCGAACTGTCCTACAACGATTACCTGTTCGTGAACGCCACGGCCCGCAACGACTGGTTCTCAACCTTATCGCCCGAAACCCGCAGCATCCTGTACCCGTCCGTAACGGGAAGCTTTGTGTTCTCGCAGGCCTTCAACGCCCTGCCCACCTGGCTTAGCTTCGGCAAACTCCGGGCGGCCTACGCCGAAGTGGGCAGCGACACGGACGTAGGTCCTTACTCGAATAGCTTGTTTTACGGTGTAGGCGGTAACCTGTTCCAGGGGCAGCCGGTGGGCTTTATTACGTCGGGCACCGTACCGAACACGGGCCTCAAACCCATGCGCGTCGCCGAAACAGAAGTGGGCGTTGAGCTAAAATTCTTCAACAACCGAATCGGTTTTGACCTGGCGTACTACAACAAAATTACCAGCGACCAGATTGTGGCGGCTCAGGTATCCGACGCGTCGGGATACGTCAACACGCTCATCAACAGCGGACAAAGCCGGAGCAGTGGTTTGGAAATGCTGTTCACCATATCGCCCGTGCGGAAAACCAACTTTACGTGGGACGTTAGCGTGAATGCCGCTTACAACGACACGGAACTGCTGCGCCTGCTGACCGACGACAATGGAATTGGGGAACGCGATTACAATAAAGACGGCTTACCCGCCCAAATCGTAACGGGTGGTGGCATATTCATCGGCGAACTCCGGCAGGTGGTCGGGCAGCCTTTGGGTCAGTTGTTCGGCTTTCCGCTTGCTCGCGTGCAAAACACGAACCCCCAAGCGCCGTACTACGATGCAACGGGTCAGTACGTTGGTCAGCTTGTACACAACGCGGGCGGGTTACCCCTGCGGGCGGCTACCCAGCGTTCGTTTGGCTCGGCGCTACCCAAATGGTTTGGTGGCATTACCAACACGTTTAACTACCGGGGCATCGCGCTTTCATTCCTGATTGATTACAAATTCGGCAATAAGATGATTTCCGGTACGAACCGCAACCTGATTCGGCACGGGCTGCACAAAATGACGCTTGAGGGCCGGACCCCGACCAGCATCGGCATGATCGGTCAGGGCGTGGTGCAGGGAGTCGACCAAAACGCGCCGACGTCATTCACGCCGAACTCAACGACGGTATCGTACCAGACCTACTACGAAACCTTAGTCGCGCGTATTGCCGAACCAATGGTTTACAACGCCGGTTTCGTCAAACTCCGCCAGGTTACGCTGGGCTACGACTTCACGCGGTTCTTGCCAAAGACCTTCTTTATCAAAGGGGTCCGGTTAAACGCCATCGCCAACAACGTGGCCATTCTGAAGAAGTGGGTACCGAACATCGACCCCGAGCAGTTCGGCTTTTCGTCCGACAACGTAACGGGCCTGGAATCGACGGGCTTGCCCACCACGCGAAGTATTGGTTTTAACTTAAACGCCAGATTCTAACTTACTAAACCTATAAGCCGGGCCGCCGGAGCGGTTTTTGAAACCTTATCGGTTTGAATTGACATACCCCTATGAAAAAAGCACATCTCATTTTTACTTTAGCGATCCTGTTCGCCGTAGCGAGTAGTTGCGAGAAAGGCTTTGACGAGTTGAATACGAACCCCAACTCGCCGACTGCCTTAAACCCTATTTTTACGTTCAACAATGCCCTGGTGAGCAGCCCGTTCTCGCCGGACGTCATGGTTTTTGAAGCAGCCATTGTGCAGCAGGTGATTACGCCAAACGGCAGTTCGCTGGAAGGAGCTAACTTCAATCGAAATAACATTCCCCGCAATTCGGGTTTGTGGGTCCGCTACTACCGCGATGTGATTCGGTATCTGGTCGACATTATGGATCAAACCAAAGATGATCCAAACCGCTCGAACCTGTATAACATGGCGCGTATCTGGAAAGCCCATACGTTCATCGTCCTGACCGATACCTACGGTGATGTTCCGTATTTCGAGGCCGGACAGGGCTTCATTGGCGGCAACACGTTTCCACGGTACGACAAGCAGGAAGCCATTTACACCGACGTTCTAAAAGAACTGACCGAAGCATCAGCGGCCCTCGATGCGGCCAAGACCCGCGAAACCGGCGACGTAATGTATGGGGGAGACATCACAAAATGGAAAAAGCTGGCTAATTCGCTGCTGGTACGGGCGGGCATGCGGCTCTCGAAAGCCAACCCGACGCTGGCGCAGCAGACGGTGCAACGAGCTGTAACGGCCGGGATTATTC
>CAXUEB010000153.1:5948-12711 GCA_964249775.1 uncultured Spirosoma sp.
GGATTATTCAAAGCAACGCCGACAACAGCGCAATTCGGAACGATGCCGCGGCCTACCAGAATCCCACCGGTTCGTACCTGAACGGTTCAGAAGCAAACAACTATTACCTGACCAAACCCTTCGTGGATTACCTGAAAAGCACGGCCGACCCCCGTTTGGAATCGATTGCTGTGCGGTACGTCGGAGCCGCGTCGGGCGCGCAGCAGGTAGCCGCTCGTGCTAACCGCACGGCGGCCGTGCAGATTGGCATGCCAATGGGCTTCGACAACGGCACCATCGTGGCGCAGGTAACCCGCGACGGCTTGGTTAGTTTCTACGATTATTCGCAGGTCGACCGGACACGCTTGGCCAAGCTGGCGGCTCCCACGTTTTTCGTCACCCACGCGCAAACGCAGCTTCTGCTGGCCGAAGCCGCCCAACGGGGCTGGGTAACGGGTAATGCCGCCGAGTACTACAACGCGGGCGTTACGGCCCATATGCAGCTCATGGCCGAGTACGATCCCGCTTCGGCGATTTCGGCCGCAGCCATTACGGCGTACTTAGCGGCTAATCCGTACGTGGCGACTCGTGGTTTGGAACTGATTAACACGCAATACTGGGTGGCCTCGTTCCTCAACTTCCCCGAAGCCTGGGCCAATTTCCGACGCAGTGACCTGCCCGCGCTGACGCCCAATCCCTATCCCGCCAAGGCGATTCGGGGTAACTTCATTTTACGGCTAACGTACCCGGACTCCGAGAATTCAGTGAATCAAGCCAACGTGCCAGCGGCCATTACGTCGCAGGGGGCCGCCGACTTGGATACGCCCGTTTGGTGGGATAAATAGGTCTCGTTTAACCCGTAGCGGAAGCTATAAAAATAGACAAAATAACAAAGCCCGGTCGTAATGACTGGGCTTTCTTACTTTACTCATCGGTGTCGGCGGGTCCGCCGTCGCCGACGGGTCCAGCACCGGAATCCGACGTGCCGCCGAGGGTGTTGCTTTCAATATCGGCGCTGTCTTCCTCCGGTATAGGTTCCATGCCCGCCATCTGCCCGGTCGTCAGGCCGCCGTTCGTGGTGTCTTCACCTTCAACGCGGCCACCGCCACTGGTCGAGCCACCGTCTGTCATGTACGTTTTCATCCTGTTTCGTCTGGTTTTGTCTACTCACCACCCTAACGAGCCGCCGACTTGATTGTTCACATCCGTTACCCAACTAAATGGCCGTAGTCGTCGGCGGTTCCTGTTTGGGTTGAGCAGTTCCCCGTCGGTCACGGCCCCGGCCGCCCCCGCACCGGTCGCGCCATTGCGCCTTCATCTGCTCACGCTGTTCGGGCGTCATCTGCTGCCAGCGTTCGGCCATCTTCTGTTTCCATGCTGCGCGGTTCGGTCCGTACCGACGGCCGCCGAACCCGTATCCACGGGGGCCACCGAATAGAATCCGGCTCAGCAGTAACAACCCCAGCGCCTGACCGAACGTAATGGTCGTTACGCCCAAGATGTCCGGCAGCAAGGCGTTCCACAACGTCATGACGGCCAGCCCGGCCAACCCAACGAAGAGTATCGCGAAGCCGAGAAAGCGGAGTTCCCGGCGAATCCAGAATCGTCTCATGCGTTCTATTCGTTTAAGAAGTCGTCGTACAGATCCCGTAATCGTTCGCGCAGGTGCAACACGGCGTATCGCTTGCGCGACAGCAGCGTGTTGACCGGAACATCCCAGTTGGCAGCCATATCCTTAAAGCTGCGGCCTTCCAGTTCGTGCTGCACAAATACGTCGCGCTGCTCGGCGGGTAATTCGGCCAGAGCGTCGGTCAGGGCTTCGTAAAGCGTTTCGCGGAAAAACTCACTTTCCGGACCAGACCCGTCCGTTGCCGCCAGCCATTCGGTCAGGACCGGCGCGTCGTCATCGTCGGCGTATTCCGACTGATTCAACGATACCGTGCGCGCTTCGTTTCGGCCTTTGCCCCGGTACCAGTCGCTGATCTTGTTACGGGCAACGACAAACAGCCACGACGCCACGCGCCCGATGGGTTTAGCGGCCCGGTACGCTTCGGTCAATTCCACAAACACGTCCTGCAACACATCCTCGGCCTCATCCGGGTCGGGCAGCCGTCGGCGGATAAACGCCAGCAGCCGCCCCCGCTCCTGCCGAACGGTCTCGCCGAGTTGACTGGCGGGGGGACCGTCTGCGTCGGTAACCGTAGCGACTGGAGGAGGTAAACTGATGAAGGTTGCGTTCATTTGCCGACTTGCTGATTATCATTACAGCGTCCTTACAGAAGGGTAGTCGGAAAGAAAAGAAAAATATTGTACGGAAAGTGCGCGGATGAATCGTGAAAGGATGAATGGTGGAGACAACGGGTTAAACGGAATTTATAACTCGTTGGCCGCAAATCATAGCTTGTAACAGGGACTATTTAGCCCGGTAGAGGCCGAACGAATCAGACCGTTGGTAGATGCCAGGGGCTGCGGTAATGAGCTTTAACCAACTGGTTGGCCCGGTCATCGTTCACGACCAGACGCTTCGTATCGTCCCAGAACACTTTCTGGCCCAGCCGATACGCCATGTTGCCCAACTGAGCGTTTACGGCCACATTGCGCCCTACCTCGGCGGGGCAGTTTGGCTGCTGACGGCTCCGAACGCATTCGATAAAGTTAAGCGTGTGCCGGTCGAGGTCTTTCCCGTCACCGCGCTGCGGGGGCAAGGCAGGCGTTAGGTACTTACCCGCTTCTACTTCCGGCAGCACTTCCCACTTGCCCCGGTCGATGACCACCGTGCCGAGGTTACCGATAAAGGCCACGCCATGCTCGCGGTCGTAGGGACCGCGAGCCGTGCCGAGCGATTGCTCCCACAGCAGTGAGAAATGACCAAAATCGTACAACGCCTGCATCGTATCGGGCGTTTCGCCGGCGTGGTCGGGGAAGCCATACCGGCCGCCCATCGCTACCACCGATTTAGGCGTTGTGACCTGCATCCCCCACAGAGCAACGTCAATCATGTGCGCGCCCCAGTCGGTCATCAGGCCCCCGGCGTAGTCCCAGAAGTAACGGAAGCTGCCGTGGAAGCGATTGCGGTTGAACGCCCGCCGGGGAGCCGGGCCGAGCCACATGTCGTAGTCAACGCCCGCGGGCACCGGCTCGTCGGTCACGATTGGAAACATTTTGCCGTAGGGCATGAACGCCCACGTTTTCACCGACCGAATTAGGCCAATCTGACCCGAACGCACGTAATCCAGGGCGGCTTTCCAGTGCGTACCGCTTCGCTGCCATTGACCAACCTGCACAATGCGCCCATGCTTGCGAGCCGCGGCCACCATCAGATCGCATTCCTCGATGCTGTTGGCTAACGGTTTTTCGACATACACGTCTTTACCCGCCTGACAAGCAGCAACCGTCGGCAAACAATGCCAGTGGTCGGGCGTTCCGACGATGACGGCGTCTACGTCCTTATTGTCCAACAGCTTACGAAAGTCGCTGTACAAGGTTGCCTTCGGACCGGCCGGCGTAGGCGTTAGTTTCTCCAGGTCAGCGGCCCGTTTGGTCAGTACGTTTTGGTCAACGTCGCAAAGGGCCACGCACCGGACACCCGGGTGCTTAAGCATGGACGTAAGGTCGGCCCAGCCCATGCTATTAACGCCAATCAAGGCAACGTTGACCGTATCGGCCGCCGATACCGAACGCGGTTGAACGGAAGCCGCCAGTTCATTCGGGACCAGCGCGGTTAGGCCGGCTCCGGCGGCTAATTGAGTGGTGTTTTGCAGAAAATGTCGGCGCGAGGTTGTCATAACGGCGTAAAATCAGATTGTAACTACACCCAAAGGACGAACCGTCTTCTTTTTCTACTCAACCGGCCAAAAAGCCTGGCAAATGGCCAGTCGTCGGACGCCTATTTCTGAAAAATGACATCGGCAAAGTACCCTTTGCAATCGGTGAACCAGCCTGCTACGGCAAAACCGGTACGTTCGGCCAGTTGCTCAATCTGGGTACGGGTGAACTTGCGGGAAATTTCGGTGTGGATGATTTCGCCGTAGTGAAACGGCACATCCACGTCCAACGCCTTAATTTGAACCGTTTGCGCTTTCTGGCTTACCAAATAGCTACGGGCCTCACCGGTTTCGGGGTTGTAAACTTCATAATGATCGAACGCCGACAGGTCGAAGTTGGCACCGAGTTCGCGGTTGATGCGCCGGAGCAGGTTGAGGTTAAACGCCCGCGTCAGGCCCTGCCGGTCGTTGTAGGCCGCGTGAATCACGGCCGGGTGCTTTTGCAGATCGAAGCCCGTCAGCACGAGGTCGCCGGGCCGGAGCCGGACGTGGAGTTGGCGGTAAAAATCCGCAGCTTCATCGGGGGTGAAGTTACCCACGTTCGAGCCTAAAAACAGGATTACCCGGCGCGCGCTCGACTCAGCCGACAGTTGTTCAAGCGCCCGAAAATAATCGGTGTGCAGAGGAGTCAGATGCAAATCGGGCCACTGACGGCCAATGTCGGCGGTCAACCCGGCCAGTGCATCCGCCGAAATATCAACCGGGACGTAAGTGAAATCCGTTTTCTGCTCGTGGAGAAAGCCAAGCAGAACCTTAGTCTTCAGACCGTCGCCCGCGCCTAATTCGATCAGTTCAAACGGGCGAACGTCGGGCGCATCCACCGCACCGGCGGACCGGCCGGACGTATCCACGCCGGACGTAAACAGTTGCAGCAATTCTACCTTGTAAACATCTAAAATCTCGTACTCCGACCGGGTCAGGTAATACTCCGGCGTGTGCATGATCTGCTGAAAAATCCGGCTGCCTTCGGCGTCGTAGAAAAACCGCGACGACAACCGTTTGGGCGTTTTCCGCAAACCGGTTCGCACTTCTTCGGCCAGCGCCGGATCGACTTCGTCCTCAACGCCCAGCGTCTCCGAGTTTACTGATTCACTAACCGAATTCCCGTGTACTGCCATCGTTTATCAGGTTGAAAAAAGTTACGGTAGGTGGGTCGGGAGTGGCCTTCCGGTGTCGCAGCGGACGCTCCGCGCAAGACCATCTGCCCACTCATAAACTTACCATTGTATTCGCCGACGGCTCCTTCGGCGGTTATAAAGCCAGGATACGGCAGATAGGCCGATCCGGTCCATTCCCAGCGCGCTCCCCAGTTGAAGTGTTTTTGGGCGACTTCCCATTCAAACTCTGTCGGCAGGCGCTGCCCTTTCCAGCGAGCGTACGCATCGGCCTCGTAGTGACTGATGTGGCAAACCGGCGCGTCTACATCAACGAGTTTCAACCCGTCGAACGAGTAGGTATGCCATTTACCGTCGATTAGGTGCCAATACAACGGAGCCTGCACGCCGTTCGCCCGCACCCACGCCCAGCCGTCGGATAGCCAGTAGCGAAAATCTCGGTAGCCTCCCGCCTGCATGAACGCGCCGTATTCGCCGTTAGTCACCAGATTTCCCATCAGTGTGGCCCGGTTCAGGTACACTTTATGCGGAGCCAACTCGTTGTCGAAGCAAAAGCCGTCACCCCGGTAGCCAATCGTGTACACGCCTTCGTCCAGCGTAACGGGCTGGCCGGACCGTTGCGGCTGATGCTCCGTAACCGGCATGTCGATGGCCGGGAGCAGTGGATTGTGCCCCAGAATGTATTTGATGTCGGTAATGAGCAGTTCCTGATGCTGCTGTTCGTGATTCAGCCCAAGCTCAATCAAGGCAAACAGATCGGGCGACAAGTCGGCCCGGTCTAAGTACAGGCCCATCTGCTCGTCGACGTAGGCGCGGTAGTCATACACCCCCGCGACGGTCGGGCGGCTTAGGTTACCCCGGTCGGTTCGGAGCACGCGCTTGCCGACGGTTTCGTAGTAGCTGTTGAAGACGTAGCTAAAATCCTCGTGGAACGGTTGGTAGTTGGGCACGTTCGGCGCTAAAACGAACGTTTCCCAAAACCAGGTCGTGTGACCGAGGTGCCACTTCGGTGGGCTAACGTCCGCAACGGGCTGCACGACGTAATCTTCGGTTTCTAAACCCCGGCAAATAGCGGTGGAGTGCGCCCGAACGCGGTGGTACTGTTGGACGAGGGTGTCTTCAGCAATCATAAGTGTTCCTAATAAGCCGCTATTTGCTCGTTTACGTAACACCACAGCCAACGCTCACCCGACTCCGCCGAGGCCACAACGGGGTGGCCAACGGCGTGAAAGTGCTTGGTAGCGTGTTTATTGGGCGACGAATCGCAGCAGAGTGTGGTGCCGCAGGTCTGGCAGGTGCGCAGGTGTACCCACCGGTCGCCGGTTTTGACGCATTCGTCGCAAACGTGCTCGCGGGCAGGTCGAACCTCGGTTACGGCCGAGAGGTGTTCGCAGGTCGTTTGGTTGAGCATGAGGTGGCGTTAAACCAATAAGGTCTTGGCGACTGGGACGCACAGTCCTTACCGGTTTGTTACGGTTAATTTTCCGCTAAATACTTGTGAACGAAACTGACTGCCATCGCGCCCTCGCCTACCGCCGACGCCACGCGGTTCATGGCCCCGGCCCGCACGTCGCCGGCCGCGAAGATACCGGGACTGCATGTTTCAAGGATATACGGTTCGCGGTTATGTTTCCATACTTTTTTGAACTCGGCGTACCGACCCATGTCGCGACCGGTGGCGATGAAACCCTTCGGGTCTTTAATAATGTCCATCTCGATCCAGTCGGTTAGCGGTTTGGTGCCGATAAAGATAAACAAGCCCCGCGCCGGTACTTTTCGGCGTTCGTGTGTGTTGGTATCTTCCAAAATCAGGCACTCTAAACGCTCGTTGCCGAGTCCTTCGAC
>CAXUEB010000154.1:0-10481 GCA_964249775.1 uncultured Spirosoma sp.
GCCCAGCACCGAGACGCCAAACTCCTCGCCCGGCTCGGCCCGCCGACGCGCCGAACCGCTGCGGCAGTACGCACGAGCGTCGAACGTGTAGGTGGCCGTTACGCCGTTCTGCGTGGCAAACAACCGGAATGGTTCGACGTTGGGGCGGTCGTTGAAAACGTCCTGCGCCACCTGCGTGTCGAGTTGGTCGCGGCAGTTCGTCGTGCTGGAAACGATGCCGATGGCGAAATACGTAATCGCCGAACCGTTACCCCCGGTGGTGTTGAACTGAATCTCACCGGTTGAGCACGTATACGAAGGCGGTTGCAGTGACAGTGGCTGGCCGAAGGTGGCCGTTGGGCTGTTGGAACCGGTTGGCGTAGGTGTCGGCGGGAGTGGCGTTGTTCCACCGCAGGCCGTCAGGGCATCCCAGACGTACGTAACCGTCACCCCACTTTGCGTCGCGTAGAGCGTCAGCGGCTGCACGTTGGGTCTCTGATCGCGGATGTCCTGGGCCAGTTGCGTATCCACCCCGTCGGTGTAGTTGGGGCCGGGCGCAACGGTCGGGCCGTTGATACCAATGGCAAAGAACGTAATGGGCGTTCCGTTACCGTTGATCGTGTTGTAGGTAAGCTGACCCGTCAGGCAATTGTAGGTCGGGGCGACCATCGTAAACGAGCCGGGCGGATTAGGCGGATTAACCGCGCCGGGATTGACGGTGATGGTAAACGATATGCCGACCGACAAACCACCCGGATCGGTCGCGGTTACGGTTACCCCGAAGACACCCGTCGCGGAAGGCGTACCACTGATAACTCCCCCACCAAAGTTTAGCCCCGGTGGCAGACCACCCACCGACAGTGATAAGGAGTTGGGCGTTTCGGCGTCGGTAAACGTTCCCGGCGGAATGGTAAAACTAAAACCCTGCCCAACAGTGGCCGTCTGGTTAGAAATGCTGGTGGCCGTCGGGGGCGTGTTTGGCCCCGTCGTGGCTGGATTGACCGTCACCGCGAGCGTAAACGACTGCGAAGCCGAAGGCGAACCGGTATCGACGGCCGTGAAGGTGACAATTGTTGTGCCGATGTTGCAGGTCGTGCCCGTTGCCGTGAAGGTCACGGTTGGGTTAGGCGTGTCGTTGTTGGCAACCGTCGCGCTGGCGCTGCACAACCCGTTGAGGTTGGCGGTAACGTTTACGTTCTGGTTGGTCTCTGGCCCGGAGAACTGCAACGGCACCGTTACGGTCTGCCCCTGATCGAGCGTGACGGTATTACCGGATGGCAAGCCCGCAACGGCCGGCGGCACGTTGCCGCTGCCCCCGCCCACAATGTAGCCGATGCACTGCCCATCGAGGAAGTCTACGCCACCCGGACTGCCCGTCGTGGGGACGTTGGGCGGCTGGTTACCGTTGATGTTAAACCGACCCGTTTGAATGAAGTCGACGCCGTTGCCCCGGTTAGCGCCCACGGTGGCGGGTGCCCCACCAAAACCGTTGACACCGCTCGATGCGGCCTCCGTCGTCCACTGCATGTCGTCGTAGGCGAAGATCACGTCGTTACCCGTGAAGCCAGCCCCCGTATTGGCTTTGATCGTTATTTGAAACGTATTGAGTTTGTCAACTTCGCGGTCATAATAACCCACGCGGTCGTAGGTTACGACCAGCCGGTCGGCAAACAGCTTGTAATAAATGGCACCACTGGCCACGTTCCGCGTGTCTACGTCGGCC
This sequence comes from uncultured Spirosoma sp., assembly GCA_964249775.1. Lineage (GTDB taxonomy): Bacteria > Bacteroidota > Bacteroidia > Cytophagales > Spirosomataceae > Spirosoma. Next base: position 1,703 of record CAXUEB010000154.1, read on the forward strand.
CAGAAAGCCGCCACCATCGGCGTACTGATGGGAAAGCCAGTGGGCGTAAATGTTCCTAAAGCAGCGTTAAAGGTTAGGTTGCCGTTGGTGTTGATAAAAACGCTGTTGTAGACCGTACCGAACAGCGAAAAATCAAAGCCTAACGCCACCGGACCGAACGAACCGTCGTCGTTGCGGGGTAGCTCCGTCCAACTTGCATCCCGCGCTTCAAAGCAGGCCGGGGTAACGCGGGGGGCGAGCCGGTTCCGCGCGTCTGGATTAACCAGACCCGTAATTAACTGCTGTTTGCGGGCGTCGTATTGGGCATCCTCCTGCGCGGGGTCCCAGACGCGGGGCGAAGTTTGCTGCGCAACGGCGGAGCCGGCGGTTAAGATTAAATACGCAATCGCCACGAACGCGATTGACCCTAATTGCCTTTCCCAACCAGCCACGCTGGACGGCCACAGAATGCATAAACGTTTGAACATGAGAGATTTATTTAAGGTGTAGAATGAAAAAAGGACTACCCCGCAAAAGTACACGGTAGTCCTTTCCTTCCTAATTTGCCCGTTCGTCGTAGCTGTTCTTTTTACTTATCGGCGTATTTTATGACAATAGTACAATTTAACGTTTTCGTCGTGACGACGGCAAGCGCGCCCGTACTCGGCAATCCCGTGTGCTTTGCCGATTTAGTACGCAGTGACTACTAAGTCCATGCGTTTACCAGGAGTCAAAACAGCAGCGGGCCGGTTGGCAACAAGGCGTAATCGGTTGGGGTAGTCAAGGCGTTAAGCGTACCGTTCGTTCGGCCACGCTTTGGACTTTTTGCTTCGAGAAAAACACGGGGAAGTACCCGTTATCGGCCCAGATCGGAAACAAATCACCGTAGTGTGGGCTGGCCGGATCGCCCGATTGACCGGGGCTATTGATGCCGAGCGTTTTGTCCCAATCTTCAGTGTCGACCAGGATGCGGAACGACGCGCCGTGGGTTTGGTTGAGATTATTCGCCGTGGCGTTAACGGTCTCGCCGTAGCCACCCCGCGCTACCGGGCCGAAATTAATCCGTTGCCGCATGGCCGGGTCAACGAGGTCGCTGAGCGGGTGGGTGATGGTGATGTGCTTGTTTTTGCGTTGCCCGTAGGCCCAGTCGTCCGGGTCGCGGCCGAGCCGGCTGGTCAGTTCGGCCACGGCCCGGTCGAGGCTTGTCAAGAGCAGGCTGTCGCGTCCGGCCGTGGGCACCAGCAGGGCATCAATGACGCGCTTGCTGGGCAGGCCACTCACGTACGGCCGGGCCGCTTCGGGAATCATGCGCTGCGCAATGGCCTGCTTTAACTGCCCTTCCCAAGCGACGTAAATCGCAGCCGCCACCGAATTGGGGGCGAGTTGGTAATCCCACTTGCGCAGGTAGCTCAAGGCCTGTTCGGTCCGCTCGTTGGGCGAGGAGAAGTTTTGCAGCAGGGGCACCAGCGTCCGGGCCGGAATAGACAGGTAGTCGGCTTGGAGGGCCATAAAATCGACGAGATTCTTGCGCTTGCCGTCGCCGAGTACCTCTTCGATGCGGTGCGCCCGCGCCGGACTCGACCACGTCCAGCCAATGGCGTTTCGGTGGGGAAAGTTAACGGGCGTGAGGTTGTTGTTGGCCGTCACGACGTAGCCTTCGGCTGGATTGACCTTGCTGGGCAACTGCTGAATAGGGAGGTAGCCGCCCCACTCAAAGCGCCCGTCGCCGGGCACGGGTACTAAACCCGAATAATTCTTGCGAATCGGTGATAAACCCACCGCCTGCCAGCCGATGGTGCCGGGGCGGTCCGCGGTAGGCCGCCCCGCCCAGATCATGTTTTCGCCGGGGAGCCGGCTGAACCCACACGCCTGCCGAAACTCGGGCCAGTCACGGGCCTGATTCATCCGCAAACTGGCTAAGTAGGGCGCGCAGCCCGTTTCGAGCCAACCCGCCCGGACGGCGTAGGCTTTGTGATTCTTGGTATCCTCGAATACCACCGGGCCGTGGCGGGTGTACTTCAACGTCGCCGTGACGGGTTGTCTACCTTTCACCGGAATCGTTTCGGTCAATACCCGCATTGGCGTCCAGCTTCCTTTGTAACGATACTGATTGGGGTTGTCTGGGTTGGTGTCGTAGACGTACAAATCTTCGTTGTCGGTCTCGAAAATAGTCAGGCCCCACGCCCCGTAGTCGTTGTGTCCGATGGAAACGCCCGGCAGCGTCGGCTCCCCCGCCCCAACGACGTTCCAGCCAGGGGCATTGAGGTGCACCCAATACCGCAGCGACGGCGTCGATTGCGCCCGGTGCGGGTCGTTGGCCAGCATCGGGTAGCCGCTGGCTGACCGATTCCCCGAAATAATCCAGTTGTTCGAGCCGATATGTTGTTTTTCGGTACCGAACCAATCGTTGCGGTACGCTTCGTCTTCGTCGGCCTTCGTGGGTCGACCGCCGAACTTTAAGGGTAGCCGAAACGCTTCGTACAGTTCGAGAATGGGTTGGAACAATTGGTCGCCGTTGACGTGCAGGGTCAGGTCCGGCTCATTGGGTTTGCTGACGGGGTGAAACCAGCTTAGTTCGCGCACCTTGTCCGCGCCAATCCGTTTAACCAACCGGCCGTAGTTCAACTCTTCGCGCACGTTGTAGGCCAGTCCCTGGTGGCGGCTAATGACTACCTCGGGCGTCCACAGGCCCGGCCGGGTATTCAACACCCGGAACTCGAACGGCAGTTTTTCGGGCGTTTTCAGCACCTGCGTAACGTAGGCGTTAATGCCGTCGACGAACGCCCGGATAATCTGCGGGCCACGGGGATGGTAGTGTTTTAGTTCCTGCTCCAGATTGCCCCGAAAGCGAAACAGCCGGGTACCGATGTCGCGCTTCTCCTCCTGCGGGCCAAGCAGTTCGGCTACGGTGCCGGTCGCCTGCCGACGCCAGATTTCTAACTGGAATAGTCGGTCCTCGGCGGCTGAGTAGCCTTGGGCAAAAAATAAATCGTGTTCATTCTTGGCGTAAATGTGGTTCACGCCCCAGCGGTCGCGAATGATTTCGACGGGCTGTTGCAAACCGGCAACTTGTAGCACCTGGGTCGATTGGCCAAGGGTTGTGTGGCCCGCCAACAGGCTAATACCAACAAGCAGCAGAACGAGATAAGAACGCATAAGGCGACGAGTATGGCCCAACCTACAAAAAAACCGCTATCTTTTTCACTGCTCGGCAAATCGTCGATGTTGGCGAATACGTGATTTGGCAGTACTATCTGAAAATTTTTGACGGATTTTACATAGTTCTTGCCGCCGAATGCAAATCTTTCCCAACGTTGTCTCATTAATTTTATACGACGTATTTAGGCTCCTACCCAACGCGATTTACCCCATGAATAAATTCTGTCTACTGCTGTGCGGCTTAGCCATCAACGGATACGCCCAAACCACGTTGCAACAAGATTTTCAGAATCCACCCAACGCGGCCCGGCCGCGCGTGTGGTGGCACTGGATGAACGGCAACATCACCAAAGAGGGCATCACCAAAGACCTCGAATGGATGAAGCGCGTCGGGATCGGTGGGTTCCAGAACTTCGACGCCAGCCTGTTTACGCCCAACGTAACGCCCAAGAAGCTGGTGTTTATGACGCCCGACTGGAAGGATGCGTTCCGGCACACGACCGATCTGGCCCAGAAACTGCAACTCGAAATGGCCATCGCCGGGTCGCCGGGCTGGAGCGTAACGGGTGGCCCGTGGGTGCCCGCAGGCGACGCCATGAAAAAATACGTCTGGACCGAAACCCGCGTCACGGGCGGACGGCCGTTCTCGGGTAAACTGCCGCAGCCACCGGGCACAGCGGGCAAATTTCAGAACGCTCCGCTGACCGCCGACCTATTCAGCGGACCGGCCGGCGGGCAGCAATCACCGGCCTTCTACGCCGATGCCGCCGTGATTGCCTACCGACTGCCGGCCAACGAGAAACCGATTGCCACGCTTAAACCAAACATTACGTCGAGTGGTGGTACGTTCAACCTGGCCGACCTGACCGACGGCGACCTGGCTAAAACGACGATGCTGCCACCGGTGGAAGTAGGGCAAGATGGGTGGGTTCAGTACGAATTTGATAGTCCGCAGACCGTCAAGGCGTTCACGATTGTCGGTGCCCCCCCGGCGGGCGAGTTGGCCGAGTTCCGAGGAATGCCTGACAACCGGAGCCTGAAAGTAAGCGACGACGGGGTAAACTTCCGCGATGTGGTTGTCATCCGGGGCAGCACAATACCCCAAAGCACGATGAGCATTGTGCCGACCACGGCCAAATACTTCCGGTTTACGTTTAGAACCGAGAAGCCCGAAGGTAATCCGTTTGCCGAGATGACCGGAGGTAGTGCTGAACCGGGTAAGCCGCAGGGCGTACCCGTCGCCGAACTGGTGCTGCACAACACGGACCGGGTGGACCTGTTTGAGCAAAAAGCCGGTTTTAGTCCTTGGAAAGAAGGGCAGCACTCGCTGGTAAAGGCCGATGCTGACGCCATTCCAACCGGGGACGTAGTGGACCTGACATCGAAAATGAGCGCGGACGGTACGCTGAACTGGACACCACCCGCCGGGGCAGCATCCACTGCGGCAGCATCCACTGGAGACTGGGTTGTGATGCGCTTAGGCTATTCGATTACGGGTCGCAAAAACCACCCCGCTTCGCCCGAAGCAACCGGGCTGGAAGTGGATAAGCTCGACCGCGTGGCCGTTAAGAAATACATCGACACCTACTTAGACATGTACAAAGACGCCACCGGCGACCGCCTGGGTGCGAAGGGCCTGGAGTACATGATTTTGGACAGCTACGAAGCAGGCCACATGACCTGGACCAAGGCCATGCCCGAGGAGTTTGCCAAACGACGCGGCTACGCCATAACGCCCTACCTGCCGGTGCTGACGGGCCGGGTTGTTGGCAGCGCCGAAGCCAGCGAGAAGTTTCTGTGGGATTTTCGCAAAACCATTGGCGAACTGATCGTTGAAAACCACTACGAAGTGATTGGTGAAGCTCTCAAGGCGCGGGGCATGAAACGGTATACCGAATCGCACGAAAACGGCCGGATCTACTTAGCCGACGGGATGGACGTGAAACGCCGGGCCGACATTCCAATGTCGGCCATGTGGACGCCGGGCAGCCTGGCCGGTGGCAGCGACGAGGAAGTTCGCAGCGAAGCCGACATTCGGGAAGCGGCTTCGGTGGCGCACATCTACGGGCAGAACTTGGTAGCCGCCGAGTCGATGACATCCATTCAGAATGCGTTTAGCTGGCACCCCGAGAAGCTCAAGCGCACCGCCGACCTCGAAATGGCGTCGGGCCTGAACCGGTTCGTGATTCACACGTCGGTGCACCAACCCTTAGACGACCGGAAACCCGGCTTTTCGCTTGGACCCTTTGGGCAGTATTTCACCCGGCAGGAAACCTGGGCCGAGCAGGCCAAACCCTGGATCGACTACCTGAGCCGGAGTTGTTATCTGCTGCAACAGGGCAAGCCCGTGGTAGACGTGCTGTACTACTACGGCGAAAACCACAACATCACCTCGGCCTTTGCCGACAAGCTGCCCGCGATTCCGGCCGGTTACGCTTTTGATTTTGCCAACGCAACGGCGCTCAAAGAGGCTTTGCGCGTTGAAAACGGGCGGATCGTTACGCCGAGCGGCCAAACGTACCGGGTGCTGGTGCTGGACGGCACGTCGAATACCATGATGACCCTGTCCGTCCTGAAAAAGCTGAGCGAGCTGGTTAAAGCCGGAATGAAGGTAGTCGGTGCCAAACCCGAACGCTCGCCCAGTCTGAGCGACAACAGTGCTGAATTTACTGCCCTGGTGAATCAGATCTGGAGCAGCCCGAATGTATCGACCAAGCCGATCGAGACCGTCCTGAGCGAACTAAACATCCCGAAAGACGTAGACGTAACGGGGGCGAAGGCAGACGTGCTTTACGTCCACCGCCAAACCGCCGACGCAGACCTCTACTGGCTCGACAGCCGGAGTGCGGACCCCAACGAAGCCACCGTTAGCTTCCGCACGACGGGCAAAGTGCCGATGCTCTGGCACCCGCAAACGGGCAAGATGGAGGCCGTGTCGTACCAAATCAAGGATGGACGTACCGTTGTTCCGTTGCAATTCGATTCGTGGGACGCTTATTTTGTTGTTTTCCGGGGCAACGCCACGACGACCGCCTACACCAAACCCGCCACCAAAACTGGCGACGTGGTGATTATCGACAGCCCCTGGACCGTGCGCTTTCAGGAAGGCCGGGGTGCCCCGCAGCAGGCGCAGTTTGCCAGCCTGAATTCGTGGACCGACAATACCGAGGCCGGTATCAAATACTTCTCGGGCACGGCCTCCTACCGAAACACCTTTACGCTGCCTTCCGTTGCCAAAAACAGCCGCTACGAGCTGAATCTGGGTGAGGTAAAGAACATCGCTGAAGTAATTATTAACGGCCAAAACGTTGGTACGGTCTGGAAGAAACCGTTCCGTATCGACGTCACCCAAGCCCTGAAAGCGGGCAGCAATACGCTACAAGTTAACGTGACGAATCTTTGGGTGAACCGCCTGATCGGCGATGCTCAGCCGGGAGTGACAAACAAAGTTACCTTCACGACAATGCCTTTCTACCGGGCGGATTCAACACTATTGCCATCGGGTCTGCTGGGACCGGTTCGGGTGCTGGTCAGTGCCCCAAAGTAAGCTACTTACGTTGATAACGAACGGCTGCCCCATGCGTTGAGGCAGCCGTTTTTTTGTACTTGAAACGCCAAATCTCGGCTGATTCACCTTTGGAAATTGCCGGATTATGCATAGTAATAGCCGTTCCGTGCAAATTTCTTCCGGTTTTGTTCTATCAAATTTGTTCCATAAAATCTATCAATGGTGCCACTAATGACAAATGCAGCCGTCAGAGGTCTGTTTCGCCGTTGTGGCAAACTTCTAATTCTATAAATAAAATGCACAACTGGCTACGTAAAGGCTTCCAAATTAGTAGCCTGCTTTGCTGGCTGACCACTATTGGCTGGGCGCAGGGCGGCCGGATTTCGGGTAAGGTGACCGACGCAAAAGGCAACGCCGTTGTGGGTGCGTCTACCTTAATCAAAGGCACCTCAAAAGGCACCACAACCGACGCCAACGGTTCTTTCACCATCGACAACCTCGACACCGGCGATTATTCGGTGGTCATTTCGTTCATTGGATTTGCCGGCCGGGAAGTAAAAGCAACCGTTCCGGGTGGCGAAAACCTGAGCGTAAAATTGGCTGAGAGCGCTTCGGATCTGGACGAGGTGGTCGTTACGGGCGTGTTCGATCGGCGGACCCGCATGGAATCGTCGGTGGCGATTTCGACCTTGAACACCCGGCAGTTGGAAGCCGTCGTCCCGAACAGTGCGGCTGACCTGCTTAAATTCCTGCCCGGTGTGTACGTCAACACCTCGCGCGGTGAGGTCGGCAACGCGGTCTACACGCGCGGGCTGAACTTTGGGGGCGGGTTCTTTTACGTATCCATGCAGGAAGATGGTCTACCGATTATGGGCATCACGGGTTTGGTAAATCCTGATGGCTACCTGCGGGCCGACGCCACCGTGCAGCGCGTTGAAGGCGTGCGGGGCGGCACGGCGTCGATTCTGGGGCCGAATGCGCCGGGCGGTATTTTTAACTACGTTTCTAAAACGGGCGGCACGACCTTCGCCGGAGAAGTGCGCGCCCGACTGGGGCTGGAAGGCAACGGCCGTAACCCGTACTACCGGGCCGACTTCAACGTGGGCGGCCCGCTATCGGCCGACAAGTCGCTGACGTTCAACGTCGGTGGTTTTTACCGCTACGCGAACGGGGCTAAATATCCCGGCTACCCGCTGAGCTACGGCGGGCAAGTGAAAGCCAACGTTGTCAAAAACTACAAGTCGGGCTCAATCCGGCTCTACGGCAAGTTCTTAGGTGACAATACGGCCCCGTTTGAATTTACGCCGACGGTTGACTTCGCCAATCCGCGACCGGCGGGTAACTTCACCAACAGCAGTTCGACGCTGGTTCAATCGCAGCAGTTCACCGTGCCGGGAGCCACGACGGGCGGCTACACGATTGACTACGATACGCGGAAAGTCAACGCTTACAACGAAACGGCCGGGGGCCTGATTTGGGAACAGCAGTTAGGCACCGGCTGGACGTTCAACAACAATTTTAAACTGTCGGGTAAAGACTTTATTTCGCAGACGACCTCGGGGGTGTTTCCGTTCCGGGTCGATCAGCCGACGTTCTACGGCGTGTCGGGCAACATTGCCCGCTTCGGCACGTACGATTTCTACAATCCGGCCACCGGCGCGAGCTACGGCACAGTGCGACAACTGCCGCCCGCCGGAGCTGGACAGCCCCTGCGGTTCATTCCGGCTAATCTGAGCCTGCCGGGGAGTGAAGTGCTGCCCAACGCCTTGTTCTACAACCCCAACCCGTACGGAGACGTGCGCATGAACGATATCATCAATCAGGCGTCGCTGACCAAACGGTTTGACAAGATGAGCTTCACGGGCGGGCTGTACTACTCCTCCACCAAAGCAACGCGGCTCACCCTAATTCCGGCGGCCCAAAGTTTTGCGACCATCGAAGACAAACCGAGGGCCGTCGGCATTCGATACACCAACTTAGCCGGCACGACCTTCGACCTGACCAACGCCAGCGGTATTACCAACCTCGGTGGCAGCGGGGCCTTCACCAACGACGCCCGCATTACGCAAACGGCCTTTTTCTTCGGCCACAACTGGCAGATTACCGACAAACTGAATTTTGACTGGGGCCTGC
>CAXUEB010000154.1:10491-11456 GCA_964249775.1 uncultured Spirosoma sp.
TGATCAACTCGAAATTCACCGTACCCCGCCGACTGCCCGACAACACGACGGGCGGGGCCGACGGCAACCTCTCGACGCTGTACGACGGGCGGGTCTGGCAGAACGGCCCGGAGCAGACGTTCAACAAAAGCCTCAATACGCTTTCCTATTCGGCGGGTCTGAACTACCAGGTGAATAGCGGACTGGCGTTTTACGGTCGTTACTCGCAGGGCCGCAAATCACCGGATTTGAGTTTCTTCTTAGACATTGCCAACCAGCAGCTTACGTCGAGCATCGCGGTCGAAGCGCAAAGCATTCAGATGGCCGAATTAGGACTGAAACTACGCCGTGATAAGCTCAACCTGTTCGTTACGCCGTTCTACACCCTGCTGGGCAGCGTACCCAATTTCCAGATTTTCCAGAACCCCGACCTGACCTACTACGCGCCTTCGCGGGTTTACCAGAAATTCCAGACGGCGGGCGTCGAATTGGAAGCCAACTACACGTTCACGCCGAACTTTAGCCTGCGGGCGGTAGGCGTGTTTCAGGAATCGAAGGCCCTCGAATACGCCGTTTACTTAGCCAAAACCAACGGCCCCGCCGACGACGAGCGGGTTGAGTTCAACGGCAACTACAACGACAATATCGGCACGATGCTGACCATTACGCCGACCTACACGCTGAACAAGTTCACGGCGTCGCTCAATTACCAGTACGTGGGGAAGCGGTGGGCCAACGTGGGCAATGCGTTTGCGTTGCCGGCCTTCGGCGCGTTCGACTTGAACCTGGCGTACCGACTCAACAACCACTTCCAACTAAACGGGTCGATCAACAATGTGCTGAACAACTACGGCATCATGGGCTGGGCCGCACCGGGCGGTTTCCCGGCGGCTTTAGACACGCAGGGTTTTACCAAACAACTGCTGGAAGCCAATCCGCAGGCCATTTACGCAACGCTGCCGATCATGCCCCGCGCGTATTTTCTG
>CAXUEB010000154.1:11661-12680 GCA_964249775.1 uncultured Spirosoma sp.
ACGATACGCTCCGGTCGGTGCGGGTGCTGCCCGATAAGCGGGTGCAGTTGAGCCTCTACGCGCCCAAAGCCGACGAGGTGCAGGCGAGTGGCGATTTTCCCGGTGGTTTTCCGGGTACCAAACTCACCAAGGCCGAAGACGGGGTATGGTCGGTGACGCTGGAACCGCTGGAGCCAGGCGTCTACACGTATGCCTTCGCGGTGGATGGGGTCAGCACGATGGACCCGAAAAGCCCGTTGGTCAAAAGCGGGCAGAACAACCCCAGTAACTTCTTTGAACTGCCCGGTTCCGAAGCCGAGTTCATGGCGCTGAAGAACGTCCCCCACGGACGGGTCGAAGTGGTGCGGTATTGGGCCAACTCGCTGGGAACGATGCGCCGGATGCACGTCTATACGCCACCCGGCTACGAAACATCGAAAGGCAAACTACCACAGGAACGCCTGCCGCAGGATCGCCTGCCGGTACTGTATTTGCTGCACGGCGGGGGTGACAACGATGCCACCTGGACCGACGCCGGCCGCGCTGACCTGATTTTAGACAACCTGTACGCGGCCGGCAAAATCAAGCCGATGCTGGTGGTGATGCCCGCGGGTCATACGCCCACGCCCGGCCTGCGCATGGGTGCCGGCCCCGCCCAGGACCCGTTCTGTACGGAGTTGCTACGAGACGTCATTCCCTACGTGGAAGGGCACTTCCGGGTGTCGTCCAAGCCCGAACACCGGGCCATCGCGGGGCTGTCGATGGGCGGTATTCAAACCTTGAACATCGCCCTCTGGAACCCCGATAAGTTTGCTTACGTAAACGCCCTGAGTACGGGTTACTTCCCGCCCGTTGTTGAGGAGTTGGCGCAGAAACACGCCGACGTGTTGAAAAATCCGGCGCTCAACCGCTTCAAACTTTTCCAAATCGGCATGGGCAAAGACGACCCGCTGACCTACAAAAACAACCAGAACATGATGGCCCTGTTCGACAAAATGGGCATCAAGTACCAATACCGCGAAACGCCAGGCGGGCGTACG
>CAXUEB010000155.1:0-7782 GCA_964249775.1 uncultured Spirosoma sp.
TCGCGCATCTGCTGGTAGAGCGTGTCGGGCAGGGTCATGGCCGGGGCTACCGTGATGCTGTCGCCGGTGTGAATGCCCATCGGGTCGAAGTTCTCGATGGAGCAGATGATGATGAAGTTGCCGTTGTTGTCGCGCAGCAACTCCAGCTCGTACTCTTTCCAGCCCATCACGCTCTGCTCAACCAGCACCTCGTGCACCGGCGACGCGTGCAGCCCGTGTGTGAGGGCTTTGTCGAACTCCTCGGGCGTGTTGACGAAGCCGCCCCCCGTACCGCCCAGCGTAAACGACGGCCGGATGACGAGCGGGAAGCCGATCTCCTGCGCAATTTCCTTACCTTCCAGGAACGAGCGGGCCGTGCGGCCATTGCAAACACCGGCCCCCAGTTGGAGCATCAGCAGTCGGAATTTTTCGCGGTCTTCGGTCGTCTCGATGGCCTTAATGTCGACGCCGATAATCTTTACGTCGTACTTCTGCCAGATGCCCGCCTTGTCGCAGTCGATGGCGAGGTTAAGGGCCGTTTGCCCGCCCATCGTGGGCAGCACCGCGTCGATGGGTTTGCCCATGGCGCGGTGTTTTTCCAGAATCTCAACGATGGACCGCTTTTCCAACGGCTTCAGGTACACGTAATCGGCGTTGATCGGGTCGGTCATGATCGTCGCCGGATTGGAGTTGATCAGGGCCACTTCGATGCCTTCGTCGCGGATGGAGCGGGCGGCCTGCGAACCGGCGTAGTCGAACTCACACGCCTGACCAATGACGATGGGGCCGGAGCCAATAATCAGAACGGAGCGGATGCTGGCGTTTTTGGGCATGTTTCGGCGGGGAAACGAACGAGGATAAGCCAACGAGTATCAAAACCGTATGGCCAAAAATCCCGCAAAATTAGGGCACATTACCTGGAATCCAAGCAAAGTTTTGCCGCTCAGCGCAAACCGCCTACTTTACAGCATGGCGCGGTAGTAGCCTGGACGGCCACGTCCGGGTGTAGCAAGGACAGATTCACGCCCGGATGTGGCCGTCCAGAATACGCTATTTCTTGCCGTGCTTGCGAAACGCCGAGATGAACTGGTAGATGCCGTAGCCGACTACGATCCGACCAAGGAAGTCCACCAAACTTGACCAGCCGCTTAACGTAACGCCTTTGTCTTTCAAAAAATCAATCTTGTGCGTCGGGTCTAAGAAGGTGAAATAATACCCTGCAAAATCTCCGTCCATGGAATACCAGATTGACTGCCAGTTGAGGTTAGGTGGTAGGCATATGCGCTCACCCGTTAACAAAAAAAGTAAGTAAAATGGTAACGGGACCAGCAGCGTAAAGGCTAGCGCCCTACCCCAACTTTCGCCGTGCAAATTAGAGTACTGATTGAGTTTGAACGTAAGTACATCTAACGTAAGGTCAGTTGGCAGTTTTGAACGGCCGAAAGCATAGACTTTCTTGCATGCTCTCTCAAGCCAGTTTTTCCGTTGAGGCTGCTTTCCCCGACGAACTTGTAAAGTACGCTGCTGATGCTTTGCTGTTAATGCGTTAAAAAATGTACTCCGATATGTATCTCCTTGACCATCAAATATTTTCTTTAATTGATTATACAGCGACACTTTTTGTTCGTGCCATGCTAATGTATCTTTCTCTTCGTTATATATCACAACATTCTTTTCATCATTACTATCAATATCTTCATCTGGTACCGTCCCGCCGGATATGAATACTTCCGTAATTTTGGCATTGTTAAACTCAAAGCGAAAACCCGCCAAATCGCAATTTGTAAATTCGGTTTTACCCAGCGACGATTGCGCGATGCGGAAAGTAGGTTGAACAATACATAATTCGTTTAACAGTTTCTCTTTGTGCCGTTCGTAGTTCTGAGCGTGTTGTTGCAGAACTATCAATCGACGCAAATTCTCTTTATCATTAACTTCGGTATCGTACCACGTAAACAAATTATTTGCTTTTTTGAGCTGCCGAAAGAACAAGCTCCCCAATACTGCAAATTCTTCCATCAAGCAGGCGTACACGGTGCAATCGAATAGTGAAACAACCGATTCTCTACCGAGTGTCAAGTGTTGCAGATCAATCAAATTGATAATAGAATGAGAGATATAACACTCAATCCGACAGCCGGAAGCTATTTGCAGTTCTGGTAATCGACAATTCTGTAATTGAAATTGTGCAATAGATGCTTTTGTCAAATAAAAACTGTTAAATAGACCGTCAGCTTTGAAGATAGCCACTTCACTATCTGTGACTGAGAAGTTGCCTGTTTTACTTCGCCATCCAACGGTAAATTGACTAATCACGCTTTGATGCATAATAGAGAAACTACCCGTTCTACTATGTTCTGAAATATGAAAGCTACCCGATGTGCTTTGCTCGATAGAAAAGCTACCTGTAGTACTTTGTTGAATAGAGAAATCTGCTGTCTTGCTGTGCAACACAAATAAGTCACCCACCGTGCTTCGCTCAATAAATATGTTCTTTGTTCTGCTTTTCTGCCTAATAAATAAGTTACCTGTTGTACTATTTTCTCTAATGAAAAACTATCTGTTGCGCTTTGCTGTTCAACGAAAAAACTACCTGTGGTACTTCGCCTGATGTAAAAGTGGCTTGTCTCGCTTTGGAAAAAATAGAAAGAAGTAGCGCCTTTTTGTATAATACCATCTTTGAGATTTGCCAATGTACAATCGACAAACATAATCGATGATACTTTACTTTGCCAGAGTAGAAGCCCTTGCACAGGTACTTGAATGTCTTGGAACGTAATCGGTTCATTGGTCTCAGCCACTATCTGAGTTCCCGCAATCACCGTGAAGAAGGCTTTGCTTTCTTCATATTCTAGTAAGATACCATAACTCATCAAAATCTCTTCCATTGTCAGCCGCTCCACACCCTTCTCTTTCATCTCATCGGCGCGGGCGGCAAATTCTGTTTTGGTGGCGGTGAAGGCAAACATAAATTCCTCAGCGGTGAGTTGGTGCTTGTAAGTACGGGGTTGTTCGGGCGTCATGTGTGGGGCGACTTAATGGGTTACGAAACCGGTCTGAATGTACACAAGCCGGCGCAATTAGCCACTACGCGTTGCCGTTCATCGTTTTGGGTTGATATACGGTACCGCTTGCAAAACGCCCCGTTACCAACTACTTTTGGCAAGTACCCTATTCAACGGAATGATTCGGCTTTCTCTGCTTTATCTGCTGGTCGGTTTGCTGACCGTTGCCTGTAGCCGCAATTTTGAAGCGACGGCTCCGTACACCATTGCGCCCGCGCCCGGTTCGCCGGGCAGTAGCGTGCCGCCCCAGCAGCCACCGGCTCCGCCGAAACGGCTGTTTCTGGCTAATGACCGGGTGCGCGTCGCCATTGATTTGAGCATGGGCGGAGCCATCAACTACCTCGCCGAAGCAGGCAGCAGCGAAAACATGGTCAATAACTTTGACCTTGGTCGGCAGTTGCAAACGTCGCTGTACAGCGGGCCGATTTATTACGTCGTCAACGGCAAAACGCCCGTTGAGCAGTGGAAATACCTCGGCTGGAACCCCGTACAAACCGGCGATTACTACAAACACCCGGCCCGTGTGGTGAGCTATCAGCAAACCAGTAATTCGTTGTACATCAAGACGGTGCCTCTGATCTGGCCCCTGTTCGACGAGCCGGCCGACTGTGTGATGGAACACTGGGTTACAATTCAGGCCAACACCGTACATGTCCGCAGCCGCACGCTTGTCAACCGCACCGACACGACGCACTACGACGCCCGCACGCAGGAAGCGCCCTGCGTCTACCTCAACGGGGCGTACCACCGCCGGGTCGGCTACACCGGCTTGCAGCCGTTTACCAATGGACCGGTGTCGGAGTTCACGGAGGACGGCATGACGGACCGCTACGGTACAGAAAACTGGATGGCGCTGCTCAACGACAAAGGGCGGGGCGTGGGTCTGCTCAAACCCGGCGAATACCGCTTCCACACGGCGTACTTCGGCAACGTGCGCTCGACGAGCGAGTACGACGAGTCGAGCGGCTACATGAACAGCAGCCCGTTCGTGCAGATCGACCACAACGGTCAGTACGAATTCGAGTACACGCTCGTGGTGGGTTCGCTGGCCGACATCCGGCAGGCGGCTTATGCCTTGCCCCGCCCGCCGACCGGCCCAAACTACCGCTTCAGCAACGACCGGCTGGGCTGGCATTACTACAACACCCACGACCGCGGCTGGCCCATCGAGAACGAACTGGCCGTCCGCTGGCAGCGCGACGACACGACCAAGGCGCGGTTTCGGGTGATGGCCCCGATGGGGTTCTGGCGGGCTACCGACGTACCGAAGATTTACGTGCAGGCCGCGTTTACCACCAAAGCCTCCACCGCCCGGCTAAGTTGGCGTAAACCCGAAGACTATGATTTCTTCGACCAAGCCGACCGCTTCGTTGACTTTCCCATTACCGGCGACGGCGCGTACCGAACCTACGAAATTGACCTTACCAGGAGTCCCTATTGGAACGGCGTAATTTCGCAGATTGGCTTGACTACCCCCGACGACCAACGCATTCACGAGAAAGGGGCGGTCCTGCGGCTGCGGAGCGTCACGATGACCCCGCCGTAGCACTCTTCCTACTCATGCGTACACTGCTGCTAACCATCCTGACGGCCGCGTTCGTTGGTCGCTCCGCGTCGATTCCGGTAACGGACCGTCCGGACTTCGCCCGCTTTTTCGAGGCCGAGAAACTAAACGGCTCGTTTCTTCTGTACGACCTGCGTAAAAAAACCTACACTGCCTACCGCTTCGAACGTAGTCGACAGGGATTTCTGCCCGCATCCACGTTTAAGATTCCGAATACACTAATTGGCTTGGAAACGGGTTTGTTGAGCGACGCGGACGCGCCCATGTGGAAGTGGGACGGCGTCAAGCGGGACATCGAGACGTGGAACCGCGACCAAACCGTTCGGTCGGCCTTTCAGGCGTCGTGCGTTCCGGCCTACCGCGAACTGGCCCGTAACGTCGGCTTGGAACGGATGCAAACGTTCGTTCAAAAGGCCCGTTACGGCCGCATGGACATCCACGCCGACAACCTCGATCAATTCTGGCTGACGGGGCAGTCGCGCATCTCGCCGGTTGAAGAAGTGGATTTTCTTTACCGCGTCTACGTAGGCGACGTTCCCTTCTCCGAACGCAGTCGGTCAATTTTGAAAAAGGTGATGTTGCTGGATGAGAAGCCGACGCACAAGCTGTACGGCAAAACCGGCTGGGCCACCCAAGTTGACGGCGTGCAAACCAGTAGTGCCGAAATCGGCTGGTTTGTTGGTTACGTCGAGCGGGGCAATGAGGTGTACTTCTTTGCGACCAACGTCGAAAGCCCGGCACCCGTACCGAATACGTTCCTGCCGGGTCGACGGAGAATCACGGAGAAAATCCTGGCGGAGTTGGGCGTTATTTAGACGCCCTGCATTGTGCTCAGCTTCCGGTAGAAGCCTTCGTCCAGCGTTAGCAGTTCATCGTGCCGACCGCGTTCTACGATGCGGCCCTGGTTGACAACCAGGATTTCGTCGGCGTGCTGAATGGTACTGAGCCGGTGCGCAATCACCAGGGTTGTGCGGTTGGCCATCAGCCGCGTGAGGGCCTCCTGCACTAATTTTTCGGACTCCGTATCGAGGGCCGACGTCGCTTCGTCCAAAATCAGGATGGGCGGGTTCTTCAGAATAGCGCGGGCGATGCTGAGCCGCTGCCGCTGTCCGCCCGACAATTTGCCGCCCCGGTCGCCGATGATGGTCTGATAACCGTGGGACTGCGCCACAATGAAATTGTGCGCGTTGGCAATGCGGGCGGCTTCCTCAACTTGCTCCGGCGTGGCGGGCGTTCCAAAGGCGATGTTGTTGAAGATAGTGTCGTTAAACAGGATACTTTCCTGCGTCACGATGCCCATCAGACCCCGCAGCGAGGCTACCGTGCAGTCGCGCAAATCCACGCCGTCGATAAGAATCTGGCCGGCGGTCGGGTCGTAGAAGCGCGGAATGAGGTCGGCGATAGTGGATTTGCCCCCGCCCGACGCCCCAACGAGCGCGATGGTTCGTCCCTTGGGCAAGGCGAAACTGACCTCACGCAGGACCGGCACGTCGGCGTTGTAGGCGAATTGGATGTCTTGTACCGAAATACGGTCTCGGAAGCCAGTCAAGGCGATAGCACCCGGCTTGTCCTGAATGGTTGAGGGCGTATCAATCAGTTCGAGAACGCGCTCACCCGATGCTAAGCCCCGCTGCGAACCGCTAAAGGCATTGGAGATGTCTTTCGCCGGGCGCGTCACCTGCGAGAAAATGGCGATGTACGCAATGAACTCGGCCGCCGTCAGGTCCGACTGCCCGCTGAGCACCAACGAGCCGCCGTACAATAAAATGCCCGTCACGACCGCTACGCCCATCACCTCGGAAAACGGCGAGGCCAATTCACGCCGGTTCGCCAGCGAGCGTACGGCCTGCCGGTAACCTTCGTTCTCGGCCCGAAACTTATCTAAGATAAACCCTTCGGCGACGAAGCCTTTCACCACGCGCATCCCACCGAAGGTTTCGTCCAACAGACTCACCAAACTACTCAGCCGCTGCTGCCCAGCTTGGGCATCCCGCTTCATCCGCCGGACGAGCGTGGCAATGAACAGGCCCGAGATGGGGATGACTAAGATGGCAAACAAGGTGAGTTTAACCGAGATGCTGAGCAGCGCGATGATGTAGCCAATCAGCAAAAACACTTCTTTCGACGCGGCCGAAAGCGTGTTGGCAATCGAATTTTCGACCTCCTGCACGTCGGTCGTCGTGCGCGAGATGAGATTGCCTTTGCGTTCGTTCGAGAAAAAGCCGAGGTGCAGCCCCAGCGTCCGGCTAAACACGGCCTCGCGCAGCCGGGCCACCATCCGGGCCTTGAACGACTCCAATTGCCGAACCGACAGGTATTTAAACAAATTACTGAACAGCACCGACGCCACAATGACGCCACAAACGAACTGGAGGGCCGCCACTTTGCCGTACTGCTGAAACACCCGCGCGAAGGAATACCGAAAGAAATCCACCGGCCCCGATGTGAACTGGGGCGCGGGCCGATTGACAAACGCCTGCATCTCACCCGGATCGACTTGGTCGAACAAGATGCTCAGCAGAGGAATCAGCAGGGTAAAATTCAGGACGCCGAACACGCTGGCCAGCAGCGACGTCAGGACGAATGGCGTCAGGAAGCGGCCCAGCGGCCGGGCAAACGAGATCAACCGGAGATACGTCTTCATTACTTAGACAAAGGTACGTTCCTGCAAAAATTTTTATACCTAAGACTTGTAGGTATATCAGTAAGTTTTGTACGTTTGACCCATGAACACCCCTAACAACGCCCAACTGCTGAAAGGTAGCCTGTCGGTCATGATTCTGCGGCTGCTCGAAGACCGCGAACGGATGTACGGTTACGAGATTACGCAGAAGGTTAAAGAACTGACAACGGGCGAGATGATTATCACCGAAGGGGCATTGTACCCCGCCCTGCACAAGCTCGAAGCCGAGGGTTTGCTGACGACCGAGACCGAAGTCGTCGACGGTCGCGCCCGCAAGTATTACTCGCTCACCAAAACCGGCCGCACCGAAGCCGCCGGCCGCATTACTGAACTGACGGCGTTCTTGGAGAACCTCAACTTAGTCCTAAACTTGAAACCAAGCTTATAACCATGAGCCTGACCGCTACTCAATTAGACGCGCTACGCTTTGATCTGCGAAATTTGGCCAACATTGACTACGACGATGTGTTGAACGAACTGTTGGATCACTA
>CAXUEB010000155.1:7792-11059 GCA_964249775.1 uncultured Spirosoma sp.
ACGCCAGCCTGACCGAACAGAAAATGGACCAAGGCTATTCGTTCGAAGACGCCAGTGGCTGGGCCTGGGCTGAACTGGGTTCGGGCGTGGGGTTGCACGCCGTTCAGGACGATTACGTGATGAACATTGAGCGGCAGGTTAGAAGTCGACACTTTGGCATTGTACGAAGTTATTTTCGTTGGCCTACTTTCGTTACCACGGCGCTAATTGGGGTGCTGGTTTATCTGATGGTTCCGCTCCTACCAGCCGATGTGGTTACGGTCGGTTTCTGGTTTCTGGCCTTAGTACCAACCGCGATTACGATGTGGGGTTACCGGAAAAGCATCGACCAGAGCAGCGGTTCCGGGCGAATTACGTTTCAGTACATGGGTCGCCGGATGGGCGGGTTGCTTCTTAATGCGGGAACGGTGTTTTTCATATTTGATAAACCCAAAGCGTACCTACAAACCCACACCACCGTATTGGTCCTGGTCTGTTTACTATCCTTGCTTTACCTCATTAGTTTCGTGCAGCTTTTCCGCGAGAAGTTCATCTATAATCCGCAAACGGCCTGAACCAATGCTTACCCAAAACCAACGCGAAGCTGTTGACCACCATTTGCGTAAAGACAACTGGCTACTCAACGAAGACTTAATCGTTGAACTGACCGATCACTACATTGCCGGTCTGGAAGAACGTACCGTACAGGGAATGAGCTTTGACGCGGCTTTGCAGGCCATTCACGCTGATTTCGGCGGGAGGAAGGGTCTACTGGCGATGGAAGAAGCGTTCAATGCCAATCAGTATCAGCACGCGCGCCGAATGTTCCGGCTGGCCATGCTAAGCTATTTTCGGATGCCCAAGCTGACTTACACGCTTCTAATTGCGGCACTGATTGTGTTTCTGTCGGTTGAAAATGCGATCTGGCAGTACGCAGCGTATGCGCCATTGTACGCTATGGGTATCTTCTTTGGTCATTTGTTGCTCCTGTTTGTTTATTACCTGATTCGCTCGGGTAGCACTCGGCGTTCGCAGCAAGTCAAGAACGTCGCCGGCGCAGTTTTTCAGGGATTCAATTTGATAGCCTGGGTAGGTATCTGGCCGCAGCTTTTCATCTCTCCAGTCATGCAGCCGCGGGTCAATCCAATTCTGTGCGTCCTGCTGGTGCTGGCTACGGTGCTGTACGAAGCCAGTTTGGTGGCTTTTTTCAAGATTCAATGGCGTAACCTAAGCAAAGTCGCTTAAATTAATCGAGCTTGTGTCCGCCAATGAATTCGTCTCGTCAGCAACTTACCGCCCTTCTATCATCTCCCGATACAATTTCCAATACTCCTCTGCTACCTTCGGCCAGCTAAATGTGGCGGCTCGTTTCTTCATGCGTTCCTGCCGCAACGGGTTCTGCCCGAAGTCATGCAAGCCGTCGTGCAGGGTTTTGGCCATTGCTTCCGGTTCAAAACTCTCGAAGTAATACGCTTCTTTGCCGCCGACTTCGGGCAGGCTGGTCAGGTTCGAGATAAACACCGGCTTGCCGAAGGTCATGGCTTCGGCAACGGGCAGGCCAAAGCCTTCCGACAACGACGGAAATAAAAACGCGTCGCAGTGGGCGTAAAGCCACGCTTTGGTTGGCTCATCGACTGCGCCGGGCATCAACAGCCGGTCGGCAATGCCTAACTGCTCTGCTTGTTGGCGGACGTGCCCAGCGTACGGATGCTGGTTCGGTCCGGCCAGCACGAGCTGGTAATCGGGGAATGCTTCGAGCAGGGGCAAGAGCGTGTGGACATTTTTTTTAGGGTGAATGACACCAACGAAAAGAAAGTAAGGCCGGTCGCTTCCGGCCAAAAACGCCGGCTGGGGCGCTTGGGTTAACTGAGCTTGTTCCTGAATGGCTACTCCCGTGTAAACGACGTTGAGCGGCACAGCCGGGGGCAGAGATACGTGTTCACGCACGACCGAAGCCGTATAGCCCGAGCCGGCCGTGAGCACCGATGCCCGATTAGCCTTACGCTGAAGCCTGGCCAGCCGCCGGGCTTTCTTGGCAGCCGAGTAGTCGGGACGTTCCAGAAAGTTCAGGTCGTAAATCGTCAGCATCAACCGAGCTTGTCCGGCGCGGGGCAAGTACACCGAATCCTGGTGCAGACAATGCCAAACATCGAACTGCCCCGGCATCCAAGTCTTTCGCAACCACGACGCTTCGACGTAATTTACGGAAGCGTCAGGCCGCGCTTCGTCAAACACGCCCGTTTGCCCTTTGGGCACCAGAAACGTTAGTTTCCAAGGTTCGCCGTCGTTACCAATGGGCCGCTGACGGACGAGTTCGCGGCCGAGGTGCAGGCACACCTGACCCAGACCGCTGTTGAGGTCGCGCAGGCGTTCGGCGTCAATGAACAGGGAAGGCATCTACGAATGCATCAGCTTAAACGTGGCGAATAAATGGTGGGTTTCGTGGAGCAGAAAAAACTCCGTCCAGCCCGGCACGTTTAACTGCCCAAACAACGGATGCGACGCCTGCTGGCTCAATTCAGCTTCTGTCAAGCTCATGAGTTGGTTCGTTAATCGCTGCCGCTCCGCGCGAAGCTGCCCCAGCAACGAAACTTTGTTTATCTCCGTCCAGCCAACGAATGCTGGGTCATCTTCGGCGCGGTAACGCCCAAAGACGGGTGGTTCAGTGGCTTGCAGCATAACCCGCAGGCGGTGTTCGTGGAAGAAGGCTGTATAACAACCAATATGCGCCAGTTGCTCAAACGCCGACCACTTGTCGGGCATTGGGCGGTAACGCAATTGTTCTTCCGGCAACGCGTCGGCCATTGTCAGCACGGTCTCGAACTGGTTGAGCAGGCGGGCGGTTTGCGAGTCGTTCAGGCGAATCATACGGTTTGAATTAGAACAGACCAACGCCGTACATCAACCATTGAAACACTCCACGGAACATGGACGGTACAGTAAGATTTCCTAATTTTTGCCAAATTAGGAAATCTTAGGAGATTCTAAATTTACCCCAGCCGCATTAACCATCGGTAGACCCAGAGTTCAGATATTTGCGGTATGACATTACAGAACGATTTGCTGCTTCGCACGGCGCGGGGCGAACTGACCGAGCGGGTGCCGGTTTGGATGATGCGGCAGGCGGGGCGTGTCCTGGCCGAGTACCGGGCGGTTCGGGAGCGGGCGGGCAGCTTCATCACGCTCGCCAAAACGCCCGAATTAGCTGCTGAAGTGACCATTCAACCGGTCGATGCGTTCGACGTAGACGCAGCCATTATTTTTTCCGACATCTTGGTGGTGCCCGAA
>CAXUEB010000155.1:11069-12625 GCA_964249775.1 uncultured Spirosoma sp.
ATTGAAAGCCGGGGGCCGGTCTTTCCGCAGACCGTCCGCTCGTCGGCCGACCTGGGCCGCCTGCACGTCGCCGACGCCGAAAGCGACTTGGGTTACGTCCTCGATGCGATTAAGCTGACCAAGAAAGAATTGAACGGCCGGGTGCCGCTAATTGGCTTTGCCGGTGCGCCGTTCACCATTTTCTGTTACATGACCGAAGGCAAAGGCTCCAAAACCTTTTCGGTCGCCAAGAAACTCCTGTACACCGATCCGCATTTTGCGCACACGCTGCTCCGGCAGATTACCGACAGCACCATCGCCTATCTGCGGGCGCAGGTTCGAGCCGGGGCTGATCTGGTACAGATTTTCGATTCGTGGGCGGGTATTCTGTCGCCGGAGCAGTACCGGCAGTTCTCCTTGCCGTACATCAAACAGATATGCGACGCGCTGGGGGGCGAAATTCACGACGGTATCGTCAATCACGCGCCGGTGCCCGTTACGGTCTTCGCCAAGGGTGCGTTTTTTGCCCGGCAGGAAATCGGCGAGCTAAGCTGCTCAGTCGTGGGCTTGGACTGGAACATGGACCCGACCGAATCGCGGGCGCTGATTCCGAATAAAGTGTTGCAGGGCAACTTAGACCCGTGCGTGCTTTACGCTGACTTCGCGCAGATTCGGGCGGAAGTGAAAACAATGCTCGACGGCTTCGGCCATCAGCACTACATCGCCAACCTCGGCCACGGCATCTACCCCGACACCGATCCCGATAAAGCGCGTTGTTTCGTGGACGCGGTGAAGGAATTGTCAAGCGCTCGTGGGGCCGGTGTTCTATAGCTATCAACTAAAGCCTGGGAGGGTACAAAATATGGATTGAGGCTGAGTACTTTCAGTTTTATGTTTTGTACCTACCTTCCAAAATAAGCTTTATAGAAGCAGCACTCCCGTTAAAAGATTGAAAGCAGAAGCTCGAAGTTACGCCCTACCAGTTTTTAAGATTAGAACTTACTCTTTTACAAACCGTATTCTTGCACCTACGCAAGGCCGATTACCCGGAGGAATAAAGTAATAATCCATCTCTTTGTTTGAGTATATCCACAGTGTGTTATAGCCACACTCATCAGGAGGAGTTGTTAGATAGACGTAGTAAGTAATCTTGCCGTCTGATTGCTTTTTGCTGATTACGAACGCTTTAGAATAGGACAAAGTTTGGCCCGGTGAGTACCTGCCATTAGGTGTTGCCAGTATGTCCACTTGCACCGTATCAGCCGTTAAGGGCTTGATTTGAAGGCTGAGAGTTTGGCCGTTGATAGGATAGTTAATCGGCTCACCATTCTCACGGAAGGTTCTGGCTTGGTAAATTCCCTCAATGGCTTTTGCTGGCTGCGGGTCAGGTAACAGAGCTGATTCTGGCTTACAGGAGTTGACGCTCGTTAGCAAGCCAATGACAGCAAAGACTAAGTTATTTTTAATCCAACGAGATGCAATTTCCATGACCGTTGTGCTTTTGTGTTAACAACTATCAGAGACTGAGTTTGTCTTTATCATATTTAAAATTTTACTATAACAAGACTATACTGTTA
>CAXUEB010000156.1:0-4861 GCA_964249775.1 uncultured Spirosoma sp.
GTCATTAGCGTCACCTTATCGTTGTCGCCGTCGTCTTCTTTCTCATCGGCGGTGGTCAGCAGGGAAACCGATTGCAAAAACGCGCCGAGGCTTTTGTCTTCGTTATCGGAGTTGTCGACAAACTCTTTGATGGCGTTCAGCAATTCCTGTACGTTCTCGTACCGCGCCAGCCCTTCGACCGTTTTGTCTTCGTACAATTCTTTGAGCAAACCCGACGCTTTAGCGATGTGCGACGCCACCTCAAACGCATCTTTCTGGTCGAGCAGCAGCTTAAAACTCTTAATCAGGTCGGCGAACGCTTCGATGGCCAGGGCCGCCCGACCCGTAACGTGCTTACTAATCTCGGCGACAATCTGCCAGACCGAATCCTCCTTCTCGGCCGCGATAACACTGATTTTAGCGACGGTCGTGTCGCCGATACCGCGCTTGGGCAGGTTGATGATGCGCTTGAAGGCTTCTTCGTCCTGCTGATTGACCGTAAAGCGCAAATACGCAATTAGGTCCTTGATTTCTTTACGTTGGTAAAACGACAAACCGCCGATGATGCGGTACTTGATGCTCATCTTGCGCAGGGCTTCCTCGAACGCCCGCGACTGGGCGTTGGTGCGGTACAGAATCGCGAAGTCGTTATTCACCAGCGACTCGTTCATCTTCGTCTCGAAAATGGCCGATGCCACCAGCCGCCCTTCCTCGTTGTCCGACGATGCCTTGATCACGTCGATCAACGGACCGTCTTCGTTATCGGTAAAAACGCTCTTTTCGAGTTGGTTTTTGTTGCGGGCGATAATCGAATTGGCCGCGTTGACGATGGTCTTCGTTGAGCGGTAGTTCTGCTCCAATTTGACGATTTTGACCGCGTCCTTGCCGTAGTCGCGCTGGAAATTGAGAATGTTTTCAATGTTGGCTCCCCGGAAGGCGTAGATGCTCTGCGCATCGTCGCCGACGACGCAGATGTTCTGGTGCACGGCTGCCAGCTTGCGCGTGATGAGGTACTGCGAGACGTTCGTGTCCTGGAACTCATCGACCATCACGTGCTGAAACTTATGCTGATACTTGTGCAGGATGTCTAAGTGATCACGAAACAGGACGTTGGTGTTGAACAGCAAATCGTCGAAGTCCATCGCGTTGGCCGCGAAGCACCGCAGGGCATACTGCTTGTAAATCTTACCGATGTAGGGCATCCGCGCCGATTCGTCGTCGGCCAGAATAACGGAATTGCTGAGGTAGTCGTCCGGACCGATGAGCCGGTTCTTGGCCCCCGAAATCCGCCCGAAGACGTTGTTGGCGCGGTACACCTTATCGTCCAGACCCATCTCTTTGATGATGCTCCGCAGCAGCGACTTCGAGTCGTCGGTGTCGTAAATAGAAAAGTTGGACGTATAGCCAAGGGCTTTGGCTTCAATGCGAAGGATTTTGGCAAACACCGAGTGGAACGTTCCCATCCAAATGTTGCGGGCTTCCGTGCCAACGACCCGCTCGATGCGGTGACGCATCTCGCCGGCGGCCTTGTTGGTAAACGTCAGGGCCAGGATGCGGAACGGGTCGACGCCGTTTTCAATCAGGTGGGCAATGCGGTAGGTCAATACGCGGGTTTTGCCCGAACCGGCACCGGCTATAATCATCAGCGGACCGTCGCCATGCATGACGGCTTCGCGCTGGGGGTCATTCAATCCAGAAATATAATCAACCATTAGGCTCGCTTCTATCCTTCTATAACAACCAAAACTACGGAAAAATTTGGTCGGGTTGGGATGAAATCATAGAACACAGATTGGGCGGATTTATACGAATTCTTTAACAATCTCATCCGTAGCATCCGTCCAATCCGTGTTCTATGATGGAGTAACCTAACTGCTACACCATTGGTCCTAAATCGACGCCCATCAATTCAGAATAAGACGAGGTTGTCGATCCGCCCCCGTCGCCTTTGCGGTAGCGGTGCCATTCGCCCGTGTGATAGTTATACACGAACCCTTCCTCAATACCGTAGTAATCGTTTTCAATAAGATTGATAATTTTATGTACGTCACGCTCAGTAGAGCGGGGTTGAGCAACTTCAATGATAATTTTAGTTTGCTCAACTTGATTATCGTACAGCAGAACATCAGGCACTTGGTGGCCCGGTCCTTCGCCCAGTGGTGTTTCGGGAAGCGGCATGAGCTGTATTGTCTTTTTATGGTAGTATAGAACACCCAACTCAATCGTCAATTTGCTGATGACAATTTGATGGGCAATCGGCGAGTTGGTCCCGTCGTCATGCACCAGAAAAGGCGAATGGTATTGCGTTTCGTACATTGGCCTGCTTTTTTCATCCAAGTTACCGAAAAATCTTTACCCGAAAGTGCAACGCCGGGCCGCAGACCGTTGTCTTTTCCCCGATTGCCACCTAAACCAGATCACGCGCTGAACCTGTTCGATTCCAACCGAAACCGCACCCGTCCGGAGCAGGACGGCGGGGGTACCGGAACTCCGGACCGGGCCTTCCGGCCGAGCGGTTCGCCGTACCCGGACCGGCACGCCGATCTGGTTAAACGCTGCCAACAGGGTGAGCGCCGGGCGCAATATGACCTCTACCAGCAGTACGTCAAGGCGATGTACAACGTCTGCCTGCGAATTGTAAACCACGAAGCTGAGGCCGAAGATGTGTTGCAGGAAGCGTTTATCGACGCCTTTAGCCACATTGGTTCGTTTCGGGGGCAAAGCACGTTCGGGGCGTGGCTGAAACAGATTGTTGTCAACCGGGCCATTAATCATTTGCGTAGCCGACAGGTTCGGCTTTCCGGGCTGGAACTGGTCGACCTGGAGTCAAACCGCTTCGGCGAAGACGACGGCCCCGACTACGCCGATGCTGACCCCTACGACGAAGACGGCGTTCAGTTGGAGGTGGAGCGGGTCAGGCGGGCGATGGGCCAACTGCCCGAAGGGTACCGCGTGGTGCTGTCGCTGTATCTGTTCGAGGGCTACGATCACGAAGAAATTGGGAACGTGCTCAACATCAGTGAGACCACATCGCGCTCGCAGTATTTGCGGGGTAAGAGGAGGCTGCTGGAGATCTTACGCTAAACAACAAAGACAATGAAAAAAGACAACTTAGAACGCTTCGTGCGCGACAACCGCGAAGCCTTTGACGACCGGGAGCCGCCCAACGGCTTGTGGCAGAAGGTAGAACAAGGGTTAGACCAACAGTCGGCTCAAACGGATTCTAACCCGAACGCGCCGTTTCGGCAAATTCACAAACAGGCATCGCGGTCAACCAATCGGCCGATTGGCCTTCTCGATTGGCGCGTCGCAGCTTCGATTACTTTACTACTGTTAGCCGGCGGCTTTTGGTACGCAAACCATCGATACGGCGTAACGCACCAGCCGGAGGTGGTAGCCGCCAGTCCAACCCACGCCAAAGCCGTTGTTGAGTACACCCGGTTGATTGACGGTAAGCGGGACGAACTCCGGCAACTGACCGAAGGCAATCCAGCGCTGTATCAGGAATTTGCCCAGGATTTGGACCGGCTCGAACGGTCATACCAATCGCTGAAAGCGGCCTTACCAACGAACCCGAACCAGGAAGTCTTGATTCAGGCGATGATTCAGAACCTGCAATTACAAATTGACCTGCTTAACGAACAGTTGCGCGTTATTGAGCGCATCAAACAACAAACTCATGAAAACCCTGTGTAGCTTTTTGCTGTGTTTATGTTCCCTGCTTACCTGGGCTAAAGACCCGACGCCGTTGGGCACGGTCGAAAAAAAGAAAACGATTATCAAGCTGTTCGACGTAGACGACAAAGACAATCTGGTAGTCGACAACCAGTTTGGGCAGGTGTCGGTTGGACTCTGGGACAAAAAAGAAATTCGCGTGCAGATCACCGTTACGGCCAATTCGGACTCCGATGAGCGGGTGCAGCGGTTCTTAGACGCCGTCAGCATTGAAGAAAAGCGCACCGGCGACCAGATTTTGGTTCGCACGCATTTCAGCCAGAATAGTCTGTCGAATTGGAGCGTCAATAGCTGGAAGAACGACGGCGAACGCAACTTCGTCCGCATCAACTACGACGTAATGATGCCCCGGCAGAACGCCTTGACGGTGCGTAACAAGTTCGGCAATACAAATATTCCTACCTTCCACGCTCCGCTGACGGTATACAGCCGCTACGGAGTTTTTAAGGCGGAGGATTTGACCAACCGCCAGACCGACATCGACGTGGCCTACGGCGGAGCCGTCATCCGGGCGCTCGAAACCGCCAAAATCGACGTGGCCTACGGTGATCTTGACCTGAATCGAGCAAACGTTTTGACGTTGGTCAATAAATTTGTCAAGATGCGCATCGGCGAAGTCGGTAAGCTCAACGCCGATATTGATTACTCGGGCGCATCCATCGGTACATTACGCGAATCGGGGCAGATCAAACTTAGTTTCTCGGGCGGCTTTCGTATCGAGCAACTACCCAGAACGGCCGGTAACGTCGCGATTCAGGCGTCGTATTCACCAGTTACGCTACCCCTTGAACACGGCAATGATTGCGACTTCGACGTAACGGTTAGCTACGGCAACTTCAACTACGCCAACGGTTCGACGATGCATTTCACCACGCAACCCAACGACGACGCCAACCGCGGTTCCCGCCTGACGAAGCAGTACATTGGCCGAATTGGTCGTGGTACGGGTGCGAAGGTAAAAGTCGTGTCGAAGTTCGGAAACGTCAATTTCAAGTAGTCAGCATCTCGATCACCGCCCGGTGCTGCGGAAACTCAGCCAACAGGGCATCGCGCCGGCCCATTTCAAAGTCAGCGAAGTCGAAACCCGGCGCGACGGTGCAGCCAACGAGCGAGTACGCCCGTTAAAAGGCCCCCCCCAAACCCGCCG
>CAXUEB010000156.1:4871-12624 GCA_964249775.1 uncultured Spirosoma sp.
GAACCAAACCAACACCCGGCCGGGACGACGGCCTGAAATACCTCGCCCCGGTCGGCATTGTTGCCTAAGCGGATAACGAATAGCGTAGCGTCGGTATTGATAACGAACACCTCCAGCGGTCCGCCCGCGTAGAAGTGCCAGATTTCATCGGCCTGAATTCGGTGCAGGGCCGAGATGTGATGGCTTTCGAGTAGGAAATAAATCGCCGTTCCGAACGCCCGCCCTCCGCTGAACCGATCGGGCAGCGCTTCCAGCGGAATCGTTTCAGCCGAACGATACGTTTCGGCGAAGTAGCCGCCTTCGGGATGCGGCTGGAGATTGAGCGATTGGATGTAGTGGTCAGCGGTCACTGGGTTAAAGGGTTAAAGAGCGTCCGCTCGCGTCAGCCGCTCATTCGCTCTTTAAATCTACTGACGCGCCTTGACCACGTTCGTAAACTCGCGCGACTTGAGCGAGGCTCCGCCGATCAGTCCGCCGTCAACGTCGGGTTGCGCGAAAAGTTCGGCCGCGTTTTTTTCGTTGGCGCTGCCGCCGTACAAAATCGTGATGTCCTGCGCGATTTCGTCGCCGTACTGACCAGCGATGTGCTGGCGAATCTCAAAGTGCATGTCCTGCGCCTGACCCGCCGAAGCCGTCAGTCCCGTACCAATCGCCCAGATGGGTTCGTAAGCAATCACGACTTTCGCAAACTGCTCCGGCGAGAGGTGAAACAGGCTGTCGGTTAGCTGATCTTTAACGAAGCCGATGTAATCGCCGTTCTCGCGCAGGTCGCGCGATTCACCACAGCAGAAAATAGGCGTCAGGTCATTTTCGAGGGCGACGTTGACCTTCTCGGCTAACTGCGCGTTGGTTTCGCCGAAATACTGCCGGCGTTCGCTGTGGCCCAAAATGACGTATTCGACGCCGATCGACCGGAGCATGGAAGCCGAGATTTCACCCGTGTACGCGCCCGACACCTTCTCGTGGCAATTCTGCGCGCCGAGCGCTATTCGTCCGCCAGCCGGGATGTATTGACGCGACGTAGTCAGATAAATCGCGGGTGGGCACAGTACAATGTCAACCGCACCGTGGTTCGGCGCTTCGATGACCTCGTCTTTAACCATATGAACAACCTCCGAAATCAAGGCCTTGGCCTCTTCGAGGTTCTTGTTCATCTTCCAGTTTCCGGCAACGATTCGCTTCCGCATAACGAGTAAAGTCTTCAAAATCACATTGCCAAATCAAACAAGACGCCCGTTTGTTTAGCTATTGCGGGCGAAAATAAGGCTTTTCAACCGAACAGGTTGTCCAACGTCGGCTTAAATTTTGTACTTAAGTAAAACTACGGAATAAATTTCCCACCAGTTTAGAAGAGTATTCTGGATTTGTTGTGTTATTCCAGCAGAAAATGCGTAATTTCAATGCCACTAATGAGTTATGAGAACGCTGGTATTGATCATTGGGCTGCTTTGTACGGCTCTGGTCGCTTGGGGAGACGACACCAAGCGCATACCAGACCGGGATCGCTACGGCTTCTTCATTGCCGGTAATCGCACTTGGGCGCGCATTCGCTTTCAGCTTCATTCCAATCTGATTATCGTACCCGTACGCATTAACGACTCCGATACGCTGCAATTCATCTTGGATACCGGCGTCAGCAACACCATCATCACCGACCCATCGGCTTTTCGTAAACAACCCCTGCGCTTAACCCGTAAAATCAAACTCACCGGCGCGGGCGAAGGCAAGCAGTTGATGGCTTCCGTAGCCATTGACAATCGGTTAAGCATGGGGGCGTTGAAAGCATCGCATCACAACCTCGT
The DNA here is from genome assembly GCA_964249775.1 of uncultured Spirosoma sp. GTDB lineage: Bacteria > Bacteroidota > Bacteroidia > Cytophagales > Spirosomataceae > Spirosoma. The sequence continues at coordinate 6,674 of CAXUEB010000156.1, forward strand.
TATTCTGGACGAAGACATTCTCCGGCTCTCGGAATACGTCGGAACGCCCGTGCACGGCATTTTTGGGTACGAAGTCTTCGCTAATTTCGTGGTAAGCATTGATTTTCAGCGCCGGGAAATTTTGTTAACCCAACCCAAGACGTACCGGTACCGCAAGCGGAAAGGGGACCGCTACCCCATCACGATTCAAGACACCAAGGCGTACACCGATGCGCTGGCCGTGTTCGACGGCGAGAAGTCGCTGCCCCTGCGGGTTGTGCTGGACACGGGCGCGGGGCACGCCCTGTTGCTCGACCGCTCCCGAAGCACGGCCTCTATGCCGCTGCCGGAAAAAAGCATCCGGGCGCAGTTGGGCCGCGGGCTAAACGGCGTTATCAACGGCAGTATGGGCCGCATCCAGAAAATACGCTTTGGCCGGTACGAGTTGGACAACATCCTGGCGTCGTTCCCCGACAGCACGTCGTTCGGCATGAAGTTAGTTGACATGCCCGAACGGCAGGGTAACGTGGGATGCGAATTGCTGCGCCGGTTCAACGTCACGTTTAATTACCCCGACCGGTACGTGGTTCTCAAGCCCATCAAACGGCTGATGCGCGAAAGTTTCGAGCACGACATGAGCGGCCTGGAACTGCGGGCGAAGGGTGAACAATACCGCAATTATTACATCGACAAGATTGTCGAAGGCTCTCCGGCCGATCTGGCTGGATTAGAGGAAAACGACGAGTTGTTGTTCATCAACAACAACTCGGTCAAAGATTTGAGTATTAGTGACATCTACAAGATTATGCAGAAGGGCGAAGGCAAAGAAGTATCGGTGCTGATTCGCCGTAAAGGTCAGATGGTCATTGCCAGTTTTGCCCTGAAGCGACTGATTTAACGGCCTACTAAGCCCCGCCCCGTTTAGTCAATTCTGTCCAGTTTGAACCGGAACGTTGTTCCTCTGTCCAGCTTGCTCATTACGGTAATCTTGGCTTTGTGGGCGTTCAGGATATGCTTCACGATAGCGAGGCCCAGGCCCGTGCCGCCCCGGTCTTTGGAGCGGCTTTTTTCAACCCGGTAGAACCGCTCAAAAATTCGGCTCAGGTGTTCGGGCGGAATGCCGGGACCGTCGTCGCGAACGGAGATCAAGATGTGCTTTTTGTCTTCTTCCAGCGTAACCAGCACCCGGCCTTTCTCATTGCCGTACTTGATGGCGTTCTCGATTAGGTTGGTCATCACCTGCGTAATCCGTTGGGCATCCGCTTTCACCCAAACCGGACCGGGCGCGGTGGTTCGGAGCCGCAGCGTCGTTTGCTTGGCGTTGGCCACTTTCTCTAACTGCTCGAAAATTTCTTCGGTGACGTGGTGCAGATCAACACGCCCGAAGCTCATCTTTACCTCACCGGTTTCTAACTGCGACAAGGCCACTAAGTCTTTAACCAGCGCGTCTAAGCCGTCGAGGCTCTTGGCAGCTTTGGCCAGAAACTTGTCGCGAACTTCGTCGTCGTCAACGGCCCCGTCGATAAGCGTGTGAATAAAACCCTGGGCGGCAAAAATGGGCGTTTTTAGCTCGTGCGAAACGTCGGCCAGAAACTCCCGCCGGAATTGTTCGAGTCGCTTTAGTTCGTCGATCTCTTTTTGCTTCTTGGCGACATACACGAAAAACTCGTCGTTCAACTTCTTGAACGGATTGTTGTGTTTGATGACCGCCTTGCGCGATAGGCTGAAATCCCGAATCTTGAGTTGCCGAATCGTCTGGTACATCTTATTGACTTCCCGAAACACGAGCAGTTCAATCGCGTACAGAATTAGAAAAAACGACAGCACAAACGACGACACGCCCACCACGAACAGCATGTTATTGGTGACACCTTCCACAAACGTCAGAAACGCGAGCGTCAGGGCCGAAATCAGGCAGGCCAGCAGAAGCGCAATGAAGCGGGGACTCAGGGACATTCCGTTTTGTTTGTCTGGTTGTAAAGTTCGGTCGTTTGCCTGTTAGCTACTTAACGAACAAACCAATAAACAACTAAACAGACAAACAAATTACACTTCCGGCTGATCGGTAAACATGTAGCCGACGCCCTTGAGGGTTCGGATGTGGGTGTCGCCGATTTTTTCGCGGAGCTTGCGGATATGCACGTCGACGGTGCGTTCAAGAACGTAGATGTCGGCTCCCCAGATTTTTTGCAGCAGTTCTTCGCGGCTAAATACTTTGTTGGGATGCTGGGCCAGAAAGAAAAGCAGTTCAAACTCTTTCTTGGGCAAAATGACCGATTTTTCGCCTTGGCTAACGGAATAATTCTTGCGGTTGATGCTTAGATCGGCAATGGTAATCTGCTCGCCGGGGTCAGCTTTTTGGGCTTCGCGCCGGAACAGCGCGTTGATGCGGCTCATCAGGGCGCGGGGCTTGATGGGCTTGGTAATGTAATCGTCGGCCCCTACCTCGAAGGCCGCCACTTCCGAGTACTCTTCCGAACGGGCCGTTAGGTACAGGATGTAAACCTGCCGCAATTCGGGAATGTCGCGCAGTTGCCGGCCCGCTTCGATACCGTCCAAGTGCGGCATCATAATATCCAGCAAGACCAGTTCGGGCAGGTACGTGCGGGCAACTTCGACCGCTTTGCGGCCGTCGGTGGCGGTGCGCACGTCGTAACCTTCTTTGGTCAGGTTGTATTCGAGCAATTCGACGATGTCGGCGTCGTCGTCTACTACCAAAACGCGGTGTAACGGCTGGGTCGCTTTAGCAGCACTCATACGGAGGTGGATTGGAGGGAGTGGCCGGTGGTTTGGCAGGTTACCAAACGACTGGCCGCCCGAAGTTACGCGGCTTATCCACAACGTTATGATAGCCGGGTTTATCCTTAACAAAAACTTAATAGCTGCCAACGCGCAACATTGTAGCACCGGGGCCTAACGAAACGTAGGGAATCCGGTCGGTATGCCGTTTCTTTGGCGGTATGGATACGCGCTCGCCCGAAATACAACTGCCTCCCTACGCAAAACTAACTTGTGTGCTACTTTCGCTGGTCATCATCGTTTATGGCCTGCACACGCTCGAAGGCATTCTGATTCCGCTGGTCTTTGCCATTTTGTTTGCCGTGCTGCTGTTTCCGCTCGCCCAGCGGCTCGAAAACTGGCGGGTACCGCGGATTTTAGCCGTGCTACTGTGCCTGATTCTGACGCTCGCGGCCATTGTGGGCATCCTATACGCCGTTTCGTTACAAATTACCAGCTTCGCGGAGGTTGTGCCGAAGTTTGTCGATCGGATCAATGAGTATTTGGCTCAGCTACAAACCTACGCCGACCAGGAACTGAACATTGATCGGAAACGGCAGGTGGCGGAGGTCCGCAAGTACGTCAATCAAGCGCTGGCCCAGGGCGGCACCATTCTAACGACGACCCTGCTGGCAACGACCAGTACGCTAACGGACGTGTTCCTGGTCCTGCTGTTTATTTTCTTTTTTTTGCTGTACCGCGATTTCTTTCGGTCATTCTTCTACAAAGCCTTCGACGCCCGCCGGTCGCGCGTCGACGCCGTGCTGTCGGGCATTTACAAGGTCGTCAAAGATTACTTAGCCGGTTTGTTGCTGGTCATCCTAATTATTGGCACTCTGATGACCGTCGGGCTGCTCATTCTGGGTATTGATTACGCCGTATTCTTTGGCTTTTTCGGAGCCTGCTTAGTTCTGATTCCTTACTTTGGCATCTCGCTCGGTTCGCTGCTGCCGGCTGCCTACGCGCTCGTAACGGAAGATAATCCCCTCAAGGCGCTCGGCGTCATTGGTATCTTTTTGTTTGTGCAAACCATCGAAGGCAATTTCATTACGCCTTACATTGTCGGCTCTAAAGTCAGCATTAACCCGCTGGCGGCCATTATCGTCTTAATTCTGTGGGAAAACGTCTGGGGATTTGCCGGCCTCATTCTTGCCTTACCCATGACGGCCATTATTAAAGTGATTTTTGATTCAATCGAATCGCTTAAGCCCTACGGCTTCCTGATCGGCGAGGCCGAGAAACCCCGTCCACCCATCAAAAACCTAAAACAGTTAGCCAACCAATTACCCCGACGTACCAAGAAAATTGGCGAGGTGGAAGAAAAGAACTGACGACTGACCTTGGCTACCGTTCACCGCCGAATTTTGACAATTGACCCAGCCTACCCAACAGCTTGCCAGAAATAAGCCGAGTTCCGCCTGCAAACCGCCCATCTTTGGTTTAACAACCAATACGAAACGGGTTTTGAACGCATGGTTACTCGACTTAAAAAACCGACTTCGGTTACCCTATCCTCTGGTTTGAACGGAGGTTTGTTGTCGCGCGTGGGACTGGCGTCTCTGCTACTGGCTTTGGGATTTGTCCTTCTAAGTCAATTCGACGCCCGGCAGATATTGGGCAGTAACGTTTGGACGAAGCCCCTGAAGTTCGCCTTAGCCATTGCCATCTACGCCTTTACGCTTGACTGGCTGCTAAACCTGAGCGATCTAAAAGTAGCGTTGAAGCGCAGAATCGCTTGGCTCACCACCGTTGCGATGGTAATCGAAATAACGATCATTACCGGGCAGGCAGCACGGGGACAGACGTCGCACTTCAACCACAGTTCTCTGCTCAATGGAGTACTATTCGCGATGATGGGCCTGCTTATCTACGCCAATACCGCCTTGGTGGGCTATTTGTTGTTTAGGTTCTTCCGCCAGCGGGCCATCACGGGCTATCCGCCGTCGCTGCTGTGGAGCGTTCGTTGGGGCGTGGCCATCTTTATCCTGGGCTGTTTGGAAGGTGGGTTGATGGTCATCAACCGGGCGCACACCGTCGGGGCCGCCGATGGTGGCGCGGGATTACGCCTGCTCAACTGGAGCACCAACGCCGGCGACCTCCGCATTGCGCACTTTATGGGGCTGCACGCCCTACAAGTACTGCCCTTAGTAACGTGGTCACTGATTAAGGTCAACCGCGCGCCGTCAGTCCGGCAAGTAAGTTGGGCAGCCGCCATTTACCTACTGCTAAACGTAGGGCTGTTGGTCATGGCGCTCATGGGTAGACCGCTGTTCTAAAGGGTGAAAGAGTGAATGAGCGGCTGACGCAAGCATTCTCTCCTTCGCTCTTTAAAAATTTAGCGGGTCAAGGTTCTTGAAATGTCCGTTCATGCGAATGCGCTGCTTGGTGCGCTCCATATCCGACACCACGGGAAGGACGTTGTTCAGGTGCTGAATCAAGAAAAGTTGCCGTTCAGCTTCGCTTTCTAACGTCAGCAGGTCGTATTCCTGGTCGATGGACAGCCCTACTTTATGCGCCACTCGGTACGAAAAATTGCGGCTCGCCGGGTCGTAGTCGGTCTCGATTTGTAGCAGATTATAAAGCTGCTTTAGTCGTTCAACTAAGGCATCGACGTGGGCACTGAAGCCGTCGCCAGCCTCAACCAGTTCGACTTCGCCACCGGCGTAAAGTTTGCCCGCTACCGGATTCTCGAAATTGACCAACCGGAAAATACCCAATCCTTTCGATTTGATATCCATGCGGCCGTCGTCGTACCGCTTGTGCAGCGTCGTCACATGCATTTCGGTGCCGTAGCCGGGTAGTTTGTTGTTGATAAACGCCGGAATGCCAAACGTACGCTCCTCGTCGATGCACTCGTTGATGAGCTGCCGGTAACGCGGCTCAAAAATGTGCAGGTTTAGATCCTCACCGGGGTAAACGATTAAGTTGAGCGGGAATAAGGGTAGCGACTTCTCCATACAGCCGAAAAGTACGAGTTTTCAGCTAAATAGTACGCTGGACTCCGTAAAACGAACTCCTCGCGCCCGCGCCTGGGCGTAAATCGGGTCGGCCAAGTGGCCTAAACCCGTTACGTCGGACATACAATCGGTTACGACGACCACCTTCGGCACCAAGCCCGGCGCAAAATTCAGCATCTGCCCTAAGCTGTTGGCCACGCAGTGCGACTTAGCCTCGCCCATCAGGTACACCGTCTC
>CAXUEB010000157.1:0-6521 GCA_964249775.1 uncultured Spirosoma sp.
ATCATACGCAGCCTGCGTTGTCAACTCGTCTACTCGCCAAACTGAACCATCCCGTTCGGGTTTTGTTAGAAAGACTTGAGCCGTAGGGTTCCGATTCGCGCGTAGCATGGCTGACTTCCAAGAGAATGAAACGGTACGGATTGAGACGTTCAGCGACGGCGTACTGGCTATCAACATTACCCTACTGATGTTTGAGTTGAAAGCGCCCGAATTTAAAGAAACTTACAACAGTCGGATGCTTTTCGTGATGATGCTGCGCCAATGGCCCGCCTACATGGCGTTCTTGCTGAGCTTTGGCACCATCTTCGTTATTTGGGTCAACCACCACCGGATGTTCAACATGATTCGCCGGAGCGACGCCCGGTTCATGTATTACAACGGCCTGCTGCTGTTGCTAACCAGCTTGATTCCGTTTACGACCAACGTCCTGGCCAAATACATTACGACCTCGGCTACCGAGTTGTCGGCGGGGCTGTCGATGGCCTTGTTCGGAGCCATCACCGGTACGTTGTACTTGATGTGGAATTACGCGACCAAAGATTACCACCTGCTCAAACGACCTTCCGCCAATGTGCGCGTCCGGACCGTGCGCAACGGCCTACTGATTAGTACGGGCGTTTACGGCCTGTCGGTGCTGGTCGCAATGCTTTTTCCGTTCGTTAGTTTGCTGATTGGTATCTTCATGGTGGTTTACCTGTCGCGGCTGAAATATCACCGGGATAAAGTCGTTTAATTGGAAGAGTAACGGTATGCTTTTCAATCGACTTTTCACTGCTTTGACGGTTGGTGCACTGGCCACTTGGCTGAGCGCCTGCACGGGCCTGGGACCCAGCACGAGCCTGTTTCGGTCGTCGTCGCCCCGCGAACAATACGGCCAATCGCTTAAAACGGCCAAACTCGACCGCACGGCGCTCGGCACCGACTGGCTCGCGGCCGGCGAAAAAGCCCTGCGCGACTCGCTCAAGATTACGATTCCTTACCGCGAGAGCGGCTATTTTTCGGCCACCAAAGCGTTCGCAGTTGGCTACCGGGTGAGCGCCCAGCGGGGCGACCGCTTCCTGGTACGGGTTGAAACGCAGGGGCAGAAGGATGTGCAGGTGTTTATTGACATCTTCTCGCTGGAAGGGCCTAACCGGATTAGCTTGGTGGCCACCTCCAAGGCCGATACGAACGTGTTGTCGTTCGAGCCGCGCCGAACGCAGACGTACCTCATTCGGGTGCAACCCGAACTCCTGCGCTCGGGTCGCTACACGCTATCGGTGACGCGTGAGGCCGCCCTGCGGTTTCCGGTGCAGGGCCGCGACAGCCGGCAGATCAGCAGTTACTTCGGCGTTCCGCGCGACGGCGGGCGTCGACGGCACGAAGGCGTCGACATTTTTGCGCCCCGCGGCACGCCCGCCCTCGCGTCGGCCAACGGCGTCATTGCCCACGTCGGAACCAACTCGTTGGGCGGCAACGTCGTGTTTCTGTCGGATAACGAGCGCCAACTGCGGCTTTACTACGCCCACCTCGACCGCTGGAACGTAACGCCCGGTCAGCGGGTCAGCGTTGGCGATACGGTGGGCTTTATCGGCAACACGGGCAACGCGCGCACCACGGGTCCGCACCTGCACTTTGGTGTATACAGTTCCGGCCAAGGCGCAACCGATCCGTTGCCGTTTATCCGGCAAGGCAGCGCCCCGGCCCGGCAGCCTCTCCTACCGGCAGCGCGTCTGGGTGATTCCGTACGCATTGCGGCCGTTCGGTCCGTGGTTCGGCTTGCCCCCAACGGCGATTCGCCCATTTTGCGCGAACTGCCCAAGTCGTCGGTGCTGACCGTCATGGGTGGCACCGAAACCTGGCTGCGCGTTGAACTTCCCGACGGGCTGATGGGCTACGTCGCCAGCAGCACAACCGAGCCGGTAAATCGCCCCCTTCGCCGGCTGGTCTTGTCCACTCCGGGTACGCTCTTGGATGCGGCTGATATCCAAGCCGCCACGCTTGATACGCTGCCAACCGGCTCGTCGGTCGATGTGCTGGCCAGTACGGGTTTGTTTCAGTTAGTCCGAAAGTCTAATGGGCAGACGGGGTGGTTACCACGGACGGCATTGCCTTGACGTTACGACTTAACCAAAGGCATTCTTACAAACGCTTCCGTTTGCTTTCTCGTTACTCTTTTTTATAAAGCACCCAAATCTCATTGATTGTGTTTGCTTTTTTCGACTCTAAGAATTGGTTGACTTTCCACAACGGTATGGATGAATAAAGTTGAGGTTTAAATCCTAAACTGTCAAAGAAAGCGAACTTACCTTTTGCATCATTGTACGTCGTTGCCAGCCAAGCGTTTTTTAGATACTGAGCCGAATCCGCATTCTGTAATGTGATTAAATTGATATTCGTGGCATTTCTGCGGTAAAAAGTTAGAGGTAAGTGATTTTTTGTTTCAAACGGTGTGCGAGCTAAACAGTAAATTGTCGGGTTCGAGTCGTGAAACGTATTCACTAACTTGCGCGTAAATTCAACGGTCTGATAGTAAGGATTTAGGATTACGAACAAGATTAACACCAATAGATTTAACGAGACACTGAAATACAGGACTCCCTTCAAGAAATTACGAATAGCCTGCCTGGTACGCTGATAATAACTGATGAACGATTCCAAGCCCCAGCCTGCTACAATGGGTAATACGTTCACTATTGGAAACATAAACCGTTCTTCTTTGTGACCAACTAAGCAATGACCCAGAACAAAGAAGATTACCGCGAAAACTATTGACTGATTACGTTGGTTTACAGCGCCTTTTAGACCGTAGTAAAACAAGAAGATACTGAGCGGGGGCGCGCTGATAACCAACGTTAGCATGACCAGATACCACACAAAGCTGGACGTTCCAAACTCCGCTGCTTTACCCTCGGTTATGTTTACCCGGTAATAATCATACGGCGTAAAAACGAACTGATGATAAAAATGATAATCCAATAGTACATTCATGCCGATACCCAGCCCGAAACCAATCGCCAGGGGGACTAAGCGCTGGTATCGCTTGTCAACAAGTAGTATCCATAAACCGAAACCGACAAGACCAAACGCTATCTGAAAACGAAAATAGAACGCCAAACTAAATAAGAAACCCGTTAACAAAATAGAGAAAAAATCTTTCTTTTGTTCGTACAACAAGATACCGCCAAAGAACGCAATGGACGATGCTATCTCAGAACTGTATAGGGTACGAACGTATGGTAGCGACCATGAAAAGTTGACTAACACCAAAACTAAAAACAGTATTTTTGTATTGTGCTTGAAATAATGAATTGCCAGCACGTTAAACAACACGAATCCGATTAATCCAAAAACGATGCGCACGACTATTAGTTGTGAATACGCATCGTATACATGGAGGAAGCGACAAACCTGAATGAATCCTGAAAACAAATAAACTTGCAGCGTTGGCCGTATGTGACTTTTTAATTCCCAAACACTGGTTGCACCGGAAGGCTCTCCCAACTGCCAAGAAGAAAATTCGATTAATTGAAAATGCTGATCCGGGTGTAAGAAGCCTACTTGCGTAATGCAAAAGATAAGTTGAACCAGCAAGGCACTTAACAACAACCACCGTAACCGTAAATTATCAAGTATCAACCGGAACTGTTTTTTCATCTTTTGGGGCGGGTAGGTCGTTGTAGAATAAATTGAGAATGATACTTGATTGTCTTGAATGGTAGTTCGCACAAAGTTAACGGTAGAACTAACTTGGTTGTAAGCAATCAACCGGCAGCTTGGTCAGTAATTATTTTGGCGGACGTACGTCAGTTTGTTTGTCCCGAATGCGTTTACTACGAACGGCGGATTGGTCAAGTCTGCGGTTGGGCGTCACTGCGGCAACGATGACCTATAACGGCCAACAAACGAGAATTGCATTCCCCAAAAAAGTATAGCGATCGGCGAGCGGTAGTGCAGTTCTGACCGCTTCGGTTATTGCCCTAACGTATCGGTCGGCAGTATGGGCACCGGCTCACTCATACAATCGTTTAATTGTCTTTGTAGCGACCGGACGCGGCTGGTTTGTCTGAGGAGCCGATGGTGCAAATCATTAGTTTCGTCTTCGAGCCGCTGCCGTCGGACATCCGATACCCAGAGTAAAGCGCCGATACCAAGCAGTAACAGGGCAATCGTTACTGACAAGGTATACAGAACTCCGCGACTTTCGGGCGACATAGCGAAACAGGAAGTTACAAAGAAACGAAAATTGCGTTCTATAAAAAAAGCCCCCGAACGTTGGTTCAGGGGCTTCTTTACGCAGATAAGTTGGCAATTAGCGAGCGGCACCGTAGTCTTGCCCGGCGCTTTCCGGGAACTGCTTCATGATTGCAGCCACCGTTTCGCGGAAGGCTTGATCGCGGTCGCGCTCCTTGTTGCGACTGTTCAACTGACCGGTCGCCCAACCCTGCCAAACGATATCGTTGCTGCGGGCGTCAACGACGTTGATGACCACACGGTTCTCTTCGTACTGACGCGAGTAGACGTTGTTGTTCATGCCACCCCACCACCACGAATACGGCGAGTACATGTTGTTCGACTGAATCTGCTGACGGTCCTTCGAGTCGGTAAAGAACCGAACAATCAGATCGGCTTCGCCCTGCGTAACGGGCTTGTAGCCGCGTCCTTTAAGGGACTGATCGAGGGCGTCGGCAATCCGGCGCTGATTGAGGTTGCTCCCCACGATGGGGTCCGCGTTACGCTGCCGATCGGCTTCGATGCGGTACGTACTGAACTGCCGAACGTTTACTTTGGGATCGTAATCGTGCTTGACCGTAATGGCCGGGGCGCAGGACGCCAGCGTACCGGCGACGAGCAGACTGGTGATTATGCCTTTGAGTTTCATGTGAATTGATCGTTAAGTGGTCTTGAACCAACTAATAAACGCTACAAAAACGGCGGTTGGTATACGACACTTAAATAACTAAACGGGCCTTGCCAAGGTTCCGAAAATTGACAAATATTTTAGCACAATGCTCTATCTTAAGATTCTGATAATCAGTATCATGTCTAATAAAAATTCGGCTACACTGCAACGTTTTTACGGTTGTTTGCGTAGCCGAATTCGGGCCTGACAGGAGCGCTTCTGTTTGGCCGTTTAGAGCCGTGTAATCTCCGCGCCGATGGCATTCAGGCGGGTGTCGATGTGCTGGTAACCGCGGTCAATTTGCTCGATGTTGTCGATGATGCTGGTGCCCTGCGCCGACAGCGCGGCAATCAGCAAGGCGACGCCCGCCCGGATGTCGGGCGACGACATGCGGATGCCTTTCAGAGGCAGTTGCCGGTTCAGTCCCACGACCGTAGCGCGGTGCGGATCGCAAAGAATAATCTGGGCACCCATGTCAATGAGTTTATCGACGAAAAACAGCCGGCTCTCGAACATCTTTTGGTGAATGAGCAGCGTACCCTGCGCCTGCACGGCCGTGACGAGCACGATGCTGAGCAGGTCAGGCGTAAAACCGGGCCAAGGGGCGTCGGCGACGGTCATCATGCCGCCGTCTAAAAAACTGTCGATTTGGTAGCGCTCCTGCGCCGGAATAAAGATATCGTCGCCCCGAAATTCCATCTGAATGCCCAGCCGCCGAAACTGGTCGGGAATGATACCCAACTGCGGAATCTGGCAGTTTTTGATCGTAATCTCGGACTGCGTCATGGCGGCCATGCCGATAAACGAGCCAATTTCAATCATGTCGGGCAGCATCGTGTGCTGCGTACCGTGCAGTTCCGAGACACCTTCGATGGTTAGCAGGTTGGAGCCGACGCCCGTGATCTTCGCGCCCATGCTGTTGAGCATCTTGCTGAGTTGCTGCAAATACGGCTCACAAGCGGCATTGTAAATGGTCGTCGTGCCCTCGGCCATCACAGCCGCCATTAGAACGTTGGCCGTGCCCGTCACGGACGCTTCATCCAAGAGCATGTATGTGCCGCGCAGGTTGCTGGCGTCGACCTGGTAGTAACCCCCGTCGTTGGCGTCGTAGTTAAACTGCGCACCCAGCTTCTCGAAGCCCAAAAAGTGCGTATCCAACCGTCGGCGGCCGATTTTATCGCCACCCGGCCGGGGAATGCGCCCCCGTTTGAAGCGGGCGAGCATGGGGCCGAGCAGCATCACCGACCCGCGCAGGGCGGCTGCTTTGCGCTTGTAGGTATCGGTTTCGAGGTAATCGAGGTTTACGTCGCTGGCCACGAAGCGGTACGACGATTCCCCAATTTTCGTCACCCAAACGCCCATGTCGCCCAGCAAGTCGATGAGTTGGTTGACGTCGCGAATACCCGGAATGTTGTGGATGGTGACGGGTTCCTTGGTGAGCAGAACGGCGCAGAGGATTTGCAGCGCTTCATTTTTTGCGCCCTGCGGAATCAGTTCGCCTTTGAGCTTACGCCCGCCAATAATTTTAAACGATGCCATTGGATGAATGATACATGATAACCGGGTCGGCAGAGCCCACCAAAAAAATTAAAAGATTTAAAAAACCTGGTGTCGAGTGCTCTTGCCCAGATGGACGCTG
>CAXUEB010000157.1:6531-8576 GCA_964249775.1 uncultured Spirosoma sp.
GGAAGAGCGACGATACGTTATCAACGGTTTCAGTCCGGTGCGTTCATCCTGTATCGTCGCTCCGCCGACCCGGTCATCCTTAAAAGATTACCGCCTTCTACGGTCGTTGTTGTTGCGATTGGGTCCTGGTCCGTCGCCCCGGTCGTTGCGGTTGTTCGGGCGCTGATTCGGATTTCGGTTGGGTCCCGATCCGTCGCCCCGGTCGTTACGGTTGCCAAAATTATTTGGTCCACCCGGCCCGTTGCCCCGGCCCTGGTTGCGATTACCAAAATTACGCGGGCCGCCGGGTCCCGGTGCGTTGTCGTTCCGGCGACCAAAATTGTTGCGGTTTTGGCCCGTTCCGTCGCCCCGGTCGTTGCGGTTGTTTCCGCCGGTGCGCTGTGGCTGCGTTTGGTCGCCGGTGCGTTCGCGGGGCGTTGCTTCTACCAGGCCTTGCTCCCGGATAAGCTGAATATCGTCGGATAGCCGGCCGTTGGATAGCTCAATCAGGCTCTGATAAATCGTCTCGTCTTCCACCGATTCTTTGTTCCACGTCTGGTAAAACGTGCGCATCAGCCGTGTCAGATACGACACAAACGCCCGACGCTCGTCGGGGTCTTCGAGCGCAACGGCTTTCGCCACCAACAGGTCTACGTTATGACCAAAGTGTTTGAACCGGAGCGCGTGCGTGTTGTAAGGCACCCGTTGCGGCTGTTTGCCTAAGGCTTCTTTCGACGGTGGCGGATAGGGGCTGTCCACGTCCAGCGTGAAATTAGACATGATGTAGAGGTCGTCCCACAATTTGTTGTAGTAGTCCTGACCATCTTTCATGTTGGGGTGAATCTGCCGCATGAGTTCGACCAGGATGTGCGCGTAACGGGTGCGCTTTTCCCGCTCGTCGATGTTGACCATGTTGTCAACCAGTTTTTGCATACTGCTGCCGTATTCTTTCAAAGGCTTGCGGGATTCGTGAGTAAGTAGGCAAAAGTACAAAGAAAGCGGCAAGGGACAAGTTGCCGTCCGTTGTCGGTGCTACCTTTGCGGACTGTCTCTTACCTGCTTATGCCGTTTTTTCGCACCTACCGTCTTGAACTAACCGATACGCTCCGGCTCAGCGTTCCAATCGTCATTGCGCAGTTGGGCGTCGTGCTGATGGGCGTGACCGACAACTTGTTTGTCGGACGGCTGCTGGGAGCCGTACCCTTGGGCGCGGCCGGGCTGGCCAACTCGCTGTCGTTTCTGATGTCGAGCATCGGCGTGGGTGGATTATCGGTCGTAGCCGCCCTGGTAGCCAAGGCCGACACGCAGAACGATCCGCCCGCCGTTAATCGCTTGTTTCGGGCGGGACTGCGCGTGGCCGGGCTGCTCAGTGTCGGGCTGGGCGGACTGTCGGCCTTGCTGGCCTATTACTTTGATCTGTTCGACCAATCGCCCGAAGTAACGCGCTTAGCCCGCAACTTCATGCTCATTCTAAGCGCGTCGCTGCTGCCTTTGCTGCTTTTCGTGGCCGCCCGTCAACTCTGCGACGGTTTGCGTCACCCGCGGGTGGCGATGGCCATCACGCTCTCGGCGTTGGGTATTAACGCCTTGTTCAACTACGTGCTGATCACCGGCGTTGGCCCCTTTCCCCAAATGGGGCTGATGGGATCGGCGACGGCGACATTGCTTTCCCGGCTGTTCATGGCCGGCGCGATGCTGCTCTATGTCAACCGGGCAAAGCCATTCAGAACGTACCTGCAAGCTCAGTTCCGGGCGTTGCCAACGACCGGCGAAGTTTGGACGATTCTGCGGCTGGGCATTCCCGGCGGTCTAACCTTTTTCTTTGAAGTAGCGACGTTTTCGCTCGCGGTGGTCATTGTCGGCTGGCTGGGCGAAGACCGGCTGGCGGCTCACCAGATTGCCATCAACATGGCGTCGGTAACGTACATGATGGCAACGGGTATTTCGTCGGCAACGGCCATTCGGGTTGGGGCGGCCGTGGGGCAGGGCAGCCGCGAAAGCGTTATCCGGGCGGGCTTGGCCGCGTTTGCGCTAACGGTTGGCTTCATGAGTCTGGCTGCCCTGCT
>CAXUEB010000157.1:8612-12615 GCA_964249775.1 uncultured Spirosoma sp.
CGACAACGAAGCCGTCATGCGCATCGCGGCTTCGCTGATGATTATGGCGGGCTTTTTTCAGCTTTCCGACGGGGTGCAGGTCGTGGCCCTGGGTGGATTACGCGGCCTGTCGGACGTGAACGTGCCGACGCTGATGACCTTGTTTTCGTACTGGGGCGTTGCGCTGCCCCTGAGCTACATCTTAGCGTTTCCGTTCGGGTTGGATGCCGTCGGCGTATGGATTGGGTTGCTGGTGGGCCTGACCATCGCGGCCGTCCTGCTGACGAGCCGGTTTTTTCGGCTCGCCCGGCGGTTAGATTTTCAACAGACTTCGTTGGATAATCTCCTACCCGCTCGTCATTAGGACCAACTACCGCATGTTCGCCAGCATCTCGTCGCGCGTGGGGCGGTCGGCCGTCAGGTCATAGGCAATGCCTTCGCGGTCAAGATGATCTACAAAGGTGTGGTGAGCCTCTTTGGCAACGGTAAACACGTACCAGTTGTCATAGGGTTCGTTAAACAGTTCGACCTCCGTTAGCGACGCCTGCTTTTGCAGGGCCTGGTACTGGGCCATTTCAAGGGCGTTTTGCTTAATCAGAAAATACCACACAGAAACTTTTGATTGACGGTTTTGCTATAAACAGAAATCCCGCGCAACGGTTCGCTGCGCGGGATTTCTGTTCTTGTCATTCCGACGAAAGAGGTGCAGTTATTTATTAATCGCCAAGATGTAATCGGCCAGCACCATACCTGCTTCGTTCAGGTACGGGTCTTTTTTCTTTTTAGCCGCGGGCGTTGTGGGCGTCGTGCCGGTTTCATCAACGGGAGCGTCCATCTGCGTCACTTTGGTGGCGACGGCGCGCTTCTTTTCGGCTTCTTCGCGTTCTTTCCGGCGCTTCGATTCCTGCAACGACACCACCTTGTTTTCCTTGGCTTTCTTGAAGTCAGCCAGTTCCTGCGTCAGTTGCTTGAGTTCAGGGTCGGTCTTCAACCGCTGCTCAAACTGGCCGCGCAGACGGCTAATCAACTTATCGTCAAGGCTCCGGGCCGACTCGTAACGGGTCGAGTTGATCTGATCCCAGGGCAGGGCGCTCGGCTGCGAACTTTCGCCGTATTCCTGCGCCGAGAACGGCGACGGCAGTTCGATGTCCGGCGTTACGCCCCGGTGCTGCGTGCTGCTGCCGTTGATGCGGTAAAACTTCTGAATCGTCATTTTCACCTGGCCCAGTTTCTCCTGTTCCTTCGGCAGCCACTGGTTCAGATCAATCAGCGTTTGCACGGTGCCTTTGCCGTAGGTTTGACCGCCGACGATGATGCCGCGCTTGTAGTCTTGAATGGCAGCCGCAAAAATCTCCGACGCCGACGCGCTGAAACGGTCCACCAGTACGGCCAGCGGGCCGTCGTAGCTCACCGACGGGTCGGGATCGGTATGTACTTCGGTTTCACCGGTCGATTCGCGCACCTGCACGACCGGTCCTTTCGGAATAAATAAGCCCGTTAGGTTTACGGCTTCGATAAGCGAACCACCCCCGTTGCTGCGCAGGTCAATGACGATGCCGTCGACTTTATCGGCTTTCAGTTCGTCAACGAATCGCTTTACGTCGCTCGTGGTGCTACTGAAGCCTTCCTCGCGTCGACGCGCGCCCTCAAAGTCGCGGTAGAACATCGGTACGTTGATGACGCCAATCTTGAACGCCCGGCCATTGTCCGTCACTTCAATGACTTCTTTCTTAGCCCGCTGTTCTTCGAGCTTGATCTTCTCGCGCACCAGCCGAATTTCCTTCGGTGGCGCACCGGCTATGGCGTTCGGCGAAATGATCTGCAACCGCACGGTGGTTCCTTTCGGGCCTTTAATCAGCTTGACCACTTCGTCGACCTGCCAGTTCATGGTGTTAACCATTGGGCCGTTATCGCCCTGCGCCACGCCCGCAATTTTGTCGTCTTTAACGAGCAGTTTACTTTTGAACGCCGGGCCGCCGGGCACCAGTTCGGTGATGCGGATGTAATCGTTGTCTTCGCGCAGCATCGCGCCAATGCCTTCCAGCGACTGACTCATCTCCTGGTTGAAGCGGTCAGCATTGTTGGGCGACAGGTAGTTGGTGTGCGGGTCGAGCGCTTCGGCAAACGAGTTCATGTACATCTGAAACACGTCGGCGCTCTTCATCCGGTTGTAATACCGGTCGGCGTTGGCGTACCGCTGCGTCATCAGGGCGGCTACGGCGCTGTCGGAACGGCTGCCGAGCTTAAGTTCAAGCGCCTGATTTTTCAGAATCTTGCGCCACAGCTCATTTTGTTCTTCCACCGTTTTGGGCCAGGAAGCCTTTTCCCGGTCGGTGTTAAACGTCTCGTCGGCGGTAAACGTAAACGGCTTCTTGATCTGTTCTTTGATGAACGCGCTCCGCTCCTGGTAGCGTCTGCGGAACACGTTGTACAAATCGTAAGCCGCCGTCAGGTCGCCGTTGACGAGCGCATCGTCAATCTGCGTCCGGTACTTCTCGAACGCGGCTACGTCGGACGCCAGCAAATAGGTTTTGCTGTTATCAATTTCCTTGAGATAATTATCCCAAACCACCGACGACAGCGAATCGTTGAGTTGCACTTTGCGGTAGTGGTACGTCGTCAGCAGCTTGGCCACTAACGTTTCAACCCGCTCCTGCGAGATGGACGGCTTCAACTCGTCGCCCGGCGCGCCCGTCGGTTTACCAGCCCGCAGAGACACTCCACCTGGGCGGTCTATCGCTCCTGGAGTGGACGCTCCCGAGGGCGAATCCGGCTGAAAGCTCAGCATCAGCACGGGCACAAGGGTCACCAGATACTTCTTCATCTTTAAGTTGCAATTAAAATTGGGCAACGAAGTGGACCGACTAACGAAACGTTAAGCGCCTGCTTGTTTACTCACGGTGAAGTTACTCGTCTTTTGTACTACTTTTCGTTTGGCTTAACGGGTTGCGGACTGGGTTTAGTCGTGTCGGCTTCTGCCGGCGTCGTCTTTACCACATCCAGCAATTCAACGTCGAACACCAGCGTCGAACCGGGCTTAATGTCCGATCCCGCGCCCCGGTCTCCGTAAGCCAGTTCGGCGGGAATATACAACTTCCATTTTGAGCCGACCGGCATCAATTGTAAGGCTTCGGTCCAGCCCCGGATGACCTCGTTTACGCCAAATTCGGTGGGTTGCCCCCGTTCGACCGAGCTATCAAATACCTTGCCGTCGAGCAGCCGACCCGTGTAATGTACCTTAACCCGATCCGTCGCGGTTGGTTTGACACCGGTGCCTTGTTTTTCAACCGAATACTGCAAACCGCTGGCGGTCGTCGTTACACCTGGTTTGGTTTTGTTGCTGGCCAAAAACGTATCGCCTGCCTTTCGGTTCTCGGCGCTACGGGCCGTCGTTTGTTTCTGCATGTACGTGTTCATCACCAGTCCAGCCTGCTCCAGCGAAAGCTGCGTCTTCTGCCCTTTTAAGGCATCTTCCAGCCCACGGGACAGCATCGCACTGTTTACGCCTTCGATACCTTGCTGCTTAATACTTTGGGCCATGAACAGACCAATGCTGTAGCTAACCGAGTCCTGCGCCGACATACGAACTGCACCAGTGTTGGGTTGTCTGGTCGTTGTGGACGCGCCGGTCCGGTTTGGGGTGGGTTTGGAAGAAACGGGTTTCTTGGTTTGAGCCGTAGCCGAACCGACTACAAAAACGGCCGACGCAATGCCGGCCAGCATCCAGGAGTTGAACTTCATGCGAAAACGAGAGTGGTTATTTTGAAAACCGGTTTAGTAGTAAAACGTGAATGAATAGTGGAAAAGTTTGGTACTTATTGGGTCTGGTAAAATTTACCGGCTGGCGTTGCCCACTATTTTTGATAAACATACCTGTTTTAGGAATTTTTAACAACTCTATCCGCTCAAGAAATGGCCAATTCCTGACAAACGGTTAGCGGGCCGGGCGTTTGCGGATGCGGAAAACCGTTATTGGAAAAGTCTAACGTTCAGCCGGTACTTTCACGGTTGAACGCGTTTTTAC
>CAXUEB010000158.1:0-5296 GCA_964249775.1 uncultured Spirosoma sp.
TGGCTCATAAATACTGGTTTCCTGACCCACTCGGTACATCAGCCCGTGGGTCAACGGCGAACTGACTTTTAGTTATTAAAAATAGTGTCTTACGAAAAAGGACTGCAAAGATAGCAATTGCTCCGTGAAAAAAGTTTCGGCAGGGGCAAAAGTCTTGGTAAGTAGGGAGTAAAAGACAATCAAGCTACAAAAGGGTAAAAGGAATCGGGTGTACGTAGTCTCGCTGAAGCTACGTACACCCGATTCCTTTTACCCTTTTGTAGCTTATCTATTGAAATGCCTTTTCTTTCTTGCTCAAGAAGGGCATCCAGCTTTCTTCGATCGAGCCGGAGAACTCCCGTAAAAATACCAGAAACGTCGGCTTGAACGGTTTCTGACGAAGCTTAAGGTTAGCTTCGTCGGGCGTATCATCCCCTTTGCGGGAATTACACCGTTTGCAGGCCGTCGCCAAATTATCCCAACTGGTTTTTCCTCCGCGTGACTTCGGTAAAACGTGGTCGAGGGTTAAGTCTTCGGTCGTTCCGCAGTAGAGGCAGCGGTGACCATCGCGCTTAAAAATGTTCTGTCGGGTAAGCATAACGCCCTTATAAGGCAGATTCACGTACCGGTGCAGCCGAATAACTGACGGCATCGGAAACTCGGCAGAAACGGTTCGGAGCGTATACTGCTCGGATTCGGCAACGAGTTCAGCTTTGTCTAAATAAACCAGCAAAAATGCTTTCGGGACGGAGCAGATGCTGAGTGCACTGTAATCTTGATTTAAGACTAATACTTTCCTGCCCATATCGCGGTTAAATGCCTCTGTACGGTAGCAAGTTAGGAATTTATCCACAAAGTGCCAAGAAGTGTGGAAAAAAGAAGGGAAAAGGGTGTAAGTACCTCCAGCGAGCCTATGTACACCCTTTCTTCTTTTCTCTAATACCGCTCTCGTTGGAGGTCGCGCTCAACATCGCGCTCTTTGATACTATCCCGCTTGTCGTACAGTTTCTTACCCTTGGCCAAGGCAATCTCTACTTTAGCAAAGCCGCGCTCATTGGTAAACATGCGGATGGGTACGATCGTCAATCCCTGATCCTTCAGCTTTTCGGAAAGCCGTTTGATTTCGCGTTTCGTCAGCAATAGCTTACGGTCACGGAGAGGTTCGTGGTTGTAATGTGTTCCTTCGGTGTACAACGAAATGTTCATCTGCCGAATAAACAGTTCGTCGTTCAAGATTAAACAGTAAGCGTCCTGAAGGTTAACTTTGCCCTGCCGGGCCGACTTTATTTCGGTACCCGATAAAACAATGCCCGCCGTGTACTTCTCTAAGAATACGTATTCAAAGGAAGCTCGCCGGTTACGAATATCAACTTGTTTAACGATGGATGCAGAAGCCATAAAACGGGGTCAACCGGCTACGAAAGAACTGGGTAAGACCAGAAACACAGGAACGTTCGTAGAGGTTTAGGGTTAACGCAGAACTTCGTCGGTAACGACAAGCAAGCCAATTATCAGACAAAGCGACGGGCTACGTTCAACGACCGGCTTGTCCGTTCCGCTTAGTTAACTATCGTTAGCTCGCCTTTGCTCTTACTTCTTGGCCTGTTTATCTTGATACTCCTTGTTCAGGCCGTTCAAGATTGTTTTGGTTTGATCGGCCGAGGGGTCGGCAAACAGAATGCCACCACCACGCGTGTAACCCAGTACAAACTCATATTTATTCTGGGCGTTTATCTTTTTCAAGTAATCGTAAATCTGGTCGTACAACTGCTTGTTTTTAGCTTGTTCTTCATTGGCCAAATTCTGCGCGGCCCGCTCGCGATAAGCCAAAATATCTTGCTGCTCTTTTTGAAGTGACGCTTCAGTTGCCCGGCCCTGCTCTTGAGTCATCGTCGCAGCCCGCTGCTGGAAAAAAGCCACTTTGTTTTGCAGGTTGCGGCCTTTGGTAGCCAGATCATTCTCTAATTGGAACCGCTTACTCTCCAACACTTTTTGCGTGTCTTTAAAGTAAGTGTACTTAGTCAACAGCGAGTCGACGTTTACGTAAACAATTTCCCGGCCTTTAGCCTCGGCGGGCTTAGCGACAACGGGGGCCGCTACGGGTTGGCGATCTTTGAAGTGTAAATAGTACAGAACAGCTACGGCAATCGTCAGGATGACGTTTAAGATTAACGAGGCATTCTTCACGGGAAACAAACGAGTTAGTGACTGATTTATCCGGCAAAGGTAGGGGGATTTCCTGAATTACGAACGGAGCCGCCCCTTGGTGCCGTAGCTGACCTGATTTTGGGTAGCCCGTCGCACCAAGAAGCCGGATAGCCCGGCCAAACCGCCAACCAATCCGCCCAAAATGGTTGTCACGAGCAAGAGCAACATTGGATTACTCGTTTGAAGCAGCAGTTGACCCATCTGACCGGTAAAAACGCCATCCGTACGTAGGTGAATCAACAAGCTATAGGCTAACCAGATCAGCGAAACACCGGCAAAACCGTGTAAGAACGCCCATCCAGCGCTTGAGCTGCGCCAGAAACAAACCAAAAAGGCAACTGCCGCTAAGCTCCACCACGGTAGCCCGAGTTGAGCCAGCAAGCTGAGCAGGGCAATGAGTAGGATTTGCAGCATGATTACCTCAGCGTCAGCGTGTGTTTAAGGCGTGGGTGCTTATCCCGCGCTGTTTGCAAATACAGCAGTTCATGAAGCTGTCCCTTGCGCCAGGTTTCAATCATATTCTGGTAGTGGGGACTGCCGGGGTTGCCCGATTGGCCACCGGGATACACGCCGTAGGCCCTCGGCTGCGGTCCGACAGCAACCACCATCCGCCACGATGGACCGTTGCGCTCCGACGTGGCGTTGACGATGTTACCGCCACCGCCGATTTGTAGGTCCAGCACGCTGAACGCATCCACGCCGGGCAGCAGATGCCGAATATCCGTTCCTTTAACCACTCCCCAGGCCCAGGCCGATCCAATGACTCCCCGTTGCTTAGTCAGCGTGTCGCAGGCCGCCCGGAAACTTTCCGTGATTAGATCGGGCAGGCGTTCGCGGGTGGGCGTTTTGCCGTTGTCGAACCAGCGGGCGTCTGGGTCAAGCTGCATTAGGGTAAGGGTCCGGTCGAACGACGGGTAACGCATGGGAAGCGTGTCGCCCTGGGCAAACTCATCGGCCCAGACAGCGTCCATCAACTGAGCCATCCACCGGCTGAACAGGGTCGGGGCAATCTCGCCAACGTCGTTGTTAAACCGCCAGGCTTTCAAAACCGCAACGGCTTTCTGGTAGTCGGGACTTAACGAACGGAGATTAAGTTGCGGCAGAACGACGGGCAGCACATCGGCGGCTCTGAGGTTATAATTATCGTTTTGTAACGTCCGTAGACTATCAACGGTGGCGCGTTGCATCGCCGTTAATCGTTGGTTGATGCGCCGGCCGCGTTCGGAGGGTGCGAACTCCCAATTGATGTAATACGGGTACGTTGGATCAGTTGACGACTGATTTGCCGAGCTAACGAAGCCGCGCGGGGGATTTTTGACCAACGGATTCTGGTCGGCGGGCACGTAGCCGTACCAGTCGTCGGCGGGGTTTGTGCCATCCAGCAAAAACTTGCCTTGTCCTTTCCGTTTAAGTGGATACCGGCCGTTGGGCGATAAGGCAATGTCGTTTTGATTGCTCGCGAAGATAAAGTTCTGCGCCGGGGCTGCGTAATGCGCTAACGCCTGACGGTAATCGGTGAAGTTCCTGGCTCGGTTGAGCTGATAAAAGCACCGCAGTTCATTTGATTGCTCGTGCGCAATCCAGCGGGCCGCGTGACCAATTGGGATGTTTCTACGAAAGGGCTTTGCGCCTTCGGTGTAAACAACCGGCCCGTGGTGCGTGTAAGCGACCGTATCGATTACATCCGGTTGGCCTTTCACCTTGATCGTCTCGATTCGTGTACGAACCGGTTTCCACCGCTTGTCGTGCCAATATTCGCGCCGGGTGTTGTCTTTGAACCGGATGGTATAAAAGTCCAACACATCCGCCCCGACATTGGTGACACCCCACGCAATGTCTTTGTTGAAGCCAACAATGACGTTCGGTGCACCGGGCAGCGATGCGCCGTAAACGTTCATCGTTGGCGAAATCAACTGAATCTGGTACCAGATCGACGGCAGGCTAAGTTGGAGGTGCGGATCGTTGGCCAAGATGGGATAGCCCGTGGCCGACTTCTCAGCCCCAACGGCCCAGTTGTTTGAGCCTATCTCGGGTTGTGGCCGGCGCAGCCCAGCGTCAAAGCGCGGAGCCGAAAGGGTAAGCAGGCGACTCAGGGCGGTATCCTTCGGCGCGGTCGGTAACGGCAACGGCGTAAAGTTCCACTTCGTACCGGACGGAATAATAGGGTCCTCACGGGCGGGGTAGTTCGGGAACAAGTCGGCCGTGACGGCGACTCCGTACTTGCGCAGGACGTTTGTCATCAACAAATCATCGGCCCCGCCGGCGAGCGTGCTCGTCATCTGCTTCAGCAGCAAAGCGCATTTTAGGGGCGTCCAGCGTTCGGGTGCGTAGCCCAGCAGTTTATATTCGATGGGATATTGAGCGGGTGAAAGCCGGCCAATCCAAGCGTTAACCCCGGCCGTGTAAGCATCCAAAGCTTCGCGGGTTACGGGGTCGGCCCGCATGCCCTTCAGCGTCTGCTCGGCTCCGTAGCCCATACCCAGGTGCCGATTATACCGGTCCAGCTCCAGCGCCCGTTCGCCGACAAGCTCCGAAATGCGCCCGGCAGCCGCGTGGGTTTGAAACTCCATTTGCCACAGCCGGTCGCGGGCGGTCAGATAACCTTGAGCGAAATACGCGTCGTAATCATTCTTGGCAAATACGTGTGGAATGGCTAAATCATCAAACACAACCGTAATTGGCGCTTTAGTACCGTCAACGTCAATTGTTTGGTTAGCCGTAGTGGCTGATTCAGCATTTTGCCAGAATCCCGAGAATGGGCTAAGCAAAGAGCCAAACGCCGGTACGACGCCCCACGAGCGGTTCAATGCCCAGATGAGCAGCACTGTTGTTACGGAGCAAAAAATTGCTTTAATGAAGTGCATGGTAGCAAAAAGCTGTACACTATATTGGTGAGCGGGTGGGCAATGACCAATTTCGCCCCGTAAATAAACGTATTCTTTCCTTAAGCAGTGCTATTCTGTGAATAGTACAAACGCTTGAAAGCCACAGCATGGAAACAAACCGTAACTTTGACCACTCCCGGTTCAGTATTATGCGTATTGCTTTGCTCTTGATCTGCATGATTGCCAGTGCTTTTGCGGAATTTGCCCCACCCCTGTTCGACTTA
>CAXUEB010000158.1:5306-11348 GCA_964249775.1 uncultured Spirosoma sp.
TTTGATGCCCGAAAATACCATTCCTGCTTTCCTGAAGGCTCTTGACTTGGGCGTTACGACCTTGGAGTTAGACGTAGTTATCAGCAAAGACCAACACGTGGTTGTTTCTCACGAGCCGTACTTTAACGCAGCCTTCAGCACTGCTCCGGACGGCAAGCCGGTTGAAAAAAAGGCGCAGAAAGAGTTGATTCTCTACCAGATGGATTACGCCGACATCAAGCGCTACGACGTTGGCTTAAGGGGTAATTCGGCTTATCCTGAGCAACAGAAGCTGAAAACGTATAAGCCATTGTTAAGCGAAGTTATTGAACAAGCCGAAGCCCACCGAAAAGCAAAAAACTTACCCTCTTTTTCGTATAACATCGAAATTAAAAGCGAAGCGTCGGAATATAATCGAAGTCAGCCCGAGCCGGCCGCGTTTTGCGAGTTGGTGCAGGCCGTTCTGCGGAAACAGCTTACGCCGGACCGGGTTGTCATTCAAAGCTTTGACTTCAACGTATTAAAACACTGGCGGGAGCAAGCCAAGGCAAGCAAGTATCCCGATGTTCGGCTGGCGGCTTTGGTACAGAATCTACGCGGCCCCGAAGCAAATTTGAAAGAGTTGGGCTTCACACCCGCCATTTACAGTCCGTATTACCGGTTGCTCACCCGCGACCAGATCACCCGGCTGCACGAGCAGGGCATCGGCGTCATTCCCTGGACGGTAAACCAGCGCGACGACATGGAACGCCTGAAAAAATGGGGCGTCGACGGCTTAATAACCGACTACCCGGACCGGGCAAGCGGTTTGTAAACCAACTACCTATTTTGCAAGTTTTTACGATCAACCAATTCACTTGTGTCAGCTTAGGTTTATTTTAGCCCCATGACCTTTTTGAACACCACGCTCAAATGGCTTCTACAACGGCGCTTGCCGCGCATTGAAGCCATGATGAAACACCCCGGCGCGGTGCAGCAAAACGTTTTTACCCAACTCATCCGCGCCGGTCGTCAAACGGTCTGGGGCCGTCAGCACGGCTACCAATCCATTCAGACGGTTCAGGATTTTCAGCAACGTGTACCCGTTTCGAGCTACGAAGACTTGTTTCCCTACATCGAGCGGGTGATGAAAGGCGAACAAAAAGTTTTATGGCCCTCGCCGGTACGGTGGTTCTCGAAGTCGTCGGGAACGACCAACGCCCGCAGTAAATTTATTCCCGTCACGACCGAGTCGCTGGACGAAAGCCATTTCAAGGGTGGCAAAGACATGATGGCCTTGTACGTCGCCAACAACCCCGACACGCGGACGTTTGAAGGCAAGGGCTTATCCATCGGCGGCAGCTTGCACCCGAATCCATACCGTACTGACGGCGTAGCCGGCGACGTTTCGGCGGTGGTGATGAAGAACCTACCCAGTTGGGCGCAGTTCATTCGGACGCCGTCCATCGAGATTGCGCTCATGGACGAGTGGGAAGCAAAGATTGAAAAGATGGCCGAGGTGACGGAACGGGAAAACGTCACCAGTATGCTCGGCGCGCCCACCTGGGGCTTGGTGCTGATCAACAAAATCCTGGCTCGGACGGGTAAGGCGACTATATTGGACGTATGGCCTAACTTCGAGTTGCTGGTTCACGGCGCAGTTAATTTTCAGCCGTACCGGGATTTGTTTCGGCAGCAGGTGTTTCCGTCAACGTCCGTCCACTATCAAGAGGTTTACAACGCATCCGAAGGCTTTTTCGCTATTCAGGACGATTTGACGCGCGTCGGCGAAATGCTGCTGATGCTCGATTACGGCATCTTTTACGAGTTTGTTCCTACCGATGGCGACCGTCACCAGCGGGCCGATCAGCCGTTTCCCAAAGCCTTGACTATTGACGAGGTCGAACTGGACAAAAACTACGCGCTCATCGTTTCAACCAACGGCGGACTGTGGCGCTACCGCGTTGGTGACACCGTGCGGTTTACGTCGCTGTATCCGCACCGGCTGAAGGTTAGCGGCCGGACTAAGCATTTCATTAATGCCTTTGGCGAGGAGGTTATTGTCGAGAACGCCGAAGCCGCTATCACGCAGGCCTGCGAAGCAACCGGGGCCGTTATCGCCGACTACACGGCCGGGCCGGTGTACATGAGCAACGGGACTGACGGCTGCCACGAGTGGGTCATTGAGTTTGCGCAGGAACCCAACGATCAACCGCGGTTCAACAACGTCTTGGATGAAACGCTCCGGCGGCTCAACTCCGATTACGACGCCAAACGTTACAACGATATGGTGCTAAAGCGGCCCCGCATTCACGTCGTGCCGCGCGGCACGTTCTACGCTTGGATGAAAGGGCGAGGCAAGTTAGGCGGGCAGCACAAAGTACCCCGGCTGGCCAACTCGCGCGAATACTTAGACGACATTCTGGGCAAAGTTCTGGAGCTTTAAGGAGCGGCCGTCAGCGATTCGCTTCCGATAACCAGTGAAACTGGCGCTCGGTCAGTTGGTAATGCCGATGCTGGCGTTTGAGCGCAACCACGACCGAGTCATTC
Source organism: uncultured Spirosoma sp. (assembly GCA_964249775.1). Classification (GTDB taxonomy): domain Bacteria; phylum Bacteroidota; class Bacteroidia; order Cytophagales; family Spirosomataceae; genus Spirosoma. Next base: position 7,815 of record CAXUEB010000158.1, read on the forward strand.
CGTATTCTTCCCCGCAGCAGGATGTGATTCGTGTCCGGCATGGTGTAGTTCATCGTGAACAGCGCCGTTGTATCAACGGTTGATCTTTTGAACGCGATAGTGCTCTTGACCGAATCCAGCGTGTACATGAAATAACCCCGGCGGTACCGCTGCCGCAGCAGCGTGTCCATCGTGAGAATGCTACCGGCGTTTGTCTGCTCGAAAATAACGTCTTTCCACCGCAGGCTATCGGGTAGGTTACCCTGAAATTGCTCAACCCCAAAATAGCCGGTCGTTAGTTTGCCACGCGCCGGTGCGCCGTTCGGCCCAGCCGTGCTCAGGTACGTCTGGTAGAAGGGCAGCAGTAGAAATAAAGTCATGAACGCCACTTTTAGAACGGCTTGCGCGACGCGTAGCCGTTTGTTCGGCAGGCATAGACGAAAGGCCGGCTGCGTCGGTTTGTTAAAGATAAAGAAGTTAACCAGTCGTTTGGCGTCGCCGAGCAAGAGGAAGTTGCTCAAAACAAACAGGTGAATCGAAAAGAGTTTGACCGGAATGTCGTAGCACAGGTTCATTACCATGACGTTGAGAAACACGCTCGCGGCCACGAACGCACCGAGTGTGCCTGTTGGCCGGAATAGCAATAACGCCCCAGCCAGTACCTCAACGGCTCCTGAAAAGAACTGGTAAGGCGTGGAATAGCCAATAAAATACCAGGAGAACCGCATCGGCAGAAAGTCGCCCAGCGGAGTTGCCAGCGCGCTCAGCGTGGGAAAAATCATCTGCTGGCCAAACAGTTTGATAATTCCGTAGCTAAGCGCCACCATCGCGACGTAATAGCGAACCAACACCAACAGCCAATAGTAACCAACCTCGTAGTTCTTCCGTTTGTCGAGAATCGTCCATACAATGGTTCCGATACTGGCTACCAACGTGAAAAAGCACAACTGCGCGTAGCCGTATGACGTATCCCCACTGCCGTTGAAGGGCACTAAAACGTCTTTTACGTGAAACAGGTAGTGGTTGCCCGTATTGACGAGCCAATTTTCAAACGTGCTATAATATCCGGCCACCAGGCCCAGCAGAGGTACTCTACCCAGCCAGGCCCAGAACGAACAATACAGCAACACGTAGATCGCCGAAAAGCGAAACAGCACGTTGCGCCACCAGGGCCAGGAGGTCGTTATAGGCATGGCTAAGGTTTGCATGAGTTGAATGGGTTTAGGAACCAGACAGTTAAGATACGTTTTGCGGTAGATGTAGCCATTTATCCACGCACTAATTTTTTCTCTTTTAGAAGCTGATACGTCATTACGGCCTTGTCCGCGTTCAGCACGACCTGTTTAAGCACGTCGCACACGAAAAGTTCATGGTCGCCCGCGTCGATGCTGTGCAACACGCGGCACTGAGCGTACCCAATGGCTTCGGTTAGGTACGGGCAACCCCGATCATCCAACGCGTGTGGTAAATTTTTGAACTTGTCTTTTCCCCCGCCCAATCCAGGGCCGCCCTGGACTGGGCGGCCGGATTGCTGACCTAACCTGCGAATCAGGGCCGTTTGGTCCGTCGCCAGCAGATTGACGTTCAGCACACCACTCTCGCGGACCAGCTCGATCGTGTAATCAATTTTATAGAGAGCAACCGCGAGGACCTTGCCACCCATTGCAGTCTGCGTTAACCAAGTGACGATATTGGCATTTGTGCGCCGGTCCGACGCATCGGCACCGGCTACCGTTGTGACGCTGTGTACGTCGTAGTTTTTGTACTTAAGCAAGCGTTTGGGCATGATTTCGTTGTTAGCTTTGTTTCTTGAATAAACGGGTGTTCCGTTCGTTGAAGACGCCGATCAGCTTGGCTATTTATCCGCATGAAATCGTTCGACATACCCGAGTACTACCGTAGCAGCATTATCACGCCCTTGAAAGAATTTCGGCGGAAGCGCGATAAGTTGAAGCGGGACTTTACGCCTACTCTACTCGACTTCGGCCCGATTCGGTTCTTTGTTGCCCGGCACTTCGGCTTTTGCTACGGCGTCGAAAACGCGGTTGAAATTGCGTACAAGGCCATCGCCGAAAACCCCGGTAAGCGAATCTTCCTACTCAGTGAAATGATTCATAACCCCGACGTTAACGCCGACTTGCAGAGCCGCGGGGTACGCTTTCTGATGAATACGGCCGGCCAACAGCTAACGCCTTGGTCCGACCTGACGCCCGACGATGTAATTATCATTCCGGCGTTCGGCACGACGCTTGAAACACAGCGGCAGTTAGCGTCGATTGGTCTCGATGTAGCGAAGTACGACACAACTTGCCCGTTCGTTGAAAAGGTTTGGAACAAGGCTAACCAGATTGGTCAGAAGGATTACACGGTTGTCGTCCACGGTAAACCGAGCCACGAAGAAACCCGCGCAACGTTCTCGCATAGTAAAGAAGCCGCGCCAACGGTCGTCGTTAAAGACATGGCGCAGGCACAACGGCTGGCCCGCTACATCACGGGCGAGGGTTCGGCGAATGAGTTTTACGCCGAGTTTGGCGGGCAATACTCAGACGGTTTTAATCCAACCCGTGATTTGCAACGCATTGGGGTCGTGAATCAGACAACAATGCTGGCTTCCGACACGCAGGGCATCGCTGATTACCTCAAGCAAGTGATGATTCGGCACTATACGCTGCAACCCGATCAGGTCGAAACGCACTTCGCCAACACCCGCGATACTCTTTGCTACGCCACCAACGATAATCAGGACGCGACCTACGCCCTGCTGACGTATCCGGCGGATTTTGCCATTGTCGCCGGGGGTTATAATTCATCGAACACCTCGCACATCGTTGAGCTTTGCGCCGAAAGGTTGCCGACCTACTTCATCGAGTCAGCGCAAAAGATCCTGTCCGATACGCTCATCCGGCACTTCGATCTGCACACCAAGCAAGAGGTGGTAACCGAGCGTTTCGTGCCCGACCAACAGCCCATAACCGTGCTGCTCACCTGCGGAGCGTCCTGCCCCGACGCGGTCGTTGAAGGCATTCTACTCCGGTTGGTCAGTTTCTTTCCCAACGCCCAGCCGGTCGAAACGGTAATGCGTACGTTTGTCAATTAGCGCACCCGGACGATTGCTTCCCGGCTCTCGTTGTGCAACTGGTCAACGGCCGTCACCACGTACACGTATTGCTTCTTGGCATCGGCCGTTTTGTCCACGAAGCGCGTAGATGATTCGCCGATGCACTGCCCCACGATGTAACGCGGATCATTCGTCCGCAATTGGGGGCGTCGGCCTTCAAACCGGTAAACCACGTAGGCAGTAGCCCCATCGCCGTCAAAAGCCGGGGCGGGTTGCTGCCAGAACAACTCTACACCCTCGTCCGTGTCGGCAGCTTTCAGGTCGCGCGGGGGCAGGGGCGGAATGCTGTCCAACCACGGCATCGTCGGCACCAGGGCCGGATGCCGGTAAAAATTTTGTTGCAGTGAATCCCGAATGGACAGTGGATTTGCCTTCAGCGACTTGGCGCTGAAAAATACGCTTCCTTGCACGGTCGGTTGCCGACGGTTGTACCGCAT
>CAXUEB010000158.1:11358-12495 GCA_964249775.1 uncultured Spirosoma sp.
GTTCGATACGGGGCGCGTCCAAACTCGGAACTGAAGTAGACCTGCGGTACGATGTAATCGACCAGGCCATCACGCACCCACTTGCGCGTATCGGCGTATAGGTCGTAGTACGATTGGCCGCCGTTAGTCGCTGATCCTTCGGGGTCGTTGCTTTGGTTTTTCCAGATGCCGAACGGACTGATGCCGAACTTAACCCACGGCTTATTGGCTCGGATCGAATCGCGCAGTTCGGCAATGAGCTTGTTGACGTTATCGCGTCGCCAGTCTTCTTTTCGCATTCCGGTAGAGTAAATCTGGTACGTGCTATCATCCTGGATGGTTTGACCCGCAATGGCGTACGGATAAAAGTAATCATCGAAGTGAATGCCATCCACGTCGTATTCGCGTACGACGTTGGCGACGATGCTGGCGATGTACGACCGAACGGCGGGCAAACCCAGATTAAACAATTTGCGCTCGCCGTATTCCAGCATCCACTCGGGTTTGCGGTAGCTAATATTCGTCGGCGCAACGCTCGCCGTTCGGCTGAAGGTGGCCCGGTCAAGGTTGAACCACGCGTGGAACTCCAGCCCCCGCTGATGCGCCTGCTCAATCATGTAGTCCAACGGGTCGTAGAACGGCTCCGGGGCCAAGCCTTGTTGGCCCGTCAGCCACTCTGACCACGGCTCCGATCCTTTTGCGTAGAACGCATCGGCCGCCGACCGAATCTGCACCACCACGGCGTTCAGCCCCATCTGTTGCTGCTGGTCAAACAGCTCGACAATTTCACGCTGCTGATCGCCCGTCGGCAAGCCCTTCTTGCTGGGCCAGTCAATGTTATCGACCGTCGCAATCCAGACCGCCCGAAACTCCCGTTTGGGGGGCGCGGGCAACGGGTAAGTCGGCACTTCTTCGGTATCGAGCGTATCGGTAGCTGGCACAATCACCGTCGGTGGTGGTTTTGGCGGGGTTTGTTTGGCGACGACCGGCTTTTGTGGTCCAGATTTTGCTCCGGCCGAAGAAGGGGCAGCCGACGGTTTTTTGATAACAACGGGCTTTGCCGGACGGCAACTTCCCCAAACAAGCGAGGTAAAAATCAGAACGATGAATGCTGACAAGCGCATCAGTCAAGGCGGGTTAGTCGCCAAAAATAAGGAC
>CAXUEB010000159.1:0-935 GCA_964249775.1 uncultured Spirosoma sp.
CGCGGCCTGGCGCGAAGTGCGCGACAACCGCGATTTTGACAAGGTCTTAGACATGGTGCAGGGCGTCAACGCGCTGGGGTTGGAAGTGTGCTGTACGCTCGGGATGCTCACCGAACCTCAGGCGCAGAAGCTCAAAGACGCCGGCCTCTACGCTTACAACCACAACCTCGACACGAGCGAAGAATTCTACGGCGATATCATCAGCACCCGCACCTACGACGACCGGTTGGACACGCTGGGCCACGCCCGCAAAGCTGGTATTTCGGTGTGTTCGGGCGGTATCATCGGCATGGGCGAATCGCACGGGGACCGCATTGGCATGTTGCACACGCTGGCCACCTTGCCCCAGCACCCCGAATCGGTGCCGGTCAACGCCTTGGTGCCGGTCGAAGGCACGCCCCTCGAAGATCAGCCGCGGGTGTCGGTTTGGGAAATGATCCGCATGATTGCCACCGCTCGGATCATCATGCCGAAGGCGATGGTCAGGCTGTCGGCCGGGCGCGTTCGCATGAATACCGAAGAGCAGGCGCTGTGCTTTCTGGCCGGGGCTAACTCAATCTTCGCCGGCGACAAACTCCTCACGACGCCCAACCCCGCCGGCGACGCCGATCATCAACTCTTCCAGACGTTGAATATCCGCCCCCGTAAAGCCTTCAAGCATGGTGATCAACCCGCCGTTGTGTTTGAGCAGATTCCGATGTGATCTGTAGCTCTGGCAGTCTTGCCGGAGTAGCCGTCAGGCTAACAAGGTAGTTCAAGCTAAGCGGACAATAAGACGGCACAACTTAGCCTGACGGCTGCCGGACGTGGCCGTCCAGCCTACCCTTTACTCCCTTAATCATACTATGAAGAAACACATCATTCTTGCCGGACTCTTAACGCTCTCCAGCCTAACGTTTGCCCAAAAACCATTCACTAACGGCCCGCTGAAAGTA
>CAXUEB010000159.1:945-2676 GCA_964249775.1 uncultured Spirosoma sp.
CTCCGGCAAGACTGCCAGAGCTACACTGTCTGCGTGTAACGTACTTCACTTCACTATGACCACCGCCGATATCGTCACGCATCGCCTGATAAACCAGCAACTTGTTCTGAACAAGTTTCAAAAACCGGACGAGATTATCGGGTGGCTGGGCGCGATGCAGGCGCAGGAGTACGCGATGGCGAAGTGGGCGATTGGTTTGCGTTCCACCGGTCTGACGGATGCGGCTGTTGAAGCCGCCTTCAACGACGGAACCATCCTGCGGACGCACCTGCTGCGCCCGACCTGGCATTTCGTAGCGCCCGCTGATATTCGCTGGATGCTGGCCCTGACTGCCCCGCGCGTTCGCGCCGTCAACGCGTATACGTACCGGAAGTTTGAGCTGGATAGCGCCGTGTTGAAGCGCAGTAACGATACGTTGGCTAACGCGTTACAGGGTGGCAACCAACTGACCCGCGAACAGCTAAAAGCCGCATTGGCGCGGGCCGGTATTGTTGCGGATGGTACGCGGCTGGTTTGCCTGTTGATGCAGGCTGAACTGGACGGTATTGTGTGCAGCGGTCCCCGCCGGGGTAAGCAGTTTACGTACGCCCTGCTGAACGAACGCGTTCCACCAACCCGGCCCTTCGACCGCGAGGAGGCCCTGGCCGAACTGACCCGGCGGTATTTTACCAGCCGCGGCCCGGCGACGCTCTCCGATTTTGTCTGGTGGTCCGGCCTGACGATGAAGGATGTCAGGGCGGGCGTCGCTATGCTTGGGCCAGATTTCGTTCAGAAAGTGGTCGACGGTCAATCGTACGTGTTTGCCCCAACCGACTTAGCTACCCATCCGGGTACTGGGCAAACGGCCTGGCTGCTGCCCAATTATGACGAATACGGAATCAGCTACAAAGATCGAACGGCCTTTTTTCATCCGTCGGCTACGGCTGCGGAAAGCCTCAGCCAAAAAATGGCTTTTGACCGCCTGCTTATTCTCAACGGCATGGTTGTGGGTAGCTGGAAACGAACCCTGAAACCAAACGCCGTCGACGTTGAAACCGCGTTTTTTGCCTTGCTGGATGAGCAAAAGCAGGAAGCCGTGAAGAGCGCCATACACCGATACGCTTCGTTTTTGGCGGCCAGCGTTACAAAAAGCAATTCCAGTTCGATTACGTAACCAAATTCCTAAATCATGCGTATTGCAATCAAACTCTTCCTCATTCACTTCCTGATTTTTGGCTTTCCCGTCGTTGCCAAAGCGCCTGACTTGGAGAAACGGCGGATTTACAGTAACCAGGTCGAAATCCTGGTGCCGAAAGGTTTTAAGGATATGCCGGCGGATATGGTCAGCCGAAAATACCCGTCGGCCAACCGACCGAACGTGATTTTCACCGACGCCGATGGAACGGTCAACGTAGCGTTTAACCACACGGCCAATCAGGCGACGCAGGCGCAGATTGACGCTTACAAAGCGAGCATAGTCACCTCCACCAAACGGGCATATTCCTCAGCCAAGTGGCGGGGTGACGGCGTGAAAGTCATCAATGGCCGCAAGGTGGGTTACTGCGAACTCATCACACCCGCGGCCGACCAGAACGTGTACAATCTTATGTTCTTCACCGACCTGGATGGCCGGCTACTGATGTGTACGTTCAACTGCGTCGAGAAGAAACTGGGCGAGTGGCAGGAGCCAGCCCGGCAAATCATGCGTTCGTTGACGGTGAAGTAAACCCGCGGCCCAAATAAAAACGCGTT
>CAXUEB010000159.1:2686-3488 GCA_964249775.1 uncultured Spirosoma sp.
AAACCGGCCCCCAATCCACGGCCGGTTGTTTGGGGCGCGGGTTATCGTTACGGCGCGGTGGGCAGCGTTCCGGCTTCGTAGTACAGGGCCGCTACGGCTTTCTGGTACTTGCTGCGGAGGGCTTCGAGCTTTATCCGTAAGTCAATTAGTTTGCCTTCCCGGCTGTTGACCAAAAACAACGAACTCTCGCCCATCTCAAACTTCTGCTGCTCGGCCCGGAGCAGCGCCTGCTGGTTCGCCACCGTTTGCTGTTGTACGGTAATCTGACCTTCCAGCGCTTTCAATTCATTCCAGGCGGCCTGCACGGTGTTGGTAATGTCGCGGCCTGTCTGCTGCCGTTCCAGTACAACCTGCTGATTTTTGACCTGCACTTCGCGCAGCTTGCCCCGCTCCTTGCGTAGAAAAAGGGGAAATACGAAGTCAACGCCAATCTTATGATTCTGCGGCCGGAACGCGTAATAACTGCTCCAGTTGTAAGGTACATCGACGCGGGGCGTTTCGCTGAGCAGCATCGCGTTCAGCAATATCTGCGGCTGAATCCCGGCCCGCCGAAACCGTTCCTCCAAGGTTAATTGCCCAATTTTAGCGTCCAGTTTGAGCAGTTCCGGGTGCCGACTGACAGCTTGATCGAGCAGCGCTTGCAGCCGGTCATCGCCGGGCGGCAGGGGCGACGGCTCTTGGGGTACGGCCGTAGCGGGCAGGTCGACGGGTTGGCCGGCCGCGTTCCACAAAAACGTGCCGACCAGCAGGCGGGCGTTCTGCTCTTCAACCTCGGCCTGCTGCCGCTGTACCAGCCGCTCCT
>CAXUEB010000159.1:3498-5114 GCA_964249775.1 uncultured Spirosoma sp.
CTCCTGTACCGTAATCAAGGCTTCGGTGGTGTCGATGACGGCCGCGTCGCCCAGTTGCGCCCGCTCGCGCAGGGCTTCGAAGCGCCGGTTGGCCAGAACGTAGCCTTCGGTTAGAAGCCGCCGTTGCCGGTCGGCCAGAAACCACTCCCAGTACGTTTTGGCCGCGTCGTACAAAACTTTGTTGACTTGCTTGATCCGGTCGGCTTCGGCAACGTCCTGCATGAGCCGCGCCTGCCGGACGGTGTTGCGTCGGGCGTCGATGAGCATGGCTTGGCCAATGGGTACGGTCAAACCAACGCCCGTCAGCCCCGACGGGGGGGTGCGTTCTTCGGGATTGAGGTAGCGCCCGCGGGGATTGTTGCGGTCGTAAGACAGCGTCAGGTCGGCACCGGCCAGCCAGAGCGGCACCGCCAGTTTATTCTGCCAGTGATCGTAGTACAAATCGGGACCAAACTCCTTGCGGTCATAGTGCGAGACGAGCTTGGGGTCAAACGCTCCGCGCGCCTGCACCAGCACCTGCCGGGCTTCCTCACCGAACAGGTCCGCTTGTTTGACAATCGGGTGGTGCTGCCGAATGAACTCGTAAAACGTTTGGGCCGAGAAAATAACCGTGTCGGTCGTAACGCCCGCCGGAGCCGCCGAACGTTGGGCGAACGTAGCGCCCGAAATAAGCAGCAGGCTGACGACTAACCACCAACGACTGACGATTCCTTGCTTCATTTTTTGGCTCCTTTCTCGTCCTTCGGCTCTTCGTGCAAGCTGGGTGGGAAGCCGTTGATCTGCCGCCAGAGTTCGTACCAGACCGGCACGTTGTCGAGCATCACCCAGCCGTAAACGCCCGACCCGACGCGCAGTTGCGAAGGCCAGGGCTGATCGCCCGGCTGCGTTTTAGGCCGCACCAGCAGACGGTATTTACCCCCGACGCTGCTGACGACGTCAATAACCCCCACCGCGCCCCCGAACGTACCGACGGCTACGGCCGGCCAGCCCGAAAACTGAATGGCGGGCCAACCGTCGAATTGCAGCCGCACGCTCCGGCCGCGCTGAATCAGGGGCACGTCCATCGCCCGCACGTAAAGTTCGACCGCTAAGGCCGGGTTGGCGGGCTGGAGCGTTGCAATCGACTCGCCTTCTTTGATGGTTTCGCCGATACCAGCCTTGAACGACCGCACCACGTAGCCGTCCTTCGGGGCGCGCACCACGTACAGCCCCTGCCGGACGTCGACGCTGCTGATCTTGTTTTGCAGCTTAGCGATTTCACCGCCCGCGTCGGCTAAGTAGGACACGGCCGAACTGCGGTCTGACTGGGCTTTGGCCAACTTCTCCTGGAAGTCGGCTTCAATCGTATTTAGGTCGAGCCGGGCGTTGATTAACTCCTGCTGCGACGCGTTCAGCTTGGCTTCCTGCGACACCACCTTGGCCCCGTCTTCCTGCACTTTGAGCCGGCGCGATTCGAGGTCGGTCAGGGAAAACAGCCCGTTCTTGTAGCCTTTCTCGAAGCGGTCGAGCCGGTCGAGGGCGATCTGGTAATTTTTCTGAACGGCCGCCAAATCCGCCTGATCGGCTTTTACCTTAAATTCATTCTGCTTGACCTTGTTGCGGGCGGCTGCCAGTTT
>CAXUEB010000159.1:5124-8151 GCA_964249775.1 uncultured Spirosoma sp.
GAATCTTGGCTTCGGTTGCTTGGCGCGTGCCTTGCTTGGCCCCCAACTGTTCGCCCAACCGTTGGTTTAGTTTGGGGTCAAAATACTCGTCTTTAATGTCGGAAATAACCAGCAGCGTGTCGCCCCTTCGGACCCGTTGGCCTTCCTGCACGTTCCAGCGTTCGATCCGGCCGGCGATGGCGTTCTGCACGGTCTGGGGCCGATCTTGGGGCGTAAGCGCCGTAAGGGAGCCTTCGCCGTTGACGTTTTGCTGCCACGGCATAAACATCACGACCAAGCTAATCAGCAGGATAAACAGCATCCAGCGACCCAGCCGACGACCCGCATCGGGCTGGGGCAGCGTTCGCAGGGTTTTGAGCGGGTAGTGACGAAACAATTCTTCGTCGACCCGGTGATTTGATAGATTAAGCATGGAAGAGAAAGAATGAAAGAGAGAATGAGCGAGCGAGTGAATACCGGTGTTAGCCGTTCACGCTATCGCTCGTTAAGGGCATGTCCGTAACGTAGCCAATCTTTTCGACGGCGGTCAGCATGTCAAATACGGTGTCGATGCCCGATAATAACTTGTCAACGGAACTGGTTATCAAAACAATAATCAGTTCGGCGGCTACAAACTGGCCCAGCGCCATCTCGCGGCCCACCACCAGCGCCGTGCCCAGAATAAGCAGCCCGCCCGTCACCAGCGTTTTGAAGGCAACCCCGCTGTAAAAAAACCGGCGCAGCACCCGAAAGTGGCTGTTGCGGTGGGCCACGTAACCGGCCACGATCTCGTCCATTTGATCGATGGTGTCTAATGAGTCCATCCGATGCCGATGCAGGGGCAAATCGCGGGCAACGTCTTCCAAATAGCCGACGACTTTGTATTTATATTTCGATTCGGCCAAGCTGGTTTTTAAGCCCCTTGGCCCATAAATCCAGCAAATTAAGAGTAGAACCAGCGCGGTAAACAGCCCGAAGCCCAGAAAAACGGGGTGGTAGACCGATAGCAGAATCAAGCCGAACAGAATTTGTACGGCCGCAGCCGTTAGGTCGATCAGCAGTTTGGGCATCCCCTTTTGAATCGTCAGCACGTCGAAGAAGCGGTTCATCAGTTCGGGTGGATTATAACCCGCAAACGCGCCGGGCTGAATCCGCGGTAGCCGGTAAGTAAACTCAAAGGCGGCCCTGGCAAAGACGCGCTGTTGCAGCACTTCGACCAGCGTCATCTGCCCAATGAGTAACAGGCCCGTCAGGAAAACACCCAGAATAACCAGTCCGATGAGCAGATACACCGAACTAAACAACAGTCCGCTCGACACTAAATTAAAGACCGCCTGAATACCCAAAGGCAACGACAAGCTAATCAGACCCGTCACGAGGGCGTACAGGTAGATGTAGCCGATGTCTTTTCGGTCGTTGGTCAACAGCCGAAACAAGCGCTGAGTCGGCGACGGTGGGGGTAATACAGGCTGTTCAAGTGCCATAATGGTATTGCTTAACTTAATGAAAGTATTACTATCATTAATGCAAAGATAACTTTCTTTGTTGTAAGTTTGTTCCAGTGTAACGGTATATTTTACAACAACGGTTATTCAGCCCGATCAATGGAGTACACGGTACAGGTGCGCATGAACGAGAAGCTATTTCTGCGCGATCCCGAACGCTCGGAATTAGGTCGTCGGATTGTCCGGCACGGCATTGCCTTAATGGCCGACATTGGTTTCGAGGAAATGACGTTCCGCAAACTGGCCGATCGGATCGGCACCAAAGAAGCGAGCATCTACCGCTATTTCGAGAACAAACACCGGTTGCTGGTGTACTTAGTTGCCTGGTACTGGCAGTGGCTGGAATACCAGGTGGTGTTCCAAACCAATAACCTGACCGACCCCAAGCAGAAATTGGAACGCATTCTGAAACTTATGCTCTTGATTGACATTCCCGAAGCGAGTGCTCAGCCAACGGCCGACGAGATGGACATTGCGGCCCTGCACAGCATTGTCATCCGCGAAGCCAGCAAAGCGTACCTGACGCACCACGTGACGGAAGACAATCGGCAGCAATTGTTTAAGCCCTACAAAGACTTGTGCGGACGTATGGCGGGCGTCGTTCTGGAGTACCGACCCAATTATCCCTACGCCCGGTCGCGGGCGAGTGCCCTCATCGAAACCGCGCATCACCAGGCGTTTTTCATGCAGCACCTGCCGTCGCTGACCGACTTTGGTGCCCAGGCAACCAGCCAGGCAACCAACCAGGCCCGCCTGCTTGATTTTTTGCGGCACCTGTTGTTTTCGTCGCTCGACACGGTCGTCGTACCGGCGTAACGAAAATCTCAACCACGCATCATGAACCGCCGACTTTTCCTGCAACAGGCCTCGCTTTTACTAACCAGCACCGCGTTTGACGTACCGACGGACACGATAGCCGCCGGTTCGCTGCAAACCGTAACCGGACCGATTTCGGCGGACCAGGCGGGCCTTTGTCTGCCCCACGAACACTTGTTTTCGAGCTTCGGGCTGGACGGCGTCGTGTTGACGGCCGACGAAACGGAAATTATCTTCCGGTCGGTGAGTGCTTACCTGCAAACGCTCCAACAACGAGGCTGCACGACCATTATGGACTGCACGGCCGCTTATTTTGGTCGTAACCCCAAGCTGCTCAAACGCTTGTCCGAAGCCAGTGGCATCCACATTCTGACCAACACGGGCATCTACGGAGCCGCCAACGACCGCTACGTGCCGCCGTTTGCCTTCGACGAGACGGCCGATCAACTCGCGGCCCGTTGGGTGGCGGAGTTCAACCGGGGTATCGACAATGCCGGCGGTGGGTTGTCCGGTATCAAGCCCGGTTTCATTAAGATCGGCGTTGACCGCGGCCCGCTGTCGGCAATTGACCACAAACTGGTGCGGGCAGCCTGCCGGACGCACCAACAGACGGGCCTGACGATTGCCTGTCACACCAGCGGCTCGGGCGATGAAGCCGGTCAAACCGCCCTGGAAGAACTCGCCATCGTGAAAGCCGAAGGGCTAAAACCGGACGCCTGGATTTGGG
>CAXUEB010000159.1:8161-11223 GCA_964249775.1 uncultured Spirosoma sp.
GTTGCAGGCGGGTCAGTTTGATAAACACCTCGCGCTGGTAAACGCCCTGAAAGAAGCTCGGCTGCTGCACCGCGTCCTGCTGTCGCACGACGGCAACTCGTTTCGTATCCGCAACACCGACTCGATGCGGCCCTACCACGCGTTGTTTGACCTGTTTATCCCGATGCTCCGGCGGGCCGGTTTTACCGACACCGACATCCGGCAAGTGACCGTGATTAATCCAGCCGAAGCGTTCGCCATTCACCTACGAACCCGCTGAACGGTTGGGTTGGTTGATCAACAAACCTACCAAGCAAAAGCAAAACGGTCCGCCGAGTGGCAGACCGTTTTGCGTTAGGCTAACGAGCCTACGACCCGTTCTAATCTGTGCTTTTACTGGCAAACTGATTAAGCACGACGCCGGCTAACTGAACGGCTTTTTGCTGGCGTTCGGCCGGCTTGGCTTTGGTTTGAATACCAATGTTGACGATATGGTTGTTCATTAACACGTGGAGCGTATTCTTGGCCGGCTCCCAAACGGCTTTGTCGCCAATGCCCGACACCGCCACAAACTGACCGGTGCTGACGGCGGGGGGCGTAAACTGCGTTGCGGCCGAGGTAATGCCCGATACCGAACTGGACGAATCATTCGGGGCCGAGCCGTCGTCGTCAACGTCGGCGTTCGCACCACCTTCCGGTTCAATGGCTGGCCGTTCGGCCCCCGTACCCTCGGGGTTGGGGCCGTAGAGCGACGGCTTTTCGCCGGTTTGGCCCATCTGCCCCGATACTTGGCCGACCTGATTCTGGTACTGTTTGTTGAAAATGTATTCAGCGTGGTAAATCGACGGGTACGGCTTGGGACCGCCGAACGCCACTATTACGTTGCCTTTCGGAGTGCGAAATTCACAACCGTTTTTGTGGTCGAGTGTTGTTAGCTCTTCGACGTCGATTAAGTTTTGAATAAAACCTTCTTCCAGCATGGTACAGGGTTCGTCGTAACCAAAGCGCTGGTCTTCGCTGAGCATCCACACACCCGCCACCTCGCGGGCTAAATACGGGCTGGCCGTTCCGGCGGCATCGTTGGCGTCGTCGTTGGGCGTGGCGTTATCGCCCTGAAAGCAGGACGAAAGCAGCAGCACCGGCACGGCGTACAAAAGCGGGTTAATTTTCATAATCACGGAAATCAAAGCAAACGTTTAACGTACTACAAAGGTACGCACCGGGTTGTTTCGGGCCAACTTCCTTATTTTTGCGAATTGACGTTTTTCCATGACGGAATCCGAATTGATTGCCTTACCCGCCGGCCGCAAGGTTTATTTCGCATCCGATTTTCACCTCGGTACGCCCACGCCCACCCACAGCCTTTCCCGCGAACGGGCCGTCGTCGCCTGGCTCGACGCCATCCGCCCCGATGCCGAAGTGATCTTTCTGGTCGGTGACGTATTTGATTTTTGGTTCGAGTACAAGCGTACCATTCCCAAAGGCTTTATTCGGTTGCAGGGCAAACTCGCCGAACTAACCGACACCGGCACCCGCGTAGTGCTGTTTACGGGCAACCACGACATGTGGATGCAGGATTACTTTACAGAAGAAATGGGTATTCCCGTCTACCGCGAACCGCGCCGGTACGACATCGGCGGAGCGCGCTTCCTGATTGGGCACGGCGACGGCCTCGGCCCCGGCGACTACACGTATAAACGATTAAAAGTGTTATTCGAGAGCGGACTCGCCCGGCGGCTGTTTCGGTATCTGCACCCCGACGTGGGTATTAAACTCGCGCAGGCGTGGTCGCGCCGGAGCCGCATCAGCAACCTCGAAAAAGGCGAAGACGAGTTTCTGGGCGACGACCGCGAATGGCTAATGCAATACTGCCGGGAGATCGAGCAACGCGAGCACCACGATTACTACATTTTTGGTCACCGCCATCTGCCCCTCGACCGGGCCGTGTCGCCCAGTAGCCGCTACATCAATCTGGGCGAGTGGGTATCCGCGAAAACTTACGCCGTCTTCGACGGGCGCAACGTACAGGTAAAGACATGGGCAACGTCGTAAGCGTTCAGTCGGTTTACGTGTCGATACGTTTTACTTGCCCAGCCATTCTTTGAAATCGGTCAGGCGGTCGCCACTGACGAATACCTCCTGGCGGGGCGCGGGTTGCAGGTCGAGTTTGAGTTTGCTGCCCGAATAGGTGTGGATGGTCCGAATGGAATCGAGCGCCACCAGAAACTGGCGGTTGATTCGGAAGAACGCGCTTGGGTCGAGCAGGGTCGCTAATTTGTCTAAACTATACTCAACGACAATGTGCTGCCCGTCGCGGGTGGTGAGCCAGTTAGCTTTGTCTTCAAAAAAGAAGTAAGCAATCTCGGTTGTCTCGATGCTGCGAATTTTGGTGCCGATGGTGACCATGAACCGGGTCTTGAAGGGCGACGGAGCTGTTTGCAGGGCGCGCAGCAGAATCGTTACGTCGGGTAGCGGGACCGAACGTTCGGCCCCCCGCAGGCGCTTGAACTTGTCGACCGCAGCGGCCAGTTCGCCGGCGTCGACGGGCTTGAGTAGGTAATCGACGCTGTTGGTTTTAAAGGCTTGGAGCGTATACTGATTGTAGGCGGTGGTGAAAATAATGGGCAGCGTCAGCCCCGCCCGTTCGATGAGCCGAAAGCCTGAATCATCTTCGAGGTGAATGTCTAAGAATAATAAATCGGGCTGATGAACCGGGTCGGCGAACCACGCCACGCCTTTGGCTACCGACGGCAGCACGGCCAGCACCCGGATTTCCGGGTCGTACTCGGTCAGCAGATTTTCCAGCCGTCGGGCGTTTAGCTTTTCGTCTTCTACAATGACAACGTTCATAGGGCGAAAGAGCGAAAGGGTGAATGAGCGAATGGCTGACGCATCAACAGTTCTCTTGGGTAAGGCCTTCGCTCATTCTCCCTTTCGCCCTTTCAAGTAACGGTATTTTCACCACAAACTGTCCATCCTGTTCGCCGACCCAGACCGGCAGCGGAGACAACAGTTGGTAGCGGCTGACGATGTTGGGCAAGCCGACACCGGTCGATTCGTCGGCGGTGGGGCGGGGCTGAAGG
>CAXUEB010000159.1:11233-12316 GCA_964249775.1 uncultured Spirosoma sp.
ATGCTAACGACGAGCGGTTCTTCGTCCGACATGCGGTTGTGCTTGACGGCATTCTCGACCAGCAGTTGCAGCGTCAGCGGGGCGACGCCGTACCGGTCGCGGTCGGCATCGGGCACGTCCATTCGGACGTGTAGCCGTTCGTCGAAGCGGATACGGAGCAGAAAGGTATACGCTTCCATGAAGTCGAGTTCGGTGCGCAGGGAAACCCGCTCGTTGTCGCGCTGCTCCAGGATGTAGCGGTACGCCTTGGATAGCTGGTTGATGAACCGCACCGACAGTTTAGGGTCGATTTCGACCAATGAAGAGAGAATGCTCAGGCTGTTGAACAGAAAATGCGGGTTGACTTGGTTGCGCAGGGCCGCGAACTGCGCCTGGGTGGCTTCGCGTTTGAGCTGCTCGGCGTTGATCCGCAGTTGAGCCAGTTCGCGGTAGCCCCGCCGGTTGGCCGCCAGATAGAACGCCATCAGCATGGCCAGAACGGTCAGTCCGTTATTGGCTTTACTGCGCCGTCGCCATTCCTGAAGTCTTCGCCCAGCCAGGTCGTCGTTCGCTAACTGAGTCGGGGGTGGCGTGGGCGAAACGGCCGTTAACTGGGTGGCTTGGGCGTCGACCAGAAGGTTCATCCGGTAAATCAGGATGTGGAACACCAGATTGAAGACAACCGCCAGCGTACCGGCTACGAGCAGCGTCGCGAGTTGGGCGGGCCACTTGAACTCGACCAGAAAATCCCGCTTTGATCGACCGAAAGACCGCCGTTCCAGCCACTCCGTCACGCCCAGCCAGCCCGTAAAAAACAGCAGCGTCAACGGAATCTCCAGCAACCAGATCAACCCCGAACGCTGGAGGATGGGCCAGCTCATTTGGTCAATGTTGAGGTACAGCCGGATGGGCCAGTAGATGGCGAATACACCGGCCGCCAGTCGGACCTTCTGGGCAAGCGTCAGTTGATGCGGAATCGATACGTTCATAGCGAATGAAACGACGGAACCGGCAGGACTTGCCGGTTCCGTCGGTTGAAACCCGGTGATTGGTTGGCTTAGGATTCGAGCACGATCTGCTTCTGAGCCGGAATATCCTGAATAA
>CAXUEB010000160.1:0-11837 GCA_964249775.1 uncultured Spirosoma sp.
AACCAACGGCGTCCGCATTTTCTTGGACGATTACGCCGATATGCTCGTGCTCGCCACGTCCGACGACGACCGGGCGTTTACCAACTTGAGCGACCGCGAAGACGACCGGCTCGGTGCGCTCAACGCGTTGGACGACCGTTCGCCCTGGCAGCGGGTTTTGCAGGCCGAAGTGCGGCTGCACTGGGCGTTCCTGAAGTTGAGATTTGGTAAAGAAGTGAGTGCCAGTTGGGACGTCATCCGGGCGTATAAGTTGCTGGCCGACAATCAAAAGCAGTTTCCCCAGTTTCTGCCCACCTACAAATCGCTCGGCACGCTGCACGTGCTGATTGGCTCGGTGCCGGAGAACTACGTCTGGGTTGCTAATTTGCTCGGTCTGCGCGGCAACGTTCGGCAGGGGCAGCAAGAGATTAGCCGGGCGCAGCAGGATTCCACGTTCGCGCTCGAAGCCCGGCTGATTGACCTGCTGGTACGGGCCTACGTGCTTACCTTTACCGACGCCGACGGGCAAACTCTACAACGCTTGGTTAGCGCAAACCCCGATAATCTACTGCTCCACTTCTTCGGCGCGACGATTGAACAAAAGGCCGGGCACGGGCCGCGGGCGCTCGCTTACCTCAATGATCGTCCGACGGGTGTTGCCTACCAACCGCTACCCATCATCGAGAACATTCTGGGCGATATCTATTTACAAAAAGGTCAGTACACGACGGCCATTGGGCACTTTCAACGGTTCCTGAGCACGTACAAGGGACAAAATTTTCGCAAGGATTCGTACTATAAGCTGTTTCTGTGCCACTGGTTACCCGAGGCATCGGATGCTAAAGCACGGTTCTACCTCGAACAGGTACCGACCGTTGGCCGAACGACGGTCGAATCGGACAAGGCCGCGCAGACGTTTGCCGAAGCGTATTTGAAACGGCGGGGCACGTTGCCCAATCAGAAGGTACTCATGCGGGCACGGCTGGCGTCGGATGGTGGCTTTACCGACAGTGCGCTGGCGTACTTGCGACCCTACACCGAAGCCCGCTTTGCCACCGAGCCGGAGCGGGCCGAGTACCACTACCGGATGGGCCGCATCTACCAACGCCGAAACGACTCCGACGCGGCCATTCCCCATCTGAGCCGTGCCTTGGCGCTTAGTCAGGCAAGTCAATTATCGTTCGGGGCAACGGCGGCTTTGCAGTTGGGCTACATTTATCAACAAAGAGGAGACCGCACGCGGGCGCGGTCTTTTTTCCAGAAAGCCTTAAGCTTCAAGCGGCATGAATACAAAAACAGCGTTGATAACAAGGCCAAAGCCGCACTGAGTAATTTGTAACTTAATACCTTACGTCTGTATTTAGACTTCAATACAAACTACTGGATATGAGTTATTTTAGCCATGTCTACTGATATGGAGAGAATATACCAGTTTTGCACCTTACTCCACCTATACGTATCCTTTTTGTCTTGAATAACATTCACGTTTTATGCGCACTATACCATCACTCGTTCTTTTTTTAGTCGGTCACATCCTTAGTTGTCCCTGCTTGGGACAAGCGTTGAGCGATAGTTTGATTCTGAATAAAATCAAAAAAGCTGCGGCCATCAACTCCTCCGTTTCGGCGACGATCAACAACCTGGCCGATTTAAATGGCCCCCGTCTTTTGGGCAGTGCTAACTATTTTAAGGCCGCAAACTGGGTTAGGCAAACCGTAACCTCGTCGGGTATGGATACGGCTTACTTTCAAGCCTTCGATCAACAGTACCGCGGCTGGAAGGTCAACTCGTTTAATGTGGAAATGACCCAACCCGGTTATATGCATATTGCCGCTTATCCGTTGGCTTATACCCAAGCAACAAAAGGAACCGTTTCTGGACAGGTTGTTCTCCTGGAGCACTTAGATAGCTTAACCAGTCTGAAAGGAAAACTCAAAGATAAAGTCCTCTTGTTAGGACAAAACTTTCGTTCGTTCAACGCGGCTCAAAAAATCCATTCTGAACTCCTCTTTCGGGAATTATTACAACAAGCCGCCGACAATCCTGATCCCAATGAACGGCTGATCGGCTATCATAGTCGGCGGTCCACCCAGCAAGCCATTGCCATGCAGGAAAAACGAAGAGAGGACATGAAACCCTTTTTTCAATTCTGCCATAACGAAGGCGTCCTGGCTTTAGTCGAACCAAGTGATTATCCTTACGGCATTTTACACATTGATGGTAACCGCAATATTCCTTCGTACCGGAAGGTAGATGATTTAAAACCGATTGCCTCGTTTGTCATTGCCAATGAACATTTCGGTCGACTCGTCAGACTGATCAAACAGGGCATCGTGCCCACCTTAACGCTTCACCTGGATGCGGCCTATAACTACAATCCAGAGTACAATATCAATGTCATCGCCGACATCCGAGGCACGGACCCTCGGGTAAGCTCCGAGCAGGTAATCATTGGCGCTCATCTGGATTCGTGGCATGGCGGTACGGGGGCGGTTGATAATGCGGCCGGGTGTGCCGTTATGATTGAAGCGATGCGCTTATTAAAAGTGGCTGGTTTAGCACCCAAACGGACAATCAAAATGTGCCTGTGGGGAGGTGAGGAACAGGTATTTGCCGGCTCAAGGGCGTACATCAACGCCAACGTTGGCAATCTGAGCACTGGCGAGCCAAAGCCCGACTTTCCTAAAATACCGGCTTATTTTAATTTAGATAACGGTACGGGTAAGATAAGGGGCATCTACGCACAGGGTAACCGAAACGTAAAGCCGATTTTCGAGGAGTATTTAGCCCCTTTCCGTCAGGTCGGTAACGGAACGGTAACGATTCAAAATGCGAATCAAACCGACCACGAACTGTTTGATGCTTTGAACATCCCGGCGTTTCAGTTTATTCAGGAACCGTTAAACTATAGCTCTGCGATTCACCACACCAATATGGACGTTGTTGAATACGTTAACCGGACCGATCTCAAAGAAAACGCGGTTCTGGTAGCCTTTCTGGCTTACAAAGTAGACATGAGAGACAGTCTTCTTCCCCGACGGGATTACATCAGCATCCTGCCCAGTATGAAGGGCAATACGACCTTCTTTTTGGCTGGATTTCAAGAAGCAAAATCGGTTTCCGTAGTGGGCGATTTTAACAACTGGAATATGTTTGGAACACCCCTGTCAAAAGTAGCCGGCGGTTGGAGCTGCCGGTTAGACCTTTTGCCGGGAAGGTATTTATACAAGTATATCATCGACGACGCTTGGACGGCTGACCCAAGGACACCAGTCGATAAGTTGTTACGAGATGGCAAAGGACATGCGGGTTTAACGGAAATTACCGGGAAATAAGAACGTTCAAGGCACATAGGTTTCCAGCACCGTCATCTCGCCGTCGGGCGTCAGCGTAACGCTGTTGATCGACGCCGGAATCAGAGCGCATTGGCCCATTTTGAGCGGTACTTTGTAGCCGCCCTCAGTTTCGACCGTTAGCGCCCCCGCCACGCAGATCAGCACTACGAACGAATCGAGGTGGGTGTAATCGTGCAGCACCTCTTGATCGAAGTGGAGTACGTTGGTCACGAAATAGTCGCTTTTGACGGCGTTGACGCTTTCGTTCAGTTTCCGCTCGTAGTCTGTTTTGTAGTTGTCGTAATGCCGGTAATCAATGGCGTCGACGGCCAGTTCGGTGTGCAATTCACGCTTCTTGCCGGTTGTTTGGTCAACGCGGTCGAAGTCGTAAATGCGGTACGTCGTGTCGGAGGTTTGCTGAATCTCAGCCAGTAACAAGCCCTTGCCGATGTAATGCACCCGGCCGGCGGGCAGGAAAAACACGTCGCCAGCCTGCACGTCTTCGATGTTGAGCAAGTCCTGAATCGTGTTATCGGCCACCGCCTTGACGTACTCGTCCTTGGTCACTTCGCGGCTGAAACCCGAATTGAGTTTTGCGCCTTCGTCGGCCTGAAGAATGTACCACATTTCGGTTTTGCCGAAGCCGCTGCCCCGCTGTTTGGCCAGTTCGTCGTTCGGGTGCACCTGAATCGAGAGATCGTCGTTGGCGTCGATAAACTTAATTAGCAGGGGGAAGCGGTCGCCGTACTGCTCGTAAACGTGCTGACCGACCAACTCACCCTTGTATTGCTCAACCAGTTCGTGCAGTGACTTACCCTGCAAACTGCCTTCCCGAACGACCGAGACATTGCCTTCTACGTCGGACACTTCCCAGGTTTCACCGCAGTTGGGCAGCGGTCCCGACGGGCCGGACGGAAAATCTTTTTCCAGAATGGTCCTTATTTTCTGGCCACCCCAGATTTTATCCTTAAAAATCGGCTCGAACGTCAGTGGGTACAGCATAATCAGTAGTTTTCGAGTTGGTTTACGTCCTCAACTAACCGGCAATGCAGGGCATTTGTTGACGAGCCTGGGTCCGGTGATAAATGTACCATGGAACGCTAAACCGTCGACGCAGCTCAATTACGTAAAATCGAAAGCCGATACGTATACCGGCCACTCGGTGGGTAGCTGATCGTGGGGAATGTCCTTCGCCCGCACCATGACGTGCGTTCGGACGCCCGCCTGAAACCCACTTAATCGACCGGCCTCCGGCTTCGTTAGTAGAACCAGGAGCGGATCGCGAGCGTCGAGTTGCAGCAGCGCGGAGTGGAAACCAAAATGGGCCAAAACGCTTTCGAGTAGGACGTAAAGCAACTCCTCGCGGCCCGGCTTAACGTATAAACCTTCGGGGACGATAAACTGATAATCTTCGGGATTGAAATACCGGCGCGTTACGGACGACAGCGGCAAGACGTTCATCATCACCCAACCCCCTACGCCCGGCATCTGATAAAATTGCCACCGAACCGGGTTCGCCTGTACACCCGCTACAATCTCACCGTCCTCCTGAAAGACAAAGTAATTTCCCTTGTAACCAACGTGGGCGAACGTTCGGAACGCGTACTGACTGTAAAATTGGCCTAATCGGACCAGCATGTCCGCCAACTCCGCCGGGCTTAACCGCCGAACATTTACGTTTTGATGGGGCTGATGTCTCCGAAAAATAAACGTTCGTAGCACGGCTATCGACCGAAACTCTTGTTTGTGCGAGATGGCCATCGAACGGCTGTTACGTTCTTCGATGTAAGCGTAAAACAAGAGCGGCCCGGCCACGGATTCTTCTACGTAACGCACGGCTTCCCGTTTCAGTAGACGACCGTAGCCGCGGCCCGCGTGTCCCGAATCAATGGACAGATAACGACCGTAAAATCCCCGAACGGTGCCGTTTGGAGCGGTCAGTTCGCGTTCGTCCAAGCAGTAGATACCAATGAGCAAACCGTCGCGCAACAGGTGAAAAAAGAGCGGTTTGCGAAGTTGCGCCACCTTTTCAGCTTGCCCGGTGTGCTGGTATTGAACACCGTTTGTGCCGTATCGGGTGCGACTCAGTAAGGCTACGGCATCCGAATCGGCAAATCGTTTGACCAGAATGGTTACGTCCTTGGTTTGGTAAATTCGTTCCTCGTTTTCGGGCGTCAATTGGTCCATTGTCTTCGGATGTGCTCACTCCCTTTCCCCTGCCGACGCCTTGTAAACGCCCACTTCGCCCACCAAGCCCAATCCGTTGACGTCGGTCAGGGTCAGTCGAATGCGCGACGAACGCACAGCCGGGAACCGAAGCAGCCGCTTGTAGCCCACCGTCGTAAATGTCTGAATGGGTTGCCAGTCGGTACCGTTCCAATAGTCGACGCGGCCGGCGGCAATGCGCTGCCCATCCGCAATGTTTTCCTGGATCGAGATCCGGTCGAACTCCGGCTCGCCGTTCAAGTCGACTGTAAGCGATTGGCCAACCGGCAGCGCCCGGAAAGTGACGAGCTGACCGTCCGTCAGGGCACGGTTCTTAACCAGATTGGTCCGAAACGTTTCGTTCAATATGGCCCGGAACGCCCGCAAGTTGGCCACGTCCGGCTCCGACAGCAGCCCCTCGCGGTTGGGCGGTACGTTGAGCAGCAACAAACTATTCCGCCCCACGGACTGGTAGTATAAATTGACTAAATCCCGCGCCGACCGAACTTTGGCGTCTTCGGCGGGGTGGTAAAACCAGCCGGGCCGGATGCTTACGTCGGTTTCGGCGGGTATCCAGCGCTTGCCCGTTGGCTCGCCCCGGTTGAGGTACTTCGGATCGGCTACGCCGGGGGCCATCCCGTCGGTATTAAGGGTCGACCAGCACGTTTCGCCCGCGTTGCCCGCTTCATTACCCACCCAGCGCACGTCCGGCCCTACGTCTGAAAACAGCACCGCTCCCGGCTGCAACGCGCGTACCAAGGCCCAGTAGCCGTCGAAATCATACGTCATGTCTTTCGCATTTTCGCCCTTCGCGCCGTCGAACCAGACCTCCGCGATGGGACCGTATCCGGTCAATAGTTCACGCAGTTGGCCTTTGTAGAAGTCGTTGTAAGCCGCCGTGCCGTAACGCGGTTCGTGGCGATCCCAGGGCGACAGATACACGCCAAATTTCAGACCGTACTCGCGGCAGGCGTCGGCCACTTCGCGCACGACGTCACCCTTACCGTTCTTCCACGGGCTATTTTTAACCGAATGTTCGGTCAACTTCGACGGCCACAGGCAGAAGCCATCGTGGTGTTTAGCCGTGATAATGGCCAGTTTAAACCCGGCGTCGCGCAGCTCCCGAATCCACTGCCGGGCGTCGAGTTTGGTGGGATTAAAAATGGCCGGCTTCTCGGTGCCGTCGCCCCATTCTTTGTCGGTAAACGTGTTGACCGTAAAGTGCAGAAACGCCGTGGTTTCCAGCCGCTGCCAGGTCAGTTGGCGGGGCGTAGGCTTAACCGGATTAACAAACGACTGAGCGAGCGTGGCCCAACCGCTCAACCAACTGCCCACCAGAACCACGAAAAAAGAAGGGAACTGCATACCGATTCGTCTTAATTGGCTGATCATTTACAAAATGCGTTCGAGCATCCGAATATAGACGTCGATACCGTCGGCTACTTCTTGAATATAAATAAATTCATCAGCCGAGTGCGATCGGCCCGAATGCCCCGGTCCACACTTGAGCGACGGACAGTTGAGCACGGCCTGATCGGAAGTCGTCGGCGAGCCGTACGTGCGTCGGCCCAAGCTCCGCCCAGCCTGCACCAGGGGATGGTCGACAGGAATGCTCGACGGCTTAAGCCGGATGGAACGCGGTTTCACCTCAGACTGCATGTTGGCGCGGATCGTGTCGATGACTTCTTCCAGCGTGTACTGCTCCGTTACACGCACGTCAACGGTAAACGTACAGCGATCCGGCACGACGTTGTGCTGCGTTCCGGCGCTGATGATCGTTACCGACAATTTAACCGGTCCCAGCACCGGCGACACCTTGGGAAACTGGTAGGTGGTGAGCCAGTTAATGTCCCGGATGGCGCGGTAAATAGCGTTGTCGCCTTCGTCGCGGGCGGCATGGCCGCTAACGCCGTGGGCCGTGCAGTCGAGCACGAGCAACCCTTTCTCGGCGATGGCCAACGCCATTTCGGTTGGTTCGCCAACCAAGGCAAAGCTAATCGGCGGCAACTCCGGCAAGAGGAGTTCCAGCCCGTCGCGACCCGAAATTTCTTCTTCGGCGCTGGCGGCCATGACGAGGTTATGACTCATGCCAGGCCGGTCGTAGAAGTAGGCGAAAGTAGCCAGCAGCGCCACTAAGCAGCCGCCGGCGTCGTTGCTGCCCAGTCCAAACAGTTTGCCGCCCTGCTCCAATGGACCAAACGGATCGAGCGTCCAGGATGGGTTAGGCTTAACCGTATCGTGGTGCGAGTTGAGTAGAATTGTCGGCTTTCCAGGCTCAAAATACCGATTTTTGGCCCAGATATTGTTTTTCAACTGCTCGAATGAAATCTGTTTTTCGCTTAAAAATTCCCCAATTATACCCGCCGTCTGGTTCTCTTCCCGGCTGAACGAAGGCGTTTTGATCAGGCGTTTAAGCAGGTTCAGCGCGTCGGCAGTCAGATCAGTTTGGGGCGTAGCGGTATCGGTGCGTTGGCGCATAAAGCAAGGCGTTGACCGCTCAAAGATACAATCAACGCTGAACAAGCGGCCTATTAATGACCGAAAGGCAACTTGCCAACGACCATACCCTCATTCATTGGCCCGCCAAGTTAACCAATTGGTTAGCCGCAAACGTTTAGCAGGTAACTCCACGTAAAAGCCGCTCTATAACTCATGATCCTGTTCGTAGACGGAATTAATCAGGGCGTACAGTGTACGAACGTAGGCTACGGTGTTGCCGATTATGAATCGGCGTTTGGGCTTCTGACTGAATTAGTCAACCAAGGCTGGACGCTCCTGAACGCGACTATTCATGACAACGACGCACGCTTCTGCGTGCCGGTTGAGGCCTTCGATGGTCAACCCGTTGCCGAACCCGTGCGCGCCCTGACGCAGCAGTGGCAAGCCATCCTGAGCCGCCAGCCGCCAACGTTTTACGGACTGACGGGCCAGCAACTGGGCGATTGGTTAACGCAGTTGGACACTTACTACGAAGAGCAATTGGTTTACCTACAGCTCATGCGTTCGCGACTCGAACTGGTTAAATCTGGCTTGGTTAAGCAACGTGATGAACGCTTAAGACTGCGCTTGGGGCAACAGTACGATTCCTTACTGCGCGTCAACCAGCGCATGTTGAAGAAAACCGAAGAAAGTTGGCTTCGCAACAGGAAACGGCTGAATGAACTCGAGAACGAGCGATAAATCCGGTAGCGCAGTTTCGTAAAGGAGTAAGCTGTTTTGGGTTCACAGCCACGTCTGCTCGGTGACGATCACGTCGTCGAGCACCCGATCGCCGGTGTGCTGGTTGGCTTAGGGTTCAAACAACATCAGGTAAACTTCAGCGCCGGCGCACCGACTCCTCGCCGGTGCGCGGCCGGTGTTCGACGCCCTTCGGCACGATTAGCATTCCCTTCCTTACGTTCGCTTCCTGAAACTAACCTTCTTGTCAAAGCCTTTGGCTTCGTAGCGGGCCATGTTATCGGGATCACGATCCGGTTCAACTTCTTTAGGAGTTAGAAAATTGTAAATAAGCATAAAGGCTTGTTCGGGCGGAAACACCTGAACAAAGTCAATTGACTTCAAGCTAATGTTGGTCAGGTATTTGGCTTTTACGTCGGACCGGCGCTCCAGCACAACGGGCGCGTTTAGTTGCTCGTTAAGCGCTGAAGTAACCGGGCGATGACAACGTTCGGCGGTCCAGCGCAAATTCTCAAAAGCAAACGAAGGCTCGCCCCTTTTCCGCAGTTCAGCCGCGAGCAAGCGGTACATCTCGTCGGGATCGTAAACAATCCGCCCGTCCTGCGCGATGAACGAATACTGCGTACCGCAGACGTGCACGGAGTCAACGTCGTAGTATTTGTTGGGAAATGTTAACGTGTGCGCTACGTTCGGGTCGTGCGGCCCCACGAGCTGATAGGATTGCTGGTTGTTTTTAGGTACGGTTTCGTACGCCTGACAATGCCGGTTATAAACAATTTTGTTGTCAACGTTTTGGTTGGCAATGTAATCGTAATAGTCTTTGAAGCCGGAGATGATGCGCATCGGTCTTGTTTAGAACATGGTTCAAGCCATTTTCTCAATAGGTGTTGCTGGCTTGATCGCCTTCTTACCGGAGTACGTCGTAAAAAGAAACCAAATTACAAAGCAGACGCAATGTACTCCATGAAAGCAAATTCGTCTTTAATCTGGTCACTTATTGCGGTGTTGATAGTGGTTAGTTTGTCCGTTAAACCCGTGTTGGTTATTCTGCTGTACGTAGTCTTTGGGCTAATGAGGTACGAAGATTAGCTAACTTTTTTCGCCCAAGTCTGACGAATAAGGGCAACGTTCTCAACCACGCGCTCCTTTACTTCTCATAGAATTTTACGTCCCGCTCGCGCAGAAACGCCTTAATCACGTCGACGTGGATGCACTGCCCGACGTTCATGAATGGGTAGTTGGAAACGCGGCTCCGGCGGCCGTTGACCAGCACTTCCCGGTCTTCAATGTCGAAACCGAGGTGCAAATGCCGCGTCGCCGACTGCATTCCGAACACCAAGCCACTGGGATCAAACAGCGGCCCGCCACTTTGGCCCCGCAAACCGGGCGTGCTCATTTCAATGCCCATCAGGGTCCCGTTTTCTGTCAGTAGCCGCGTAATGATGCCGTCGATGGGAAAGCGGGGCGAAGTGCTACGGCCTTCCGTTGTCCATTCAATGTCGTCGTTGGCCGCGTTGTAGCGGTAATTGGTGAACTCCGGAAAGGGGTAGCCCAGCCGGCACAAACTCCGCCCGGCCCGCACGCGGCTGCTGTCGGCCAGGAACGTGGCGTAGGACCGGTACAGCAGCCGGTTGAACCCCCGAAACCGCAGCAGGGCCAAGTCCTGCGTGGGGTGCAGGTCGATGTCCAAGGCGGTGTATTGATCGACGCAGTTGACGAAATTATGGCGAACGCGAATAATCGACTCGGAGCGCAGATCGAACCGGGTTTCTAACTGCTTAACTTGCTGCGCTACGTCTTTCTCGCGCAAAACCTGCTGGCGCGCCCCCTGAAACGCCCGGTAGTTTTGGTGAATAACGTTGGCGTTGGTAATCAACTCGGCTACGTGCCGGCAGGTTAGGGCGCAACCGTGCTCGTTGACGAAAAACAAGGTTGCGCTGCCGGGAACAATCGCGTCGTGACCGTACAGCCGGACAATGGAATGGATAGGGCGGGTGAAAGACTCAATGCGCTCGATGGCGTCAACAAACATAACTGGTCGCGGGGCCGCAAGTCGGTGAGAGGGCAAATTACGCAATCCTCATCGATTTACGGCCCCGCCGTTCGGTACCCAGAAGTAGGTCAAGTTAGATACCCTTATTGCTTTACCCGCACTTTGATTTCGGCCGGAACGGTAGCGCCCTGCCGGTTGCTGATGCTGTCGGGCGGGGCCTGCTGGGGAGCGTCCATGCTCGACGAATTGGTTGTATCGCCCTGCCGGCCCATCGGTCCCGCCATCAGCGTATCGGTTGTCGTGCTCGTGGTCGATTCGGCCGTATCATCGGCTTTCTCCGACGTTTTGGTGCAGTTGCCCAGCGTTAAGCCAGCAACGGCGATCAGGCTCGCGGCTACCCAGCCGCGGACGGTCAACATGGTTTGGTTTTTCATGAGCTTTTGGTTTACAACTTCGTAACCGCTACGTCAATGCGCCGGTTTTTCTGCCGACCGGCTTCGGTATCGTTCGTGGCCGTTGGCTTGGTTGAACCAAAGCCCTGCGTCGTCACGCGGTTGGCGTCGATACCAGCCGCCGTCAACGCGCTCTTCCCGGCGTTGGCCCGGTCGAGCGACAGCTTGCGGTTGGCGTCGGCGCGGCCGGTGTTGTCCGTGTGACCTTCCACGCGGATAGCCAGACCCGGATACGCCTTCATAATTTCGATCAAGTCGTTGACGTTCGGTTGCGACTCGGTCGTGATACGGGCCGAGTTGGTTTCAAACGTCAAGTTGTCGAACGTAAACGTACGTTCCGGATTTTTGGGTTTGCTGCCCAAGAACCGGGCCAACTGGGCGTTGAACGAATTCTCGGTCAGGCTCAATTTCCGGCCACCGGGTAGCTCAACCTGCGTGCGAACGGCCGGCCCATTCGTCGACGATCCATTTGCGCGGCTTCCCTCGGCCGACGAATCGCGGATGCCCAGCGCACCGGGGGCCGTCGAATCAGCGACTTGCCCGTGGGCTTCTTCGATGCTCCGTTTGGTTGCCGCCGACGTATCTTCGACCGCGTCGGATTCGACGCGCTTGGTGCTATCGGTGCTGATACCGTCAATGCTGTTCGCGTTCTCTTGACACTTTTGCACCATCAGCGCGCCGACCAATATGCCCATC
>CAXUEB010000160.1:11847-12310 GCA_964249775.1 uncultured Spirosoma sp.
GCCCATCACAACGATTACCCAACGCAGCCACCGGACGTTTTCGCGCCGGCGATCGCCTTCGGGACTGCGGGGAATGTTGGGGTTAATGACCGTTCCGCTGAAGTTATCTACGCCCTGCACCTCCGTTTGTGGGCCGGCGGGCGTTTCAAGCTCGTTAAAGCCGAGCAGACTACTCACCCCATCCAAGCCGCTCGGCAAGGCTTTTTTAAATTCGGACGCTTGCCCCAGCAGCAAGGTCGTCAAGCCTTCGTTCGTCAGGCCGTTTTCCTGCCGTTGCCGACCCAGCACCCCCATCAGCACCGAACCGGCCAGCCCCATAATCGTTGCCACGGATTGGGGTTTGGTACCGCTGTGCTGACCAATCAATTCGGTGGTGCGGCCGAGATTGCCGCCGAAAATCTGGTCCAGAAACTGGCGACCGGCGGCCGTCGTTTGCTCGGTTTATTGGTGCGTATCGGTTACT
>CAXUEB010000161.1:0-12160 GCA_964249775.1 uncultured Spirosoma sp.
CTATTCGCTAACAGTTTGCTGGCCTTAGACGCCCGCACCGGCTAGCGACTCTGGCACTTCCAGGCCGTGCACAACGACCTGTGGGACCGCGATTTTCCGGCCCCGCCGAACCTGATTACGGTAACGCAAAATGGCCCCGACGGTCGGCCCCGAAAAATCGACGCCGTGGCGCAGATTACCAAACAAGGCTTTGTGTTTGTGTTCGACCGCGTGACGGGCAAGCCGCTGTTTCCCATTAAGGAAACGCCGGTGCCCAAGTCCGATATTCCCGGCGAAGTGACCTGGCCGACGCAGCCCATCCCACAAAAACCGGCCCCGTTTGCCCGGCAGGCGATGACCGAAGCCGACATTAACCCCTACTCCACCGACCGCGATTCGCTGCTGACCTTGTTCCGCAAGATTGGCAAACGGCCGTTTGAACCCATCAGCAAGCGGGGTAGCCTTTTGTTTCCGGGTTGCGACGGCGGGGGCGAGTGGGGCGGTGCCGCGGCCGACCCCGACGGTATTTTGTATGTCAACGCCAATGACGTACCGTGGATTTTCACGATGGTGGACGCCCCGCGGCAGGACGAATTGGCGCACCTCAGCCCTGGTCAGCGGCTCTACACGCAGAACTGCCTGACTTGCCACGGACCCGAGTTGAAAGGCAACGCCCGCAGCGGCTACCCGTCGTTGGTGAACATCAACCAACGGCGCGACCGGCCCTACGTGACGGAGATTATTAGTCACGGCAAAGGCATGATGCCGGGCTTCACGGCGCTCTCGGCCGCCGACAAGCAGGCGCTGGTATCGTTTCTGTTCGGCGACGAAAAGCAGGAAGTGTCGGGCAACGATCCGTACAAAGTAGCCAATGCTAAAACTAAGGTTAAACCAGCCAAGCAGCCGTGGTTACCCTACAAAGTGACGGGCTACAATAAATTCCAGGACAGCCAGGGCCTGCCCGCCGTGGCTCCGCCCTGGGGTACGCTCAACGCCATTGACCTCAACACGGGTGAGTATTTGTGGAAAATCCCCTTGGGCAACGAGCCGATGCTGGCGGGCAAAAGCCAAACGCCGACCGGTACGGAAAACTACGGCGGGCCAGTCGTGACGGCCTCGGGCTTGCTGTTCATTGCGGCTACGAAAGACGAGAAATTCCGGGCGTTCGACAAGAAAACGGGCAAGCTGCTTTGGGAAACGCAGTTGCCGGCGGCCGGGTATGCCACCCCCGCTACGTACCAAGTTGGTGGCAAGCAGTACGTCGTAATCGCCTGCGGGGGTGCCAAGCTGGGGTCGAAAAAGGGAAATCAGTACGTGGCGTTCGCGCTGCCGTAACCACCGAAACCCTGCTGAACGTTGACTTCCTACCCGCTAAGAAAAGCCCTACTGTGCGTTGCGTTTAGTCTGTTGATGGGCAACGGATTTGGCCAAGCCAACCGCATTCTGGACCGCAACACCGTTGGTTGGTACACGTACAACGGTGACCACAAACTCGCTAAGCGCTGGGCGTTACATACTGAATACCAATGGCGACGGATTGAGTTCATTCGTACCTGGCAACAGTCGCTGGCCCGGCTTGGGCTAATCTACCAACTAACCGACCGCGTTGACATATCGGGCGGGTACACTCACTTTACGACGTATCCCTACGGTAATTACCCGTCGGCGGACGCGGGGGTGCCCGTTCCTGAGCATCGGATTTACGAGGACATTCAGCTCAGCGATCAGTTCGGGCGGTTGCAACTGGCGCACCGGTTTCGGTTGGAGCAGCGGTGGCTGGGCCAACCGTCGGACGCCGATCCACGCCGAATTGCCGGCTGGGAGTACCAGAGCCGGATTCGGTATCAGCTATCGGGTACGTTTCCCCTGAGCGGCCCGACCATCGACGACGGCGAGTTTTACCTCAACGCCTTCGACGAACTGTTTATCAGTTTCGGGCGGAACGTCGGCACCAACGTTTACAACCAGAATCGGCTTTCGGGCGGAGTGGGGTATCAGTTCCGCAACAACATTAAGTTGGAACTCAACTATTTCAACCGAATCCTACAACACGCCGACCCGGACCCGATTACGCAAAAGCCAATCTTCGATTTAGACAATGGCTTTCGGCTGAACTTAGACTATGACCTTGACTTCAGCCGTCGTTGATTACCCAGGCAGGTTACACGAGCTGGGTTGCCAACGCGCGACCGGCTGTTCCTGCCTTCGTTCCGTACCGAGTCGTTCGCGTGAAGAAACGATAAATTGCTGAACCAGATTGGCAACCCAACACGCCTTAATAAAACAAACAATCCCGGTTAATCGGACCGGGATTGTTTGTTTCGCTCAATAACGCCGTCTACTTGGCGGGCATCATCCGGCCTTCCAGCATCTTGATGAAATAACCGCCCACCACCGACCGGGCCTGGAAGCCCACCTGCTTGGCGTTGGTTGTTTCGTGCCAGTCGCTGAGCGGCACGCGGCTCGGCGTTGCAATGGCGTACTTCCAAACGGGTTTAATGAGCGCCTGAAAATCGCCGGGCGATTGGGCCATCGTCGCTGTCCACACAATCCAGTCGGACTTGGTGTAAGTTTTGCGGCTGTCCAGCGGCAGTCCATAGGGCTGCTGATTTTTGAGATAAAACGCCATTTCTTTCTGCGCGACTTCGGCCGGAAACACGTTCAGGCCCAGCAGCCGATCCCAGACGATGTTGTATTTCTGACTCCACGAACCAGCCGGTTTGTCAAACGTCAGGGCGTAGTGATTGCCGTCGGCGTCCATCTGCATCCATTTTTTGGCTAAGTCGCGGGCTAACGTAAGGTGCTCATCGGCCGTTTTCTGGTCGCCCAATTGCTGAGCCATTTGTCCGTAACAGGCGATGCCGACAATGGCTTTAGCCGACAGGTTCGCGTTGCGGGCTAAGTGACCGGCGAAGTCGTCGGTGCAAAGTTGGTTGCCGGGATCGAAGCCGTCGCGCTTGAGGAAGCCGACCCATTTGGTCAGCATCGGCCAGTGCTCGCGGGCAAAATCGGGCTTACCGTCCATTTTCACCGAAGCCGCCGTCAGAATCATCATGTTGCCCGCTTCCTCGACGGGCATATCTTCGCCGTAGGTTTGTCCGTTGGCCAGCGGATACGTGCCCACGTCGTGCGCCGGGAAATCTTTTTTCCACCGCCCCGACTCGCTGTAATCGAAGATGAACCGCAGCAAACCTTTTGCTAACTCATTGTTGTACAGTAGAAACAACGGAGCCGATGGGTACGTAATGTCGACTGTCCCGATGGAGCCATTGGAAAAATTTTCTTTCGACAAAAAAAAGACTTCGCCTTTCGGACCGGCCACGATTTTGTGGGCAGCGATGGCCTGCCGGTACGCCAGTTGGCACAAATCGGCGTATTCTTTACCGCCCGCTTTCTGCGCATCGGCGTAAAGCTGCCGGTCAAAGTCCACGCACTTTTTGCGCAGCCTATCGTAGTCCTTTTCAGCGGCTGTGAGTGTGGTGACCATCGTGGTGTTAGGGTCGCGTCGCCACCAACCGCGTAGGTTCTGGCCGAAATACTGCACCGAGTACAAATCGTCGTAACCGAGTAGCAGGTGCCGCGCCGTGGGCTGCGCGACGTTGCCCAAATCCAGCACCGTCGCCAGCGCAACCGTCTGCGCCGTGCCCGACGCGTTGATTCCAGTGGGTAGTTTGCCGCTCGTGGCGAACGTTTGTTTCATCGTCGCCGGATTACCCGACGCGCTCAACGTACCCGTTCCTTGCGGAGCCGCGACGTACGCGTAGCCCCAGTCGATGCGGACGTTGTCGCCTTTACGTCCTAATACCGACTGATCTTTCGTGCCCACCGATTGATAAGCCAAACCCGCCCCCTGACCGGCCTGCGTGACAACTTCCTGACCGCCAACGTTAGTCGCCAGCGTACCGGCCGCGCTTAGATACACCTGCACCGCGTGCGGCTTGCCGTCGGTGGAGCGGGCACTGAACGTTACGTAGGTGACGGGCCGGGCCACCACCTCTAACTCGTCCATCAGCAGGGGCGACAGAAAATTAACCGACAGGCTGACTGGTCCGGCCGCGAAGGTGTAATCCGTTTGCGTGGCCGTTACGGTAACGCCCGTCTGGTTGGCGGTCACGAGCGTTGACGACGTCACGGGATTAACGATACCCACGTCGATGAATGAGCCGCCCCGCGGACTGACGCAGTGCACAGCCAGCACGTTCCGGCCTTTCCGCAACGCCCGCTGCCCTTCCGCCGACAAGGGCAGGTTGACGTACTCGCCGACGTAATCGGGTTTGTTTAAAATTTGGGTGCCGTTCAAATACACCTGCACGTCGTCGTCGTGGTTGATCGACAACAGCAGTTTAGCCGGGTCCGCTTTACCGTCGTAGGTGAATTCGCGCCGAACGTAGATCCCGTCCGGCATCGACTCTTTGTTGCGCCACCGCGTTTTGGCGTCGGGCGTATCGCCGAACGGTCCTGGCCCGGTTTGCCAGCCCGTTGCCGCGAAATCCGGCTGCGCCCAGCCGTCGGCGGGTTTGGTCATCGTGTACTGAGCGGTGTAGGGCTGCAACTCGCCGGTGGCCAGGATGGGCACGTAGGTCGTCGGCGAACTGCCCATGAACTGGTACGCCCGACCGTCCACCCGCACAACGCCTTCCAGCGACTGCGGCCGGCCGGTCCAATGGCGCGTGGGCGAATCCGTGAGTTTATCAGTGTTGCTCCAGACGCTGAAATACGGGTCGTGGGTGACGAGCGGGTAAGCGGGGGGGCGCAGGGTTTGGGCGTGGCTCTCACCCAGAATGCAAGCCAGCAATAAGACGCCAATGGCGCGAACGATAAAGTTTTTGTGCATCGGTAACGTTGGAGTTAGACAGGTTGCAAGTCATCCAGCTTACGTAAATCGGCGGCTGTGCGACTTCTACTTATGAAAATAGCCCAAGTTCCTTTTTTATCCCTTTCTGCGAATTTGCATCCCCGAAAATAAACCGCTGGCTCAAAGCCGTGTCCGTTGGCTAAAGCGCTGAGAACGAGAAGAGACGAAGCGAATAGCTTTGAGACGGAATGGGGTGTATCTCCTCCATTCAGTCCTGTTTTCTAACCCTAAATCCTTTAGTCAATGCGATTCATTCCAACCCTCTTATTGGGCGGACTGCTCACGCTCAGCAGTTGCCTCGACCACCGCGACCTGCCCACCTCCCCCAATCAGTTGCAGGTACAGCCGCGCTTTGCCACGGGTTTAGTCGCCCCCATTGGCCTCACGAGCGACGCCGGCGGGCGGGTGTGGGTCTCCGAAATTGGTTCGGGCAACAACGACGGAGCCGTGTCCGTCATCAGCGCCGATGGCACCGTCAGCCGGGTTATCACCGGCTTTCCATCGGGCATTTTTGACAACAGCCCGGCGGGATTAACCCACCTGACTTTCCACAACGGTCTGCTGTACGTCCTGCACGGGGCCAGTGGTCGGCTTTACACCGCCGACGTGTCGGGTTATTCGCCGGGCAGTCCGCCCATTCCAGCCGCGTCGCTGACGAGCTACGACCTCGGTACGTTCGTTAACGATTACCCCTTCGCGCAGGACACCGGCGAGTCGAACCTGTACAATCTGACGGTTGGCCCGGACGATGCGCTCTACATCACCGATGCGGCCGCGAACGCTATTATTCGACGGGCGTCGGACGGTTCGCTGAGCGTGTTCGCGACCATACCCGGCGTTGCTAATCCGACGCCCGTCGGACCGCCGTTCGTACAAGCCGTACCGACCGGCATCGTCTTCGATGGTGGAAAGTTCTTGGTGACGACGCTGCTTGGCTTCCCGTTTCCAACCGGCAAAGCCCGCATCTACCAGATTGATTTGGCGGGTAACGTATTGCCTTACCGCGACGATTTTACGGCGTTGGTGGATGTCGCGCTGGACGCGGCTAATCAGCCGGTCGTTGTGGAGTACGCCCAGTTTAGCCCGACCGGGTTTGCCCCAGCGACCGGCCGCGTTGTTGGCTGGGCCAATGGCCAGAACACACCCCTGCTGACGGCGCAAAACTTTCCGACCGCCATCACGCGCAGCGGCCCTAAAACGTATTATTTAGCCAATTTGGTCGATGGCGTGGTGCAAAAGGTGACGTACTAAGTTGTCAGGGAGCCGGTCAGCGCGGGGAAGTCGGCGTAAGCCGTCTCCTCCGCGTTGTCATTTCGCGGCCGTCAGCACCAGTTGCATCTGCTCGGCGACGAACTGATTGCCCGCGTCGTTGAGGTGAACGCGGTCGGTGGTTAGAATACCCCGGTCTTTATTCTGCGGGTTGTTTTTCAAATCGTGTTCCTGGAACGCCTTCCGCAGGTCCACGAGCGGCAGGTTCTGGCGGGCGGCAATCTCGCGGATGAACTGGCTGTACTGATTGAGGTCGCCATCCTGCTGATTAGTCATGTCCGTCTTCTCGCCGATGGCGGCCGGGGTACAGAGCACGACCCGGACGTTGGCGGCCCGCAATTTCTTAATCACTGCTTCGTAAAACTTCACAAACTTGTCGGGGTCCGTACCCGTACCGTGACTGGCTTTGTGCCATACGTCGTTGACGCCCACCCAAATGACCACCACGTCGGGCTGCTTAGCCAGCACGTCCTCGTCCATGCGCAGGTACAGGTCGTAAATTTTGTTGCCGCCGATGCCCGCGCCGACCAACTCAAACTGCTCAGCGGGCAGCATCTTTTTCAGCCGGTCGATGTAGCCGCCGGGGTTGACGCCCGCCTGGGTAATGGAATCGCCGAAAAACACGACGCGGGTGGGCTTGGCGGTGGTCAGGGCCAGTAGGATGGTCAGGAGCAGAATAAACGAAAGCCGACAGAACGTCATCATACGCACTAAAGTAACGCGCTGTTGATGGCTACTCATTCCATTTCTGCTTTCTATCTTTGAGATAGACCACTTGACATTAGAAGTAATCAAGTAGTCTTTACCAATCCCGGTCTCTGGTTCACGCAAAGCAATCAGGCTCTGTCTGGCTTAATCAACAAGATTATTTCCGTAGACTATAACCGAGCCTAAGTAGACTGCACCTAAAGAGTGGTTGCCGACAATCGGCAAAGTAAACCACTTCGTCGGCCAGTGCCCACGCCCGCGATTTTGCCCAAGGCGCGCCTTCCTTGAAATAGAGTACAGTCGGTCCGGCCTGCCAGTGGTTCAGGTCGCGGCATAGCTATTCAGTAATCAGCTCGGGCAAGTATTTCGCTTGCGCTTGCCCTTGTGCCTTCCGCGGCATAGCTACTCAGTAATCAGCTCGGTAACGCGACTCAGCAGTTTTTTTACCCCAAATAGTTCTTCGCCTTCGTACCACCCGGTAAACGCGCCGTGCTCGGCTTGCTTTTGTACTTGCTGCATCGCCCGCAGCGCGGTTACCGCCCGCTGTAAGGCGGCTTGACGAGCCGATTTGTCGCTTTGGTACGTGTATGCCTGCGTCAGGTTGTGCAGCATGAGGTTTGCCTGCTGAAGCAGGTGGACCTGGATGCGTAAATTGTCGTTGAAAAACGGTTGCCGGGACGGGGGTAACTGCGTCATCATCTGGTCGCAGGTCTGTGCTAAGCGGGTCAGTTTTTGGCTGGATTCGCCCGTACCTTTTAGCAGGGCCTCGACCTGATTGGCCACGCCTAAATCCGCGGGCGTCACCCGGAAATAGCCCACGCTGCCCACCACGGGATTGTCCTGCGGATGACCGTCTAACGGATTGGCGACGTAGTCATTCTTCTTGAGTCGGCTCAAGAGCATCTCGGCAGCCCGCGCCAGGCGCTCGTCCTGAAAGATATACTGCCGGTCAAAGCCCGGAATGTCGCCCTTTTTTTGTTGCCAATAAGCATCGTACAACTGTCTGTACAAATCAGCAACGGCGCGAGCGTGGGTGGTGCCGTAATAGCGAGTGCAGAAATCCAACAGGTGGGTGTCTGACTTGTACGCTTTGACGTTCCACAGCAGCCGGGCGTTGGCGCTGATTTCCTGCACAAACTCGCGGACATTCCCCGCGTTGACCATCGACAGCGTCAGCTTACCCGGACTCAGGCCGTCGAGGATGCGGTAGTTGGTTTCCATCTTCCACGGCCCTTCGCCCTGCACTAAATGCGAGCCGGTGCTGGTGAACTGATAATTGAAGTAGTAGCCAGTTTTGCGGTTTTTGGGGAACGACGGTCCCCGCACGTCCAACGTCGGGAAATGGTCCCGGCGGGCGGCCACGAAGTTTAAAATTAAACTGGTATCGGCGGGCGGCACCAGCAGCCCCTTAGCGAAGTAGTCGGAGTTTTCGTTATACAGAACGGTGCGCATGTCAGGCGTTTGGTCGCCCATGATTCGGCGCACGATGGCCACCTGCCGCCCCTGCATTTGCCCAATGAGGGCGGCCCGGAGCGTGTCGTTCGTGGGCGCGTCGGCGAAAGCCGTCCAGAAGCCCCGGTCGCCCATGCCCCGAAACCCAATCATCGGTACGGTCAGCAGCCCTTCGCGCTTGGCCAGTTCGACGTGGTACGCCCAGAACTCTTCCACCTCACGCGTGTTCGACAGCCGTAAAGCCGGTGGTTGCGGCTGGTGTTTAACTTCTTTCCAGAACGTATCCCACGCGCTGAACACCGAACCGAGCGGACTGGCGTGGCCCGTGGTAACGGCGATGCCCCGATCGCGGGCGGTGCGGGCGCGAATCAGCCCTAAGTTGGCCTTCGGATAATCTCGGTAATCGTTGACATCCAGCAGGTTCATCTTCAGCCGGAGTACCGTTTCAAACAGGGCCTGATACCGCTCGTCGGACCCTTGCTGCCAGGGGCGGTGCAGATCTTCGTCGTTCGGGTAGATGCCCCGCCAACGTACTTGCGGAGGGGCGAACCGCAGCCGGGTCGCCACCGGAATGACTAATTCGCTCTTTTTAGTGGGCTGCCACGACGCCCAGAACCACAGGGGCGGTACGT
This sequence comes from uncultured Spirosoma sp., assembly GCA_964249775.1. GTDB lineage: Bacteria > Bacteroidota > Bacteroidia > Cytophagales > Spirosomataceae > Spirosoma. Next base: position 8,896 of record CAXUEB010000161.1, read on the forward strand.
CTAAAAACCGGTCGCAGAACTCATAGATGGCGTACGCCGTGCCGCGTGGGTCCGTGCCTTGTAAGACGAACTGTCCCTTCCTGACGGCGAGTTCGTGGGCCTCCCAGCCCGTCAGGTCAGCCGCCCGGTAAGCCTGCGTCGCCCGTCCCCCGCCCGTAACGATCAACGCCGGACCGCGCCCCATGTCAGCCGCCCGGTGGACGACGCGCAGCGGCTGGCCCATCACTTTCTGCCAGTCCCGTTGCAAATCCCGGATGGCCAGATGAACCGGCATCGCTTCGGCAGAATCGACCAGCAACACCGTTTGGGGCGTGAAGCGCAACGCCCGAAGGGCCGGTGCCTGCGCGAACGCCCCAACCTGGATGGCAATCAGCCAGCCGATCCCAAAAATTCTGGACCAGTTCATTTTAGAATGGTGGTAAGCAGTCAGCAGCGTAAGCCGTAATCGGGTTGTCCCACGTAAGGCAAAAGCTCAGTAGCACAAGGGACTACTTCTACTACTGTCAAGTCGTTCGGCACGGCACAATCTAATTTAACTGCTCCAGATTTAATTTGCTGACGGGCCTGTTGACCGACTGGCTGACAAGACAAATTTTCATTTCCACAAAACGCTGATGGGATAGGCCGCGTATTCTTCCGGGTTGGTTTCCCAGCGGGTGGTTTCTTTTGTCGGGTTCTTGCTGAATACGTTGTACCGCCACGTGCGGTAGCCCTTCCCATCCCAGGCCAGCTTCGCGCCGTACGTTTGCAGGCGAGCCGTCAAGTCCGCCCGGTTCACGTCCTGAACCGCTTTCTTACGCTTTATAGCTAAGGCCGCGGCCAGACCAGCGGCTTCGCCCATCACCATGTAGGTCGATTCCATCCGAATCGACGAGTATGCCACGTGGCTCGCCGACATGCAAACAGGCACGACTAAGTTGGTGCATTTTTTTTTCTGGGGGATGATGGCCCCGTAGGGTAGTTGGTACGGACCGGGGGCAATGATTACGAAGACGTTTCCCTCCTGCGCTAAGGTGCCGTCGGGGTAGCCTATCTGCATACCCGGAATGGCACCCGTCATCAGTTCGTTGCGCCGAAACTTTTCTTCCGGCCAGGTCAGGGTGTGACCGGCTTCTTTGTAGCGTTTCAGCAACTCATACACAGCCGCATTCTTTTCGGTGAGGGGCGGGATGGGAATGCCCGGATAGGCTACAGCTTCCGGGTGGGCGCGTTGGCCATGATACCCCGAATGTTCATCACCGTGGCGGGCAAGGGAATCACCTTCACTAATTTGTGCCCATTGTCGATGTCGTACACTTCCAGCGACGGCTTGAGGGTGCGGAAGCCGTCCCGCTCCTTCGGCGCGCGCCCCACGTACAGGTAACGTTTTGTGAGGGCCGGCGCGGTTTGCGTTGGAGCTTGTGCAGGCTGAGCGTCGCAGCTAACGTTCGTTAGCGCAACAACGCCCCAGAGCAGCAGAAAGGCACACAAACTCGATTTGACAGGTGGTTTCATGTGTTTTCAGTAAGGATCGAATCGGATTGGAACAGCGACGAACACCCAGTTAGGCCGAATGCTGCGTGAGGTTTCAGAAGCCTGTTTCGTAACACCGCACCTCCATCAGTCCCGCCGGGACCTGACCGTTTGGGGCGTTAAGATGAATGGTCAGGCTACTGGTTTCGACGGGTTCGGCGAAGTGGATGGTGTTGCGGGTTTGGTGATTGTCCGTTTGGTGGTGGATGCGCTCCTGCCGGTCATTGCAGATGATGTACTCCCCAACGCAGAACGGCGACGCCGTCTCCGGATTCTGCATGATGACGGTTTCCAGCGGATGGTCGAAGTCAGTGTCGAAAGCCAGTTCCACGCGACTGATGCGCTGTTTCGTCGGCCAGACCATCGTAACGGTCGGGTTGGTGTCCGCGGGGTCGGCGACCCACGCGTTGGGCTGCGTTGTGGGCCGCTGCAGGCCGTTGCGCAGGTTCTCGACGCTAAACAGCCGGATGCCGCCGTCAATCGTCAACGCCATGTTATGACCATTCGGACGGCGTTCGGGACACCAAAACTCGAACGTATCAACGCCGATGTCTTCGGTCGGCTCCTGCTTCCCGTAATTTGATACGGCCGGGTTGATTTTGTTAAACACCGACAGCACGCCCGTTACCCGCAATTGGCTGTATTGCAACCGAACGTGTTCGTTTTTGAGAAACGTCACAAATCCGTAATTCGGCTCGTTAAAGACCGCGTCAAAATTCAGGTCGAACTCCTGCCTGCCCTTCCGTAAGGGAATCGCCAGGGTATGCATCGTTACGTCGGGTGTGTGGTTGTCCCGTTTGCTACTTTGCCGCAATTCAACAGTAAGCATGGTGTCTTGGTCGACCGTCGCGCAGGCCGTCAAGCGCGGCACGGGACCGGCGGGCAGGGGCAGCATCTGAGCCGCCGATTGCGCCAGGGGCACGAGCGGACCGTCGGCGGGTAGTTCGGTCAGCACAAACTCGCTGGATGCGGTTAGTGTAGCTTGTTGAACCAAATCTTCTTTATCGTGCAAACGCAGGCCCGCGGTCCGACGATTTGGAATGTGCTGGCCTGATTTTAATAATTCCTGCTGCAACGTATTCAGCCGGTCGGGTTGCGTCAAGGCGCGGGGCAACACGCCTTCGCGAGCGCACAGCGCAGCCGCCATGCCCACCGCCTGCCCTACGTGCGCCCCCGTGCCCATCACCCGCGAGGAGCCAAAGGCCACGTGGCTGGCGCTGATAATCCGCCCGGCCAGAAACAGGTTGCTCACGTTGCGGCTGTACAGACACCGATACGGAATGCCGTAGATGCCTTTGCTGTGCCACTGGTTGCAGCCGGGCTTCTCGGAGAAGATGCCGTCGGCCGGGTGCAGGTCGATGCTCCAGCCGCCGAAGGCCACCGCGTCGGGGTGTTCGCGCTGCTCGACAATGTCCTGCTGACGGAGCATGTAGTCGCCCTCGAAGCGCCGGCTTTCGCGCTTGCCGGGAATCGTGCCGACCCATTCGAGTGTCATGGTATCGGCCTCCGGAAACTGACCGGAGTTTTTGATGTAATTCCAGACGCCGTACACCACTTTCCAAAGCTCCCACTTAATGGCTTCCGTCTGATGTACGGTGTCTAAGCGCCCGCCGTACTCGATCCACCACAGTTGGCAGCCGTACTCCTTCGTGTTGAACCTGCGGTAACGCGGAATTTTGGTGATGTCGTCTAAGGCGTAGGCGGGCGGCACGAACCGGACGGATTTACCGGTATCTTTGGTGTAGAAGTACAG
>CAXUEB010000162.1:0-12146 GCA_964249775.1 uncultured Spirosoma sp.
CCGATGGAGTTGTGGTTGTTGGCAATCCAGAGCGCGTAGCCGGGATACCAGCCGTCGTAGAACGCCCAGTTGAACACGCCCGGCAGCCCCTGCGCGGCTAAGGTCGTGATGTCGTGGTTGGCCATCGTCTGCCACTCGCCGATGGTAATTGGGTCGATGGTTTCGTTGTAAGGGCCGGTGCCGGTCGAGATGTACAGCAGGGGCACCGACTCGTGCAGGTCGAGCATCGCGGTGGGGTGCCAGTCGAAGTAGATGTTGTAAATGGCTTTGGTCAGCGCCTGCGAAATTTGCAGCCCGTCGCGGTTGTTGTCGTGGTAGGTATACTTGCCCCAGTACGGCGGAGATTTCGGAAAGCCGTCGTCAAATTCCTTGCGGGGCTTCGAGTAGCGGTAGTACCAGTCGACCTGCTTGTCCCAGCCGTCCGGCTCTGACACCGGGTTAATCAAAACAATGATATTGTCGCGAATCGTCTTAATGTCTTCTGACTGACTCGTCGCTAACCGGTATGTCAGTTCCATCAGCATCTCGGGCGAACCCATCTCCGGCGAATGCAGCCCGCCGTTGAGGTAATAGACCGGCTTGGCGTCGCCAATAATTTTGCCTACGTCGCCCGTGCCCACCTTCCGCGGATCGGCCAGTTGGGCCAACTGGCTTTTGTAGTGGTCGAGTCGCTTCATGGCGTCCTCGTTGCCGATTACCACCAACTGAATCGGCCGTCCTTCCTCACTCGTGCCCACTTGCTGCATCTTCACGAACGGCGACGTTTGCGTCAGCTTCTGGTAGTAGGCGTAAATGTCCGTCGTGCGGTGAATCACCCCCGGCGTACCGACGATCTGCCCGAAGTGCTTGCGCGGGGACGGCACGGCCGGGTCGTCGGGCAGGTTAAGCACCGACTGCGGCAGAAAGCGGGGGTCGGTGGTGTACTCGCGGATTTTCTGATTGTACGTCTCGTCGATGGATTGCGCCCGAAGCGGGCCACCGACGAGTAGAAGACTGACCAAAGCCACGCGGAAGGAGGGTAGCCGTGCCTGCATACGAGTAAGGAGTTAGCGGTTGCGGTGTATTCGAGGTTTACAACGAACTAAAACCCGTTGCCGAACCGGACGAATATAACCCCGTTGGCCCTACCGACGCGCAGGAATGCGTAAAAAGGGGGAAATTTCACGGCAACTTAGCTGCTTGTCGCAAACGGGCCGTGCTGGATTCTGCCCTTTTATCAAATTTACCTCCATTTCACCCAACGCTCATTGAGACTGATGGTGAGCTGATTATCAGACTAAACGCACATACTTTTACCCTTTACGCCCTCATTTTCGTTGGGTTGAACCCCCTTCCTTAGGGACGTGCCGCTTATTGCAGGAGGCTTACCCACGTGGAACGAAACAGAAACAGACTGCTATTTTTTCTGAAGTGCCGCGCTTGTAATTGCCCGGTTAAGACCCCTCCACATCATAATGGGCCGATCGGATATAATCTCTACCGCAAACGTATCATTAATCAGACCGATTCCGCGTAAATAATCCTCTTCCGGCGAAGTTAAATGAACATCGCCAACCGGAAAATCAAACTGTAGTCCCAGATAACCTTGTAGTCTTTGCTGATTATTAAGGCGGTTTGGTCCTGCCGACAGTAACCCATAAACAGGGTATGTTTTATTACGAAATTGTACAGTACCTGAAAATTCTCCATACCGGCTATCCAAAGGTGTCCTTTGATTAGGACCAGAAGCCAACCGGAGCGTTACTGTAGCTAAGTATTGTAGCAGGGTATCTTTCGTGATTCCCGGTGATGATTGAAAATAACCTAATTCTTTGTGATTGATCTGCGCCTGTCGTACCTCCCATACACCTTCTATTTGCGGTTTAAGTTTGTTCATGAGCTGAACGGATGATTCATCAATAGTAGGTACGGGATCAAACCCAGATGAGACGCACTGAACGAAGTAGAAGCTTATTATCAGCGAAAGAAACAAAATTTTCATAACGGTTCGTCATCAAACGTTCATTTTACTTCTTAAAGTGAACCAAATTTAACTAAAATAGGCGTTCGCCTTGTCAGCCAAAACTTGGGAATGCAGACCTCAACCTATCCAATCGGGACGTTCGCAGTGTCGCACACAACCCGGAAATGAAAGCACGACTTGGCCGATTCACCCAACGCCAACGAGTATTGATTGTGGGCGTAAAACTTCACTGAACACACGTACCTTCGACCTTTACACACCCGTTTGGTTGGGCTGAGAACCGTCTTACGGGACGTGCTGCCTGTCGCCTGCGACACGGCACATGCGGAGCAGACAACAAATTACTCTTGATTTAACTATTTGTCAAACCCTTTCGTGTCGACTGAACCGTCACTAAACATCTGTGTAATTAACAGTTTTTTACCGGCTTCAGTAAAAGTTATTTGCTCATCTTCTGCACTATCTCTCCATCGACCATTAACATTAGCCCATACGGCTCTGTTGCCTTCTACCTTAACTTTGTACACAAATTTTTGTCCATCATCTGGCCGGGTGTAAGAGACGATGTAGTTATTATCGGCTTTTGTGACAGACATAATTTTAGGCGACTTCAACATTACAGTTGCCATGACAAACTTCGCTACATCTGCTTTAGTGAAATTTTTCAAGGTGCCTTCTGGAAGGGACGGGACTTCTGATATTTCTTCCATCAAGGCAGAATCAGAATCCTGCCTTGCGGTAGCAGAATTTACTACTTCTGCGTTTTTATTGTCTTTTTGCGTTTCTGATGAACAACCACAAAAAATGGGAAGTAGCAAAACGCCAATCAAAAATATTTTCATGGAAAGAGTTTTTTAATGTTTCCCATCAGGGGCGTTTGTATTGTCGCCAAGACGCTGACTCGCAAACCTCAATCTACCTCACTCAGGCGTTTACTCTGTCAGCCGGAACCCGTAAATGGAAGCATAAAGCTGCCCTGCGGGACGTGCGGCCTGTCGCCGAGACGCTGACACTCATGCACTTTATGGGCTAATCACCCAACATCTTATTGTGCACGAATCTGCGGAACTGTTAGCTGCTCAGCGTCTAACTATCAGGCATTTTTAGTTTTGTAACTTGTCGCACACAAGACGATGGATGCGTGTCTGAACAAATCAGCACATTTCGCCAGAAAATAACAAAAATCGGTTAAGCGAAGTGAGAGAATGGTATGCAGTGTAGGAGCCAGCGCAACCGCTTAGCAGGTGGAGGCTATCTCACAAGCTTTCCCAAGTTGAATGAGCACTACGCCGGATTAGGCCATCAGGCACGAGTGAGTTAAGTGTTTTGTTACGTTATCTACAATAGTTTCTAAAAATAATCTTAATTAAGAGGTTAGGTTTCGCCGAAACGCGGCTCATGCAGTAAAGGCCCACGGGTATGAGCGGACGGCTACCTTCGGAAGAAGCGCAACAACTTTGGCAGGAGTACCGCTCGGGCGACATGTACGCGCTCGCGAACCTGATGCAGGGCTACTACGCTGATCTGTTTCACTGGGGCATACGCCTGCACCCTGACCGCGAGTTCGTTAAGGACTGCATTCAGGAAACCTTCGTCAACCTGTGGAAAATCCAGGCGACCATCAGTCCGGTCGAAAATGTCCGCTCGTACTTGTTCGTCGTGCTTAAAAGCCGAATTCTGCGCGAATTAGGTAAACACGATGCGTACCGAGCCAATCTATCGGATGACTATTCGTTCGCGGTCGAGTTTGCGGCCGACATCCGGCTCATCGACGAAGAGCACGAAATCTACCAAATTCGCCGGCTGGAGCGCATCATGAACCACCTGCCCGACCGCCAGAAAGAACTCATCTACCTGCGATTCTACCAGAACCTCAGCTTTGAGCAGATTGCCGAGGTCATGCAACTGGGCCGTCAGTCGGTGTACAATCTCCTCCAGAAATCGCTGAGTAGTCTCCGTAAGCACTGGACAATCCAGGACCAGCGCTGAACGGTAAACCGAACGCAGTAGACAACCATGAAGCAGTACGAAACCTATACCGTGGCCGATTTTGTGGCGGATGAAGACTTCCGGGATTGGGTGCGAGGCTGTAGCAACCGGGAAGCGTTCTGGCTAACGTTCGGGCAGCAGTACCCCGATAAACGGGATGCCTTGCGGCAGGCCGAGCAGTTCGTCCGGGCGGCTACGGTCGCTCCCGAACGAGTTGGCGAAGCGGAAATCCGCAAAGAAACCGAGCGGTTTATCGAGGTCGTCGGTGCGCTTCAAACGCCCACTCAATCAGCATCGACGTTGCCGATCAAAAAAACAGCGGGGCGATTTTTTGGGTGGGGAATGGGCATCGCGGCCTTGCTGCTGCTGGTCGTTGGCGTGGGCTGGTATTTCGACCGCAGCCGCCCCGCTCCGGTGCTGTTTCAGGCCGTCGATGCAGCGGTCACCCAGCCGTTGGTCGAAACGGTCAATCCTACTCAGCAACCGTTGCGGCTGGTGCTGAGCGATGATTCGGAAGTTTTGCTCAGCCCGAAAAGCCGGCTGCGTTACCCCGCCCGGTTCGCCGGATCGGTTCGCGCGGTGTACCTAACGGGGGAAGGGCGTTTCTCGGTCACGCGCCGGAACCAGCCGTTTCAAGTGCGTACCGGCGAAACCATCACCAACGTCCTCGGCACCCGCTTTGTGGTGCGCGCCTTCGCGACGGACCCGAAAATTACCGTGCAGGTGCTGTCGGGTAAGGTGTCGGTGCACCGGGTGACTTCCCGACAAACCCCGGACGATAAGGCAGTGAGCGGCCTCATTCTGCACGTCAATCAGGCCGCCATTTTCGAGAAGGGAGATGGTCACCTGACCAAAACGCTGGTGACGCATCCAACGCTGGTCGCGCCGAAGAGCACTCAGCCGGATTTCGTGTACGACGACGTGGCGCTGTCGGCGATTCTGCGGCAGTTGGAAACGAGCTACGGCATTCCGGTTCAGTTCGACGAACAAAGTTTTCGGGAATGCCGAATCACCGCCGTGCTATCCAACGAATCCCTGTACGAAAAGCTCGACCTGCTGTGTAAGGCGGCCTCCGCGCGCTACGAAATCATGGACGGCCAGATCGTCATCAGCCGCCGGACGGACCACAAACCGGCGGCTGACGTTTCGCCTTGAACTGACCCATCAACTCAACGTAATCCGTTCTGAGCCTTAACCCGTTAACCTCCTTAAACTGATGAACGAAAACCTTTACGAGCAACGCTGGCGCATTCTTGGGTTCGCACTGACGCAGGCATTCGTCATGGTGTGGCTGGTGGGCCTGTCCTACGCCCACCCGACCCGCGCGCAGGAATACCTCACTAAACGCCTGACCGTTCGGGCCGAAAACCAGGCGATCAAGAAAATACTGACCGACATCGAACGGGCGACGGGCGTACAATTTGTGTACAGTTCGGAGGTGGTGAACCCGCAGCAAAAGTTGAGCCTGCTGGCCAACAACCTGACGTTGGAAGAGGTCCTCGGCAAATTCTGCAAGCCGCTGGGCGTAACGTACGAGTTGGTCGGCCGGAAAATTATCCTGTCCGCCAATCCACCGGCTGAAACGGGGTTTACCGAACCCACCGAACGAACCATTGAAGCAGCACCCAAGCGCGCCGTGACGGGCCAGGTAACCGACGAAAAAGGGGCCGGTATGCCGGGGGTCAGCGTTCTGATCAAAGGCACGCAGCGCGGGACGACCACCAACGCCGAGGGTAGTTTTCAGTTGGACATTCCCGACGAGGCCGCCACGGCGCTGGTGTTCAGCTTCGTGGGTTACGAAAGCCGGGAGGTAATCGTCGGGAATCAGTCGGCGATTCGCTTGTCGCTGGTGCCGGAAAGCAAAGCCATCGGCGAAGTCGTGGTGACGGCCTTGGGCATCCGAAAGCAGGCCAAAGCCGTGGGCTACGCGACGGCAACGGTGGCTTCGGAGCAGATCACAATTAACCGCACCGCCAACTTCATGAACGCCTTGCAGGGTAAAATTGCGGGCGTCAACATCACCCCACTTGGCTCGGGGCCGGCCGGAACCAGCAAGATCCGCATCCGGGGGCAGTCGTCGTTCGGGGGTAATAACTCACCCCTGATCGTGGTCAACGGCGTCCCCAACGACAACACCAACTAAGGCGCGCGGGGCGCCGTTTCGGAGCGGGGCAGCACCCGCACCTCCGACGGTGGGGACGGCCTGAGCAGCATCAACCCCGACAACATCGAGACGATGACTGTGCTGAAAGGGGCCGCGGCTTCTGCGCTTTACGGGTCGCGCGCTAAAGACGGCGTCATCATGATTACGACCCGCAACCGCGGAACCGGTACGGGTATCGGCCTGGAGTTCAACACGAACTACACCACCGATACGCCTTTAGACTACACCGACTACCAGTACGAGTACGGGCAGGGCGAAAACGGCGTCCGGCCGACGACGCCCAACCCCACGTCGGGGCAGTGGAGCTTCGGCGAACGGTTCCAGCCCGGCCTGACGCAGGTGCTGTTCGACGGCGTCACCGTACCCTACGAGCCGCAACGCAACCAGATCACCGACTACTACCGCACCGGCAGCACCTGGACCAATACGCTGACGGTATCGTCGGGGGGCGAGTTCGGCGGGTTCAGCCTGTCGCTGTCGAATCTGGACAACAAAACCATCTTACCCGGCTCCGGTTACACCCGGCGCACCGTCAACTTAGGCTTTACGCAGACGCTGGCCAAGAAGCTGACCGTGTCGGGTAACGTAAACTATTCTAACGAGTTCCGTAAGAATCCACCGAACATCGCCGAGCAGGATTACAGCCCGGTGGTGCTCTACAACCTGGCTAATTCGATGCCGCTGTCCCTACTGGAGCAGTACGCCACCGACGCCAACGGCAACGAATACGTCTGGTCGCGGTTTACGAACCGGACCAATCCGTACTTCGCGCTCAAACGCTTCGACAACATCCAGACCGACCGGGTGTTCGGCAACCTGACGGCCCGCTACAACTTCACCGACTGGTTGTTTTTGCAGGGCCGCCTTGGGCAGGACTACTACGCCCGCGAGCAGGATTACAACCTGCCCACCGGCAGCCAGCGGCAGGCCCCCGCTCCGGCCGGTTTCGTCAACGGGCAGTACGTGCAGGACGCCCGCAGCGTCCGCGAACTCAACGCCGATTTTCTCTTGGGCGTGAACCGCACATTCGGCAATGTGGGCGTGAACGTTAACGTGGGTGGCAACCAGATGTACCGCAAGATCAGTCGGCACAACGTGTTCGTGCAGGACTTTTTCACGCGCGACCTGTACACCATCGGCAACGGCCGGCAGCGCGAACCGACTTACGAACTGTCGGAGCGGCAGGTCAACTCGCTCTACAGTTCGGCCGAGGTGTCGTACCGGGATTTGCTGTTTCTGAACGGCACCGTCCGCAACGACTGGTTCTCGACGCTGTCGGCCGCCAACCGGAGCATCCTGTACCCATCCGTGACGGCCAGTTTTGTGTTTTCGCAGGCGTTCGCGTCGGCCCTGCCGGGCTGGATCACATTCGGTAAAATCCGGGGTGGCTACGCCGAAGTGGGTAGCGACACGGATGTGTCGCCCTACGCCAACAACCTGTTCTACGGCATCAGCGCCCTCCAGTTTCCGTCGCCGAACGGCACACCCCAGCCCTTGGCCAGCATCAGCGGTTCGACCGTTCCCAACGCCGACCTTCGCCCGATGCGGGTGTCGGAGCAGGAAGTGGGCCTGGAACTGAAGCTATTCAACAACGTGCTGGGCCTGGACCTGACGTACTACAACAAGCTGTCGTCCGACCAGATTCTACGGGCGCAGATTTCCAACGCGGGCGGCTACGGGACGCAGCTCATCAACGTCGGCCAAAGCCGCAATCAGGGCGTTGAGATGCTGATTTCGTACGCGCCCATCAGCCGGCCCACCTTTACGTGGAGCGCCATCGTCAACGCAGCTTACAACCGGACAAGGGTTTTGAATTTGGGCAGCAGCATCAGCGACAACCAGATTACCGTCGGCACCGGCGATTTCACCGGCGAACTGCGGCAAGTCGTGGGCCAGCCGATGGGGCAGTTGTTCGGCTTTGGCTATCTGCGCGATGCTCAGGGTCGTAAGGTATTCGACGCCGGCAACGGGCGGCCCCTGCGCACGCCGACGCAGGTCAATTTCGGCAGCGCCCTGCCCCTGTGGGTGGGCGGCATCACCAACACCTTTACGTACCGGGGCCTGAATTTGTCGGTGCTGGTGGATTTTAAACTGGGCCACAAGCTGATTTCGGGCACCAACCACAACGCCTGGCGGCACGGCCTGCACAAAGCTACCTTAGCCGGGCGGGCCGAAAACTACGTCATCGGTGAGGGCGTCAACCCGAACGGCGAGGTCAACCAGACCAGGTCGGGCGTACAGGCGTACTACGAAACGGTGCGGTCGCAGAACATCGCCGAAGAGTTCGTGTACAACGCCGGTCTGTGGCAGTTGCGGCAGGTAACGCTCAGCTACGACTTCGGCCGGTTTTTGCCCAAACGCGTCCCGTTCCTCAAGGGCGTCCGGCTGAGTGCCGTCGCCAACAACGTGGCCGTGCTGAAAAAGTGGGTGCCCAACATCCATCCCGAGCAGTTCGGCTTTCCGTCCGATAACCTCATCGGTCTGGAGGCCACCGGCCTGCCCATCACCCGCAGTGTGGGTTTCAATCTGAATGTACGGTTCTAAATGGCTGATAGAACGCAGATTTTTATGAGTGTTAAGATAAATCATGATTAATCATAAAAATCTGCGTTCTATCAGCCGGTGTAATAATATGAAGAAGATATATCTGTTTTCCCTCCTTCTCCTCACCGCCTGCGACAAGGGGTTCGACGAGATGAACGTCAATCCCATCGCCTTGACGGCCGTTGAACCCGGCTACCAACTGAATACGGCGATTATCAACAGCGTACCGGGTTACGGCAATCTGAGCTACGAAACGACCATCGTCAAGCAGATGATTACGCCGTTCAGCGGGCAAGGATCGGCGGCCAACTTCAACCAGGACAACCGGGGCGTGTCGGCGGGCAACTGGAACACGTACTACAACACCGTGATTCGGGAACTGACCGACGTAATCGTCAAGACCCGAGACGTACCCGCCCGCTCGAACCTGTACAACATGACGCGCATCTGGCGGGCGTATTCGTTCATGGTGCTCACCGATACCTACGGCGACATTCCCTACGCGCAGGCGGGCAAGAGCTACCTCGAAGGCATCGTATCGCCGGTCTACGACACGCAGGAATCCATCTACGCCGATATTCTGACCGAACTCGAAACGGCGTCGGCGGCCTTGGACGCGGCCAAACCCCGCGTGGCCAGCGACCTACTGTACGACGGCGACGTAACGCGCTGGAAGCGGCTGGGGTATTCGCTGCTGCTGCGGGCGGCCATGCGTTTGTCAAAAGTCAACCCGACCAAAGCCGCGGAATACGTCGGTAAGGCGGTAGCGGGTGGGTTGATGCAGTCCAACGACGACAATGCCGTAATCCGGCACACGGCCAATTTCCCAAATCCGGTCGGGTCGCAGTTGAACGGCGGGCAATCGGCTTTCTTTTACTTGGCCGAAGACTTCGTGGATTTCCTGCGTACCAGCAACGACCCCCGGCTGGCGGCTATCGCCGTGCGGTACGTGGGGGCGAACAGCGGTGCGCAGCAGGTCGAAAGCCGCGCCAACCGCACCCCGGCTGTGCAGATCGGCGCTCCGCTGGGCTACGACAACACGACGATCAGCGCGGCCGTAACGGCCAAAAAATTAGTCAGTTTGTGGGATTACAGCCAGCTTGACCGCACCCGAATGGCCGGTTTATTGTCGCCGAGCTTTCTGGTCACCTACGCCCAGACGCAGCTTCTGCTGGCCGAAGCCGTCGTGCGCAAATGGACGACGGGCGACGCGGCCCCCCTGTACGCCAACGGCATCCGGGCGCACATGCGGCAACTGGCTCTTTACGGCGCGAGCACGGCCGTCCCCGACGCGGCCATCACGACGTACGTGATGGCGAACCCGTTGGTGGCGGGCCGGGAGCTGGAGCAAATCAACACGCAGTATTGGGTGGCTTCGTTCCTGACCGGTCCCGAAACCTGGGCCAATTTTCGGCGCAGCGGCTACCCAGTGCTGACGCCGAACCCATATCCGGGCAGCGACCTTAAGACCGAGCCGTTTATCCGCCGACTCACCTACACGGACGCTGAACTGAACGTCAACAAAACCAACGTCGAGCAAGCCATCGGTCGGCAGGGGCCGAATCTACTGGATACGCGCGTCTGGTGGGATAAGAAGTAAAGACACAGACCTTTAGACTTCTTCGGGTATGAAACATCTCAAGCAACGGCTGCGGCAGGGCGAAACGCTGAACGGCTGCTGGCTGAACCTCGGCAGTTCGCTGACGGCCGAAATCGTCGGGCAGGCGGGCTTCGATTGGGTCTTGATCGACCTCGAACACGGGGCCGGCTCCGAACACGAAGCCCTGATCCAGCTTCAGGCCCTCGAACACACTGGGGCAGGGGCCGTTGTGCGGGTCGAAAGCGCCGAGTCGCAGCGCATCCACCGCATCTTGGACATGGGCGCGGAAGGCATTATGTGCCCGAAAATTACCACCGCGGCCGACGCGCAGAAAGTGGCTAACGGACTCCACTACCCGCCACACGGCAGCCGGGGGGTGGCCAAGATGGTGCGGGCGACCGGCTTCGCCCAAAACTTTGCGCAGTACTACGAAGACGCCCGCGACACCATCCTGGGCGTCGTGCAGATTGAAACGGTAGAGGTGTTGAACCACTTGGATGCCGTAGCGGCTATCGACGGCGTCGACGTGCTGTTCATCGGTCCGGCCGACCTGTCAATGGAACTGGGCATTTTCGGGCAGTTCGATCACCCGCGGTTTAAAGAAGCCCTGCGCGAAACAATCAATGCGGCCCAAAAAGCGGGCAAGGCAACGGGTATTCTGTTCTTTAATCCGGACGATTACGCGATGTATCACGACCTGGGCATCCGGCTCATTGCCTGCGGAGCCGACGCTACGTTCGTCGCGGACGGTGCCCGCAACCTGGCTAAAAAGCTGGACAATTTCAGAATAACCTTTAAATCCTAAATGACCTAACCCACCCAAACTCCTTTTCCCGAATGACCGACCCTTTATTCATCTTAGCCGTAGGTGTCCTGATCGTTGTCGGCGGCATCATTGGCCTGAAGTTACATCCGTTCCTGGCCCTGTTACTCGGCGCGTTCGTCGTGGCCCTCTTGACGCCCACGTCGGCCATTGAGCAGTACGCCCTTGCGAAAGGTACGGCCCCGGCAGCCGCTGCGGCCTTAGCCAAGAAAGGCATTGGCGAACGCATCGCCACCGAGTTCGGCAACACCTGCGGCAAAATTGGGATTCTGATCGCAATGGCTGCCATCATTGGCAAATGCATGCTCGAAAGCGGGGCCGCCGAACGCATCATTCGGTCGATGTTGCGGCTGACGGGCATTGAGAAAGCGCCCATTGCGTTTTTGGTCAGCAGCTTTTTTCTGGGTATCCCCGTCTTCTTCGATACGGTTATCTTCCTGATGATGCCGTTGGCTAAAGCCATGACCATGCGCATCGGCAAGAACTACCTGCTGCTGGTGCTGTGCATCATGGCCGGGGCTGCGATGGCCAACTCGCTGGTACCGCCCGCGCCGGGGCCGCTGTTTCTGGTCGGTGAAATGCAGATTCCCATTGGGATGATGATGATCGGCGGCACCATCGTCGGCTTGTTTACCATCACAGCCGGATACTTTTTTGCCCTTTGGGCTAACCAGAAATGGCCCACGGCCCTGCGAGATTCATTGGATGCACGACTCGAAGACATCAAAGCGATTGCGGCCAAGGACGATGCGCAACTGCCCCCGCTGGGCGTGTCGCTCATGCCGGTGCTGATTCCGCTGGTGTTTATCTGCGCCGACACGTTCATTAAAGCAGCGGCCACCCCCGACCCGCCGGTGACGCGCTCGGCGTTTTCGGTTACGGGCGGCTTTCTGGACGTGGTGCAGTTCTTCGGCGACAAAAACATCGCCATTGTCATGGGCGGCATCGCGGCCTTGGTGATTCTGGCTAATCAGAAAAAAGACCCGAAACGGTCCGACGCATCGGGAGGGCTGACGGCCTTCGTGCAGGCAGCCCTGATGAGCGGGGGCGGCATCATCCTGAT
>CAXUEB010000163.1:0-9231 GCA_964249775.1 uncultured Spirosoma sp.
CTTCCTGCGATTTAACTTCGCCTTCGAGCGTTACGGTATCGCCTTTGGTTTTAATGGTCAGTTTGTTGTAAGCGAGACCCAACTGCTTGACGTGATTCAGCAAGGCACTCGCCCGCAGGGGTTCAACCTGGGCCGCAGTGGCCGGATCGTTGGCCGGTGCTTCGTGCTCTTTGTTAAAGATTTTCTCGCCAACGCCTTTGAAGAATGATAGAAGACCCATTGGTTTCGTTTGGTTTTAGTGATACATGAACGGGAGCGTCGGTCGATTCGCCGGCGCATCCGTTCAAAACAACTCCCTACTACCCCGAATGTTTCGGCTACCGTTGCCCTCAGTCCTCACGATTTACGGGCGACGGGCCAACTTCTCCCGCACAAAGCGGTTATAAATTCGTTGTTTTGCTAAAGAAGCCTCAGTTTTCTCAATTCCTAATGCCTAACTCAATGCACATCTTAAACCGATTGCGGTGGGGCCTGCTACTGACGACAGTCGTCGGCTTCGTGGCCTGCACCAACAACGACGTTGATCCTGACGCCGGCAGCGGAGGAACGCCCAATCGGGGCAGCGCCGATTTTACCAGATACGTGGCCGTGGGAAATTCCCTGACGGCCGGCTTCGCCGATGCAACTCCGACGGGTGGTGGTCTGTACCGCGATGGTCAGTTGAACGCCTACCCCAACATCCTGGCGGGGCAGTTCGCGACAGTGGGCGGGGGTGCGTTCGTGCAGCCGCTGTTTGCCGAAAATCGGGCCGCCGGATCGGGTTACACGAAGCTGATTGGCGTACCGAACGTGGCTGACCCAAGCAGTCTGATCCGCTCGCTGACGATTGTCGCGCCGGGCGCGGCAAGGGGCGGCACGACCACGAACGGTGCCCTGCTGCTGGATAAGTTTACCGATGCCAATCAAAACCTGGGCGTACCCGGTATTGCAATGGCTAATATTCTGAGTCCGGGCTACGGCTCCCCGCAGGCTGGCAATCCGTATTTCGAGCGTTTGCTGGCGAATCCGAGCGCCACTTACCTCGACTACGTCAGTAGCAACCTAACGGGCGCGACGTTCTTTAGCTGCTGGCTGGGCAACAACGATGCGTTAGGGTACGCCCAATCGGGTGGCATTAGGCCGCTTACGGAGGTTTCTTTGTTTACGACCAACTACACGGCGCTCATCAACAGGCTGACCGAGAACGGACGTAAAGGCGTCGTCGTTGGCATTCCCAGCGTCGTGACCACGCCTTATTTTACTACGTTGACAGACCTAATCAGCGCCCGGCTTCAGGCCGCCAACATTGCGGGGCTGGTTATTCAATCGCGAACCGCTCCCACTGGCATTCGGCAATCCAGAACCGGTGATTATTTTCTGTTGGCCAACGCCAACGCGCTGCTGGCGGGCGTCACGACCGGTCTCGGTCTTAGCGCAACCAACCCGATCCCGGACTCGTACGTGTTGGACGCCGACGAAGTGATTACGCTGAATAACCGAATCAACGAATTTAATACCGTTCTCAAAGCGCAGGCGGATGCGAAAGGATTAGCTTACGTCGATCCCAACGCTATTTTGGGTCAGGTCACGCTAAGTGCCACCAATACGACGGGGCTGGTGTTAAACGGCACCACGTACTCCAATGCGTTTATTCAGGGCGGCATTTACAGTCTCGACGGGCTGCACTTGACGCCCGCCGGTTACGCTTTCGTCGCCAACGAAATTATTAAAAGCATTAATGCAAAATACGGCTCGACGATCGCGGAAGTTAACCCCGCCAATTACCGCCGGGTCGTGCTCCAATAATACGTATTCATGAAGTTATTCCTTTTTTCGCTGGGTGTGCTGCTCAGCGCATCGGCCGCGACGGCTCAGACGACCGGCCGCACTTTTTCGCTGCGGGACGTTGACGTTGGCATCAAAGGCGGGGGCACGTTCACCAGCGGCTTCACCAACGTGCCTTCGTTTCCGGTTGGCAACACGGGCGTTTCGGTTCCCAATCTAAGCAACAAGGGCAACGGCATCGGCATTGGCTATTCGGGCGGGTTGTGGGCGCGCAAAAACTTTCGCACGTTCTTTATTCAGACCGAAATAACGTATAATCGCTTCGTACTGAAGCAGAAGACGGATTTTGTGGTCGACGTGAACGCCAATCCAAACCTGGTCGCGGCCTTACCCTTTTCGGTGCGGAACGGCCTGCTTAACGCTACCCTGATGGCCGAAACGGAATCGGCGCTTCAGTCGGTCAATGTGCCGGTGTTGTTTGGCAAGCGGTGGCTCGACGGCCGGCTGCGTGGCTACGTAGGTCCTAACTTCATTTTTGTCAATAAAGCCGAGCTAAAGCGGACGACCTCGGGTTGGGTCAGCGCCACCAACCCGGCTATTGGGTTTCCCGAAACGACGATTCCGACCAACACCGCCACAACCAACTTACTCAACCGGTACGAAGCGCAGAACATAGAAGTAAAAGATTTTACCTATGCCGTTGAATTGGGCGTAAGCTACTCACCGCTCCGGTTTTTGGACGTTGACGTGCGCTACGCCGTGCCCGTCGGGGGCGTTTACCGCGATAGCAACATCACCGGCTTTCTCGGTATTACCACCGTCTCGTTGGGGTTGAAGGTGTTGTAAAAAAGGAGTAAGAGGTGTAAAGGGGTAGGGTGTAGGTGGTCTCGCTGGAGGTCCCTACACCCTACCCCCTTTACACCTCCTACTCCTTTTCTCACGACTCCAGAAACGTTTCGCCGACGGACGTTAGCTGAAGCAGAACGGGCAGTACTTTACGACCTTTTTCGGTAAGACTGTATTCGACGCGCGGTGGAATCTCGCTGTACGATGTTTTTTCTAAAACACCCAACGTTACCAGCGCTTTTAGCTCCTGAATTAGCACCTTTTCGCTTACTTCCGGGATCAGCCGGCGCAGTTCACCGTACCGACGGGCTTGTTGTTCCAATTGAAAAATGATGTACAATCGCCATTTGCCGCAAATGATATCTAATGTTTTCTTAATAACTACCTGAGTATTAGCGTTTGACTTTTGCGTACCTACCTCGTCGTTCATAAGGGCGTGTTAACTAACCTTTTGGTGGGTAACCTACTGATTTGTAGGTACTTGTGAGAGACAAGCAAAGATAAATAATTGTCGTTTATGAATTGTCCGAACGGTCATATTTTACGTTTATAAAAAAGATTGTTGCCCGCGCGATTAGCCCCTTAATACGTACTTAACCTACGCCTTTAAGCTTTTCTCAGGGCAGTATCTGTTGTTGTCAACCGAGCGGTCAACGAATCATAAACAGATTTTCATGCTTTCGGGCGACGCTTCCTCTGGTTAATGAGATAATGGCGCTAACCGAACAGCGATCGGCCGGACTGCTCGATTGCTGAGGAACCGTTACTTTTGAATATTGATTCGTTTGCGTCATTAACGTTGAAAACCCTGCTCGTCATCGCCGGCCCAACGGCCGTTGGCAAAACGGCTCTGTGCGTCCGGTTAGCCACTGCGCTCGGCACCGACGTAGTATCGGCCGATTCGCGTCAGCTTTACCGCGAACTTAGCATCGGTACGGCCAAACCCCGGCCCGACGAGATGGGGGGCGTCCGGCATCATTTTATTGATTCTCACTCTGTAACGGACCCGGTGAACGCCGGGCGCTACGAACGCGAGTGTTTGACCGTGCTGAACCGGTTGTTTCTTGAAAAAGACGTGGTGGTTTTGTCGGGCGGTACGGGCTTGTACATCAACGCCGTGTGCTTTGGCTTAGACGACATGCCCCCGGTTGATCCGGTGCTGCGCAGCACGCTCCAAATGCGCTGGCAAACCGAGGGCCTTGCTGTGTTGCAGGACGAACTGCGCCGGTTAGACCCGGTGTACGCCCAAACCGCCGATTTGCAGAACCCGGCACGCGTAACGCGGGCTTTGGAAGTGTGCCTGAGCACCGGAGAGCCTTACTCGCAGTTTCGGCGCGCCGAGCCAATCGAGCGCCCGTTTCGGTCGGTATTGATTGCTTTGGACCGCCCGCGCGACGAACTGTACGCCCGCATCGACGCCCGCGTTGACGCCATGCTAATGGCCGGGTTGGTCGACGAAGTGCGTGGGCTTCGCCCCTACCGCGCGTTGAACGCCCTGCAAACGGTGGGGTATCAGGAAGTGTTTCCCTACCTCGACGGCCTGTATGCGTACGCCGAGATGGTTGACTTACTCAAACGAAATACCCGGCGCTACGCCAAGCGGCAACTAACCTGGTTTCGCAATCAGGGCAACTACCAATGGTTCTCCCCGGAAGACGAAAGGGCGATTTTAAGTAGTATTGAAAGGGTGGGTGGTGAATAGCGAAAGGCGAATGGTGAAGTGTCGCTGCTGGACATTACTTCACCATTCACTATGCGCTATTCACCATCTACCTTTTACTGCCCCCGGTACGCCAGCATACCGCCGATGACGTTGCGGACGTTGTTAAAGCCATTTTCTTCCAGAAATTGCTGCGCGCGGGCGCTGCGGGCACCCGACCGGCAGTGGACAATCACTTCCTCATCCTGCAAGCCGTCGAGTTCGTCAACGCGGTACGGCAGTTCGCCCAAGGGAATCAGCGTGGCCCCGATGTTGTCAGCCTCGTACTCGTTCGGCTCGCGCACGTCGATCAGATTCAGTTGCTCGCCTTTGTCGAGTCGTTCTTTCAGTTCCTGTACGGTAATGTCCATTGTAGTTGTGGTTTGAGTTGGCTGACCGCACGGGTAAGGACGCCGGTCCGATCAGTCAAGCACAAACTCGTTTAATGTTGCACAATTAGTTTTTGCGTTACGGTTCGTTGCCCGTCGGTTAGCCGGAGCAGATACAGCCCGTCGGGTAGGTGACTCAGGTCCAACGTTTGCTGCCCGCGTTCCGGTTCGGCGACGTACATCGTTCGGCCGCTTAGGTTAACCACGTCAAGGCGCGTTAGGTTGGGCGCGTCCCACCGAATCAAGCCGGTAGTTGGGTTCGGATACGTTTGCAGCGGCCGGAGCGGTTCGACTTCGGGCAGGGCCGTTACAACGTTGCTGACCGGTGCGCCCAGAATCGGTCGGAGTAGGAACGCGCCCTGTACGTTCAGCGTCGGTGAGTTTGGGTTCTGTAAATTCTGCTCCCAAGTCGTGCCGCCGTTGTAAAAAATCTGACTGCCGAACGGACTGTTTTTATCAAAACCCAACCGGAGCAACGTCGTGTCGCTGGCGCTAACCTGCCGGTAGCCAACGTAGAACGTGTCGGTGACCGCGATGCCCCGGTCGAAGCGGAAATCAACGAAGCCGTTGCGCGAAGCGGGGTACTGCGTCGTAAACGACTTTTGGTAAAGAGTTGTGCCGGGGCGACCGTTCTGGTTGCTGTAGACGCTGATGACGAACGGCTGACCAGCCTGGTTCGTGCGAATTGGCACGATACACGCCCGCACGCCCGCGATGGCGTCGGGCTTGTTGAGAATGAAGCGCACGGCGATCTGCTCGCGCTGATTAATTTGTTGCGCAAACTCCCATGTCCCGTCGTCGTAAGCGTAATAGTCATCGAGCACGGCCCGGCCCGACAGCGTATCGTTCCGGCGCAGGTTGACGCCCGGAATGGTCGGATTCTGGTCGTCGGTCGTTAGAAAATCGAACGTGTAGCGCAGCACGGCGCGCGTGGCCGACCCGAAGTCAGTGGCGAGCGCGGGCCGAACGCTTTTTCGCTGCGAGCTGAGCGACGCAATTAGAACCGAATTCGTCTGCGGCAAATCCTGCACGACGCGGCCCGTCAACTCGTCGGTGACGGTGAAGCGGAAGGTGGTAAAGTTAAAGTTGTTGAACAGGTTATTGATGTCCGTCGTCACCGAGTCAGCGAGTTCGGCGGCCGGCCGAACCAAGAACTGCGCCAAGGGCATGGCCGTGTAGCGCCGGAGCAGTGGGCTGGGGGCCTGCCGCGTGGCCACGTCCTTTACGAAGCGGTCATTCACCGACCGGCCCCGGTTCAGGTACACGTAATCGACGTTCCAAGTGTCGAACGGCCCCGACTGCCGGCTGAACGACCGGAACCGAAACGCAAATCCCGCGTGGAAGTAAGCCGGGTCCCTCACCGGAAGAAAAACCTGCCTGAAGTTGTTATCGGGCGTACCGCCTTCGACGCGCCAGACCGTTCGCCAAAGGCCAGCCCGGTCCAGAAACTGCACCGTCAGCGAATCACCCGCGTCGGGCGATTCGCCCAGACCGCGACTTTGCCAGTAATAGCTTAGATACACCGAATCGGCCGCCGACAAACCGGCCAGCGTGATGGGGCGCGATGCCAAAGTGTCGGTATAACCCTGGGCAAACTGGTTGTTGGTTGTGTACGGTCGGCCGTTGGCCTGTAGGCCGTCGAACGACACGACGTTCACCGTGGGCTGGTTGATCGCCAGCGTGTTGTTGACGTAAACGCCACTGCCGGGTTGCCAGCGGGCCGGGTCGGGCTGATCGACGCCAGGCCGACCCGACGCCGTCGAGAAATCATCAAAGAACGGCAAAGCCAACGGCGTCTGCGCCAGCGCATTCGTGCTAACGAGGCCGAACAACAATGCGCCCAAGCCACGCAGGAGTTGTTTGGCAAACGGAAAAAACAAGGCGATGAATTGGGCAAATGCCATGAAATACAAAGGGCCGGCGTATGGATTATTGGTCCGGTTCGACGGGGCCGACGACCCACAAATCCATCGTCTCACCGACGCGGATGCGCTCACCCGACCGGGCTTCGGGCTTTTGCTTGACAACCGTACCGACTTCTTGCTCGGGATCATCGACCGGAATAATCGTGCCAACTTTCAGGGTTGACCCCAGGATTGCGGTCTTTGCTTCGTCGAGGGGTAATCCTACAACGTTGGGAACGGCAAACATCGTATTTCCCAGGCCGTCGCCTACTTCCAGATCAATTTTGGCTCCTTTCGGAACGGGCGTGCCGGCGGCTATCTCCTGCCCATTGTAGAGCTGCCGCAAGACGGCGTTCTTGGCCACGTCGGGTTTGTAGATTAATTCACCTTCTTCCAACCCCACCGATTCCAGCATTCGTTTGGCACTGCGGTCAATCATGTTCACCAGGTCGGGCATCGGCACCAAGGGCGCAACTCGTCGGGTGACGGTAACGTAAATTTTTCGATCTTGTTTGACCTTGGCGTTGGCGTGCGGGTACTGACCCAGCACCGTCAGCGGCTGCGCGCCCACCACGAACGTACAATCGCTGACTTCGTACCGCAGATTGCGGTCCTCCAAGATGTCCTGCATTTCGTCGATGCTCAACTTCGACAGAT
The DNA here is from genome assembly GCA_964249775.1 of uncultured Spirosoma sp. GTDB lineage: Bacteria > Bacteroidota > Bacteroidia > Cytophagales > Spirosomataceae > Spirosoma. Next base: position 7,260 of record CAXUEB010000163.1, read on the forward strand.
CGGGCACCGTAATGGTTTGTCCGTGGTTGGTACTGAACGGCAGGTACACAAAAAAGAAACCCAGGAACAGGACGGCGACGAGGGCCAGAATGATACCAAGTTGGATCAGCAGATCAAGGGGGGAGCGGGTACTAATTTTAGCCATTCAACGGTGGAAAAAGTTAGATGCGCAAAAGTAACAGAATTGGCAAAAGCGCTTAGCGGTAGCCCGCCAGCATTTTTTTAATGTACTTACCAATAATGTCGAATTCCAAATTCACAACGTCACCAACCCGTACATCACGAAACGTAGTGTGTTCGTAGGTGTACGGAATAATCGTCACCCGAAATTGGTCGGGTTGCGAGTTGAAAACGGTTAGACTAACGCCGTTGATACAAATCGATCCTTTTTCTACGGTCACATTATCAGCCGCGCCGGGATCATACTGAAAATCATACAGCCAGCTTCCGTCCAGTTCTTCGACGCGTGTACAAACGCCGGTCTGGTCGACGTGCCCCTGCACGATGTGGCCGTCGAAGCGGCCGTTGGCGGGCATGCAACGTTCAAGGTTAACCCGGTCGCCGGTCTGTACCCGTCCCAGGTTAGTTTTCTTGAGCGTTTCGTCCACCGCCGTAACGGTATAGCTCGTCTGATCGACACTCGTTACGGTTAGGCAAATGCCGTTGTGGCTCACGCTCTGATCAACTTTCAACTCAAGGGCCAGCGTTGATTCAATATGAAAGGTCAGGTTGGTGCCTTCCGGCTCGATGGCCGTCACGCGGCCGGTTGTTTCAACAATTCCGGTAAACATGGAAGAGGGTGTAAAGAGGTAACGGGTAGTAAGGGGTAAAGGGGTAGGTGCTTGCGTCAGCCCTGTTACACCCTACCGCAACGGCGGCCCGGCCCCCTTTACCCCTTACTACCCGTTATAAACAGCGAACTACCGAAAGGGGTTCGGGGCAGCAGGCGCTGCTCAGTGCGCACTAAGTAGTAAAGCGTCTGGTTGAGCCAGTTGGCGGGCAAGTACACGTCCGATTGAGCTTCTTCGGGCTTACGCCAGCCCAGCCGGAGTTGCAGGCGCTGCCACTGCCGCATGACGAGGATCAGGGGCGATAAAGCCAAGCTCCAGTAGGTCGATTGCCCGATGCGCAGACCCGCCGTGGGCAGTAATCGGCCAAAGTCAGCCCGCACGAACCGGCGACTGGCCCCCACCGCCAAATCGTGCTGTCCCCAAAACACGTTGAACGCGTTGTTGTTGCTGATTAAGATACCACCGGGTGCCAGTCGCCGGGCGAATTGGGTCAACAATTGCGTTAGGTCAGCATCCGAAAAGTAGCAAAACACGTCGTTGCAGACAATGGCGTCGTACTGCACGTCGGGTTCAAACTCAGCCAGTTCAGTTAGGTTAACCAAAGCCGCGTCCAGGTCACGCTCGTGGCAGAACGCCACCGCGTCGGCCGAGCCATCAATGCCCCGCAGGTTCTGGTAGTTCCGCTGCCGCAGAAAGTAGAGCAACCCGCCCGTACCGCAGCCCGCGTCGAGCAGCCGAACATCCCGGCGCGCCCCAAAGCGCCCATGCAGGGCCTCGGCCACGCGCTCGTGCAGGTGCCGGTACCACCAAAGCCGACCTTCAAGCCGGAACATCTTTTCATATTCGTCCGAACGACCTATCATAAGAAAGGGGTAAGGAAGAGAAGGAGTAAGGTGTAACAGGTGTACGTTCTACCTTACACCTGTTACACCTTACTCCTTCCCTTTCTTCTTTTCCACATACGGCGGCAGGCCGCTGTAGGCCATGAATAATTTACCTAAATACTCACCCAGTACGCCCAAGAACAGCAGATTCAGGCTGGTTGCCATGCCTATTGTCCAGCTTACCACCGCCCAGCCGCGAACGACGATTGCGCCCATCAGCCAACCCACCAGCAGCGCCAGTCCAACAAACAAACTTAACCCAAACAAGGCGGCTCCCAGTCCTGTAAACACCCGAAT